>NZ_WXYH01000221.1:0-198257 GCF_009872365.1 Rhodococcus sp. T7
CAGTTCATCGACTGCTTCTACGACTACCACAAGAACCTCAGCCCCGAAGAGGTCGTGTGGGACTACGACACCTACACGTACTACGGCAGCGAACGCTTCGAGCGTGACCTCTTCGTGGACGGATACGTCGACCACGCGATCTTCCAGGCCACCCTGCTCAGCGACTTCTACCACAAGGGATTCGGGCAGACGGACGAAGCGCTCGCCCTGGTCGCCAAGAATCCCGGCAAGCTCACCTACAACCACGCCTACGACCCGCGCCACGAGGAGGCCGGCCTCGAACAGCTCCGCAAGGACGCGGACCGGATGAACCTGCAGGGCGTCAAGCTCTACACCGCAGAATGGCACGGCGACTCCCGCGGCTACAAACTCGACGAACCGTGGTCGCGGCGCTACCTCGAAGAATGCATCAAGCTGGGGATCAAGAACATTCACGTTCACAAGGGCCCGACGATCCGCCCCCTCGACCGTGACGCTTTCGACGTTTCCGACGTCGACAAGGTCGCCACCGACTACCTGGACCTGCGATTCGTCGTCGAGCACGTGGGTCTGCCGCGGCTCGAGGACTTCTGCTGGATCGCCACCCAGGAGTCGAACGTGTACGGCGGTCTGGCAGTGGCATTGCCGTTCATCCACACCCGGCCCCGCTATTTCGCCCAGGTCATCGGTGAACTGCTCTACTGGATCGGCGAGGACAAGATCCTCTTCGGCAGCGACTACGCACTGTGGACCCCGAAGTGGCTGATCGAGAAGTTCGTCGACTTCCAGATCCCCGAGGACATGCAGAGCGAGTACGCCCCGATCACCGTGGAGCAAAAGCAGAAGATTCTCGGTCTCAACGCGGCAGCGCTGTACGACATCGATGTTCCCGCCGACCTGCAACTGGCCGAGCCGGCCGGACAGGAAGGTGTGGAGGTCGCCGCCGGGGCGCGCGAGCCGGAATCCGTGCCGTCATGACCGCCGTCGTCGTCTGCACCGAACACGACGTCCTGATGGCCCTGTCGACGGTCACCGACCCGGAACTGGACGAACCCATCACCGATCTCGGGTTCGTCCGGTCGGTCACCCTCGACGACGACGGGGTCACCGTGCACCTGCGGCTGCCCACCGCGTTCTGCTCGCCGAACTTCGCCTACCTCATGGCTTCCGATTCCCTCGACGCGCTACGCCTGATCGAGGACATCGGCGAGGTGCGGGTGCTGCTCGACGACCATCACGACAGCGACAAGATCAACGCCGGCCTCGCCGCCGACGCCGGATACGTCGGGACGTTCGGCTCCGAGGCGGAGGACAGTCTGCACGAACTGCGTCGAATGTTCCGGTCCAAGGCGCACGCCGCCGCGATGGAACGGTGCGTCGAGGCGCACCTGAAGACCACCGACCTGGGGGTGAACGAGATCTACCGGCTCACTCTCAGCGACCTCGCTCCGGGAAAGGCGAAGGCCGCGTTGCTGCGTCGCCGGATCGGCATCGGGTTGAGCATCTGCCCGGCCAGTCGGGTGTTCGTCGACGACGACGGCAAGCGCATTCCCCCGGAATCGGTGCCGATGCGGCTGCGCTTCGCCAAGTCGGTGCGCATCTCGATGGAGGGCAACGCCCACTTCTGCCGCGGACTGCTCGCCACCCGCTACGCCGACAGCGAATCCGTCGGCGCCACGCCGCGAATCACCAACCTCAGAACCAGGAGCCCGCGATGAAGGCCGTGCAAGTGGTGGGATACCACACCAAACTGCAGCTCACCGACATTCCCGAACCCACTGTCGAGGGCCCGCTCGATGTCGTCGTGCGCATCGGCGGCGCCGGCGTGTGCCGCACGGACCTGCACATCCTCGAGGGGCAGTGGGAGGAGAAGTCCGGTGTCGCACTGCCGTATACGATCGGCCACGAGAACGCCGGCTGGGTCCACGCCGTGGGCGATGCCGTCACCAACGTTGCGGTCGGCGACAAGGTGATCCTGCACCCCCTGATCACGTGCGGGCTGTGCCGGGCATGCCGCTTCGGTGACGACGTCCACTGCGAGAACAGTCAGTTCCCGGGCATCGACGTCAACGGCGGCTACGCCGAATATCTCCGTACCACCGCACGCAGCGTGGTGAAGATCGACGATTCGCTCGAACCGGCCGACGTCGCCGCACTCGCCGACGCCGGACTGACCGCCTACCACGCGGTTGCCAAGGCCGCGAAGACGACCCGCCCCGGGGACGTGTGCGTGGTGATCGGGGCCGGCGGCCTCGGCCACATCGGCATCCAGGTCCTCAAGGCCATCTCCGGCGTCACCGTGGTCGTGCTCGACCGCAACCCCGCGGCCGTCGAACTGGCCGTGAAGATCGGCGCCGACCACGGCATCGTCGCCGACGGCACCCACATCCAGCAGGTACTCGACCTGACCGGCGGACACGGCGCCGAGGCTGTCGTCGACTTCGTCGGCGAAGGTGGCGCCACCCGGGAAGGCATCGCGATGCTGCGCCGCGCCGGGAACTACTACGTCGTCGGATACGGCGAGAACATCGACGTCCCGACCATCGATGTGATCTCCACCGAGATCAACTTCATCGGAAATCTCGTCGGCTCCTACAACGATCTTCAGGAGCTCATGACCCTTGCCGCCCAGGGCAAGGTCACGTTGCACACCACCCGATACCGGCTCGAGGACTTCCAGCAAGCCCTCGACGATCTCGATGCCGGGCGGGTCCGCGGTCGGGCGATTCTCGTCCCGTAACACGCCGCATACTCCGCACAAGAAAAGCACGAAAGGACCATCAGCCATGGCAAAAGAGCTGCGGTACAACACGGACGCCCGAGCCCGACTCGAGCAGGGCGTCAACGCCCTCGCCGACGCGGTCAAGGTGACCCTCGGCCCCAAGGGGCGCAACGCGGTGCTCGAGAAGCTCACCGGGCCGCCGACCATCACCAACGACGGTGTGACCATCGCGCGCGAGATCCAGCTCCGCGAACCGTTCGCGAACATGGGCGCCCAGCTGGTGAAGGAGGTGGCGATGAAGACCAACGGTGTCGTCGGCGACGGCACCACCACCGCAACCGTGCTCGCCCAGGCCATGGTCCGTGAGGGGCTGCGCTCCGTCGAGGCCGGAGCCAACCCCATGCGGGTCCGTCGCGGCATCGAACGAGCCGTATCCGTCGTCGTCGACTCCCTCCGCGAGCAGGCCAGCCAGGTCGGGGGCCAGAGCGATCTGCAACGCATCGCGACGCTCGCCGCCAGCGACGACGACGTGATCGGACACGCCATCTCGAAGGCCGTGGACTACGTCGGCAAGTCCGGAGTCGTCACCACCGAGGAGAGCGACACCCTCGGGTTGTCCGTCGACATCGTCGACGGCATCGAGTTCGACCACGGCTACACCTCGGGATACATGGTCACCGACCCGGAGCGGATGGAAGCGGTCCACGCCAATCCGCTGATCCTGCTGACCAACAAGAAGGTCACCCAGGTCCAGGAGATCATGCCGGCCGTCGAGGTCGCCAAGCGTGCCGACCGGCCGCTGGTGGTGCTCGCCGAGGAGGTCGACGGGCCGGCCCTGCAACTGCTCGTCGGTGGCAACATGCACAAGACGATGCAGTCGGTGGTCGTCCGGGCCCCCGGTTTCGGGCACCGCCGGGTCGCCGAGCTCGAAGACCTCGCGGTGGCGCTCGGTGGGCACGTGATCGCCAAGGACACCGGCATCGAACTGTCCGAGGTCAGCGTCGAGCATCTCGGGTCGTGTGACCGGATCACGGTGACCGAGAACGAGACCACGATCGTCGGCGGCCACGGCGACCAGCGCCTGCTCGACGCCCGCATCGCCCAACTCGAATCCCAGCTCGAGCGTGCCAAGATCGAGGCGGACCAGGAAAGCCTCGAACTGCGCATCGCCCGGCTCACCGGGCGGGTCGCCGTCATCCGCGTCGGCGGCGCGACCAGCGTCGAACTCAAGGAGCGGATGCTGCGCGTCGAGGACGCCCTCGCTGCCACCCGCGCCGCGGTGGAGGCGGGCATCGTGTCCGGCGGTGGCACCGCGCTGGCACAGTCACATCGGGCACTCGCCGACCTCGACCTGTCCGGAGACGAGGCCATCGGGTGCGACGTCGTACGCCGCGCCCTCGCCGAACCGCTGCGCTGGATCGCGATCAACGCCGGATTCGACGGCGATGACGTCGTCGAGGTAGTCGCCGGTCTGCCGCTCGGGCACGGATTCAACGCCCTCACCGGTGAATACGGGGACATGTTCGACGACGGCGTGATCGACCCGTTCAAGGTCACCCGCGCCGCGCTCGAAAGCGCGGCCTCGATCGCGGCACTGCTGATCACCACCGAAACCGCTGTGGTGGAGGAGGTCATGGGCAATCCCGGCGCCATCATGGCGCCCGGATTCGGCGATCTCGCCGAAGGCATGGTCCGCCCGTCGAACATCTACTGACGCAGCCGAGTGGGTCGCCGTCCTGCGGGCGGTGACCCACTCCCCTGCTCGAGCGCCAACCCACCGCTGCGGCCCCGTATACCCGAAAGAAAGTGAAGCATCGTGATTTTTATCGTCGTGAAGTTCAAAGTCCTCGACACGCATCAGAACGACTGGCTGCTCGTCACCAAGGAGTTCACCGATGCGACACGATCCGAACCGGGCAATCTCTGGTTCGAGTGGCACCGCAGCGCCGACGACCCCGCCGTATTCGTGCTGATCGAGGCGTTCCGGGACGGGCAGGCCGGTTCCGACCACGTCGCCGCCGACCACTTCCGGAAGGGACTGGACGCGATGCGTCCCGCGCTGAGCGAGACACCGCGCATCATCCACACGGAGATTCCGGGGGAGGACTGGTCGCGGATGGGAGAGCTGGAAGTCACGCAGGCCAAGGTATGACGGTCGTGACGACCGGCCCCGTCGCGGATCTGGTCGCGGAACTGGGCGATGCCGCGGTGACCGACAGCGACACCATGCTCGCCTACACCCGCGATCAGGCGTTGCTCTGCCCGTCCGGGCTTCCGCTCGCCGTCGTCCGCGCCCGGACCGTCGACCATGTTGTCGCGACTCTGAAAACCGCGCACCGACATGGTATTCCGGTCGTGACGAGGGGTGCGGGCACCGGTCTGGCCGGCGGGGCCAACGCGATCGACGGCTGCATCGTGCTGAGCACCGAGAAACTCGACCGCATCCTCGCCGTCGACGAACAGTCCCGCACCGCCACGGTCGAGGCGGGCGTGATCAACGGCGACCTCGCGACCGCGGTGGCAGAGCGCGGACTGTGGTACGTCCCCGACCCCGGGAGTCGCGCCATCTCCACGATAGGCGGGAACCTCGCGACCGACGCGGGCGGCGCGTGCTGCGCAAAGTACGGGGTGACCGGCGACCACGTCGCGCGGATCAAGGCGGTCCTCGCGGACGGCCGGATCATCCACACCGGGGCCGTCACCCGCAAGAACGTGGCCGGTTTGAATCTGACTCGACTGCTGGTCGGGTCCGAGGGCACCCTGGCGGTGATCGTCGAGGCGACCGTGCGGCTGCGCCGGGCCCCGGCCCACACGGCCACCGTCGTCGCGGCCTTTTCCGATACCGTCCAGGCCGTCGACGCGGTGCTGGCAATTCAGGCGGTGGCCGACCCGAGCCTGGTCGAACTCATGGACCGAACCACCATCGCGGCCGTCAACGAGATGACCCACATGGGTCTCGACGAGACGGCAGGCGCGCTGCTGCTGATCCAGTGCGACGGTGACGCCGCCGCGGCGGAAGCCCAGCGCAGCGCGAACGCATGCCGCGCCGCCGCGGCCACCGAGCTGTACGTGAGCACCGACGCCGCCGAAGGTGACGCTCTCATGCAGGCGCGCCGCGTGGCGCTGACCGCCCTGGAACGCCGCGGCAGCACCCTGCTCGACGACCTGGCCGTACCGGTCCCACGGTTACCGCACATGCTCGACGCCATTGCCCGGATCGCCGACCGCCACCGCCTGCTCATCGGCACGTTCGGGCACGCCGCCGACGGGAACCTCCACCCCACGATCGTGTTCGACGCGGCCGACCCCGACGCCGCCGACCGGGCCCATCGGGCCTTCGACGAGATGGTGACGCGATGTCTGGCGCTGGGCGGATCGATCTCGGGCGAGCACGGCGTCGGCAGCCTCAAACGCCGCTACCTCGAACCCATGATCGGCTCGGTCGAGAGATCCCTGATGACAGGGATCAAGGCGGCGTTCGACCCGACCGGAATTCTGAACCCCGGCCGCGCGATATGACGACCACGACCCTGAATCCGCCCCACCCCGCGACGAAAGGCCCCCACCATGACAGCGCACCCCGGCCGGCGGCGCGGCCGTCCCCGCACTGACCCCGGGCCCCCTCCGGTGCCGGGCACCCTCACGCAGGCCGACCTCGCCAGCGTCCTCGAAGTACTGACCGGTATCCGGGCGACGGTCGAACCTCCATCGACAACCGTCTCATATTGAGACGCGTCTCACATCGAGACGACGTACGCTCGGGTGCATAAACGTGTGGAGAAACGGGGCGTAAACACGGCATGACCACCAAGGACCTGCAGAAAGCGCGCGAGCTGTTTCTCGCCGACAACGATCTCGACAGCTCCGTTCGCCAACCCATCTCGTTCTCGTGGCAACGATCGAAGTCGCTCAAAGTGAGCCCTGATCAGCTCGACCTCCCGTTCGTCCGCGAGCCGAATCTGGACTGTCCTCTCGCTGCGGCTGCCGAACCCGTGTTGCGACAGCTCGCGGACGGCCTGGTCGACGAACCCGTCAGCGTGATCCTGACGTCGGCTGACGGAGTGATCTTGACCAGGATCGCCGCCAGCCGACGACTCAATCGCACACTCGACGACGTCCAACTGATACCCGGTTACAGCTACTCGGAAGAATTCGCCGGCACCAACGGGATCGGCACCACCCTGGAAACCCGCCAGCCCACCCTCGTGACGGGCGCCGAGCACTATGCCGACTGTCTCGGGCAATTGGCCTGCGCGGGTGTCCCGATCACCCATCCGATGTCCGGCACGCTCGTGGGGGCACTCGATCTCACCGGCTGGGTAGAGGACGGGGGTCCGTTGCTGGCCACCCTCGCCAAATCCGCCACCGCTCAGATCGAAGGCCGTCTCCTGGCGCAGGCCAGCGCCGACCAGACGTCGTTGCTCAACGCGTATCTCAAGGCGTGTCGCCGATCGCCGCAGACCGGGGTGCTGGCGCTCGGAGACGATGTCGTCCTCGTCAACCGGCGACTTCGTGTGGCGCTGGACGCCCAGGATCAGGCAGCGCTACTCGAACACGCCGTCGACCTGAGCAGCGTCAACGCCACCTATCGGCATATCGTCGCTCTGCCCAGCGGTCAGACGGCGAGGTTGTCTTCGATCGAGGACTTCGGGCTCGGAGCCCGCAGGCCGATGGCCTTGTTCTACGTACATCTCCTCGACGTCCGCACCTCATCTGTCGCCTCTGCACCGGCAAGCACCGTGCTTCCCGGTGTCACCGGCACCAGCGCGTCCTGGCGCCGCACTTGCCAGCAGATCGCTCGCTGCGCACGCGAGCAACAGTGGGTCATCGTGTCGGGCGAGCCCGGAAGTGGCCGCGGATCCGCTCTCAAAGCTGTTGCCATCGAACATGTTCCCATTCGGACGCGGATCTTCACGGCTGCCGAACTCTCCGAGGACAGCGCCGTGCTACCGGCCCTCGAACAGGAACTCGACCAGGAACGGTTCAGTGTCGTCCTGCGCGACATCGACCTACTCAGTGAGGCACAGCAGCGGGTCGTCGCCGACCTGATCCAAGGGCGCGAACATGCCGGATGGATCGGCGCGACCATCGGCGGCACAGGTCACAACACCGATCTCGACGCACTGCTCCTTCCCCATTTCAGCCACACCGTCACGATGCCGGCCCTGCGCCATCGCATCGACGATCTGCACAGTCTGGCACCGCATCTGCTACGACAACTCGGTCGCGGCGCGGAGCTGTCCCTCTCGCCTGCGGCAATGCGCCAACTCTGCAAGTACAGCTGGCCCGGAAACGTCACCGAACTCCGGCAGGTCCTGCACGAGGTCGTCCAACGCCAGCGCTCCGGTGTCGTCGAAGTCGACCAGCTGCCCCCGATGTGCCGGGCCCTGAGCCGGCACACCCTCACCCAGATCGAAGCCCTCGAACGCGACGCCATCGTACGCAGCCTCGAAGAGAATCACGGCAACAAGAAAGCCGCGGCAACAGCTCTCGGCATCTCGCGCGCCACGATCTACCGCAAGATCAAGGAATTCGGCATCGACGTGTGAGTGGGCTTCGCCCCCGTGAGTACTTATTAACCACGGGCGGTTAACAAGTACTCACGGGCGCGGAGCGCACGACGGCGAAGGGAAGGGCCGCGGACGCGAGGAGGACGACGACCATCCCGGCCCACTGAGCTGGGGACAGTTGCTCGCCCAGCAGGACCTGTGCGGCGAGCACCCCGACCACCGGTTCGAGCAGTCCGAGGAGGGCGACGGACGCCGATCCGAGTGCGCGCACGGCGATGAAGGAGCAGCCGATTCCGATGGGCATCAGGAGGAGTCCCTGGATCAGGATGGACCCCCACCCGCTGGGTGCGAACGTCCAGGACTGTCCGTCGACGACGGCGATCGCGCCGGTGGCGATTCCGGCGCCGAGTGATGCGAGTGCGCCCGCGGCGACGGGGCTGACCTGGTGCACCCATCGTTCCCCGACCACCAGGTACAGCGCGTATCCGGCGGCGCTGAGGAGGGCGAGCACGGCCCCGTTCACGGCGACGGCGGAGGTGCCGGCGCCCGCGACGAGTGCGATGCCGCCGGACATCGCGACGGCCAGCACCAGCTGACCGCGGTTGATCCTGTTCCGGGTGACCACCCAGACGAGTGCCATCACGAACAGCGGGTAGATGTGGACGATGACGACCGCGATCTGGGCACCGGTGACCCGCACGGCCGCGAAGAAGCACAGCAACTGGATGCCGAACAGCGGGCCGCAGACGCAGCACAGTCCGACAGCGGACTTCCACGTGACGTCCTTCAGCCGTCCGGTGGACCAGGCCAGCAGGAACAGCAGTGCGGCACCGACGAGGCTGCGGAGGCAGACGAGGACGGCCGGTGACACGCCGCCGGCGTAGCCGATCGCGGCGAACGTCGGGGTGAGTCCGTAGGCGACCGCGGAGGCCGCACCGCATCCCCAGGCGACCGCACTGCCACCGCGCGTCCGCTGTTCTGTGGAGCTAGCGACCATGGGACCGAACGCGCCGGGTGGCCCGCGAAGGCCGGGTCACCATTTGCGCGGCGCGACGAGTTCGTCGTGGACGAACTGCACGAGTACCTCTTTCATCGCGGCGACGGTCATGTTCGGTGCGCCGGTGAGGACCTGGATGGCGGTCCCGTCGGTGAGCGCGGTCAGCCGCTGCGCGATGGTCTCCGGGTCGACGTCGGTGCGGAAGATCTCCTGCCGTTGTCCGCGCCGGACGATCTTGACGACGGTCTCGTGCCAGCGCGCGTAGTACGTGTTGTGGAAGGGGCGGAGTTCGGGCCGGAGCGTGGCCTCGGCCCAGAATTGCAACCAGATGGACCACTCGTCGCGCAGCGGCCCGACTCGGGGTAACTGCATGTCGATCAGGCGGAGCAGGCGTTCGTGGGCGTTGTCGATCGCCTTCAGTTCGCGGCTCTGCCGGTCGAAGGCGTTGTCGATGGCGTGGCGGAGGGCCGCGGTGAGGACGTCGCTCTTGCCTGGGAAGTAGTAGTGCACCGCCCCGGTGCTGGTGCCGACGACCTGGGCGATGTCGGAGATGCGGACCGAGTGGTATCCGCGCTCGGCGATCAGTTGAGCCGCAGCATCGAGTATCGCCGTTCGGCGCGCGTCCTCGGTGAGTTGAGCGGTCACTGTCCCTCCTTCGATTGTCATCTGACTGATCCATCAAATCATACGGAGCAAACTGACGCATCAGTCAGACACCCGAGTCCGGACACCGAAATCGCCAACGGCTGGTTGGAACGCGCATAACGGCAGGTAATCACTTAGAAATAGTCTAGCTCCACATCTGAGTGTCGGATCAGTTTCGGCGAAAGCCTTGACATCTGTGGGCTGGATCACGGTATAACTGATGCATCAGTCAGACCCCATTGGTCGGAACGGTAGCGACGAGAGGCGAACGCTCGATGGAATGTGAGAACCCAGGTGGAGGCGCCGGGCAGGTGCTACGCCCCGACGTCCATCGCGGGCGGGTGGCACTGATCACCGGTGGAGGCACCGGGATAGGGCGCGCGATCGCACTGGACATGGCGCGGTGTGGAGCCGACGTCGTGATCAGCGGCCGCAGGCCCGAACCCCTCGAGAAGACCGTCGCCGAGATCGAGGCACTGGGCGGACGAGCGCTCGCCGTGCCCGCGGACATTCGCGAAGAGGAGCAGGTGACCGCCCTGGTCGATCGGGCCCTGGAGCGGTTCGGTCGCGTCGACGTCCTGGTCAACAACGCCGGCGGTCAGTTCGCGGCGCCGGCCGAGGACATCACGAGCAAGGGATGGCGCGCCGTTCACCGTCTCGCCGTCGACGCCACCTGGGCCGTCACCCGGGAGGTCGCCGTCCGCGCGATGATTCCGCGGCGGTCGGGATGCATCTTCTTCATGGCGTTCTCCCCGCGCCGGGGAATCGCATCGATGGTCCACGCGACGTCGGCCCGTGCGGCCCTCGAAAACCTCGCCTCCGGCCTGTCGCTGGAGTGGAGCCGGTACGGAATCCGGTCGATCTGCATCGCCCCCGGCACCATCGCGACGGAGGGCATGGAGGAGAACTACACGGAAGAGGCCCGCGCGCAGTGGACGTCCGCGGTGCCGCTCGGACGTCTGGGCACGGCAGAGGACGTGTCCGGAGTCGTCACGTTCCTCGCCTCGCCCGCAGGCAGTTACGTCACCGGGACCACGCTGGTGATCGACGGCGGTGCCGACGCCTGGGGCACCGGCCATCCCGCTCCGAAGGTCGAGGAGATCCGATGAGCGCGATCGCGGACCGCGACCTCACGGCACTGTTCGATCCGCGCTCGGTCGCGGTCCTCGGTGCGAGCAACGACGAAACCAAGTACGGCAACTGGATCAGCGTGCAGGCGCTCCGGATGACGGACCACCGGTCCGTCCACCTCGTCAACCGGCGCGGCGAGCGCATCCTCGGTCAGCCGTCGCTCCGCAGCCTGTCGGAACTCGACGAACGGGTCGACCTCGTCGTCATCACCGTTCCGGCACAGGGTTTCGAGGAGGCTGTCGACGACGCCCTCGCAGCCGGCGCCACCGCGATCGTCGGTGTCACCGCCGGCTTCGCCGAACTCGGCGCTGCCGGAAAGGCAGTGCAGGATCGGGTGGTGGCGCGGGTCCGGGCGGCCGGAGCGGTCCTCCTCGGGCCGAACTGCCTGGGTGTGCTGGACTCGAGCACCGCGCTGACGCTGGCGTCGAACCCGCTGCCCGCCGGACGCGTCGCGCTGCTCTCCCAGAGCGGCAACATGGCACTCGAACTCAGCCAGTTCCTCGAGGCCCGCGGACACGGGTTTTCCCGCTTCGCCTCGCTGGGGAACCAGGCGGACCTCGGCGCCGCCGACCTCATCCGGTCGTGCGTCGAGCACGACGACACCGAACTCATCGCCGTGTACTGCGAGGACTTCGGCGACGGGCGGGCATTCGTCGATGCCGCCGCTCAGGCGTCCCGCGCCGGGAAACCGGTGCTGCTGCTGACGGTCGGCGGCAGCGAGGCCTCCATCCGCGGGGCGCAGTCCCACACGGGGTCGCTGACGTCTGACAGCGCGGTCATCGACGCGGCCTGCCGCGCGGCCGGGGTGTACCGGGTGTCGAGTCCGCGGCAACTCGCGGACGTCGCCGCGACACTGCTCGGGTACGGACCCGCGGCGGTGCGCCGGGTCGGTGTCGTTGCCGACGGCGGCGGGCACGCGGGTGTCGCGTCCGACGTCGTGGAGGCCGCCGGACTCACGGTTCCGGAGTTCCCCGCCGACATCAGCGGCGCATTGCGCGATCTGTTGCCGCCGTCCGCCGGAGTGACCAACCCGGTCGACCTCGCGGGCGCCGGGGAACAGGACATCACCTCGTTCGTCTCGGTTCTCGACACCATCCTGCAGAGTCCGGCGGTCGATTCCGTCCTTCTCACCGGGTATTTCGGTGGCTACGGCAGTTACGGCGAGAACCTGGCGCGCAAGGAGATCGAGACCGCTCGTGCGATGGCGGAAACGGCCCGGGCCCACGGCAAGCCGGTCGTCGTGCACACGATGCATCCCGACAGCGCCGCGGCGCGGGTGCTCGCGGACAGCGGGGTCCCGGTCTTCCGCGCGGTGGAGGACGCGGCCGGTGCGCTCGGTGTCCTCGCCGAAACCACTGCGCCGCAACATCGGGCGAGTGCGGACAGCCTGCCGTCCGCGCCGGTGACCACCGACGCGTACTGGGATTCGCGTGAGCTGTTCCGCGACGCCGGGGTCGAATTCCCCGCAGCACGCCTGGTGCAGAATTGTGCCGAGGCAGTGGCGGCGGCCGAAACCGTCGGATTCCCGGTGGTCCTGAAAGCGATGGGTCTGCTGCACAAATCCGACTCCGGCGGCGTTGCCCTGGGATTGGGGTCGGCGGAACAACTCGCCGACGCGTTCACCCGCATGGACGCCTCGCTCGGAGCGTCCGCCTACTGCGTCGAGGCGATGGCCGACCTGAGTGAGGGGGTCGAACTCATCGTCGGGGTCCAGACCGACCCGCGGTTCGGTCCGGTGGCCATGGTCGGTCTCGGCGGAATATTTACCGAGGTCCTCGCCGACGTCTCCTTTGCGCTGGCGCCGGTCGACGCGGAGACCGCCCGCGGACTGCTCGACAACTTGCGGGCGTCCGCTCTGCTCCGAGGGGTGCGGGGCAGGCCGCCGATCGACATCGACGCCGCCGCGGACGCCATCGCCGCGATCACGTCCGTGGCCACCGCGCACCCCGAGATCGCGGAACTCGAGATCAACCCCCTGCTCGTCACCCCGAAGCAAGCCCTCGGACTCGACGCGCGCATCGTCCTGAACCCATCGAACACCAACTGACACAAGGAAGTTCTGAACCATGGAATTCGCATACAGCCCCCGCCTCGCCGACCTCAAGGAGCGCGCCCGCGCCCTGACCGACACGATCATGCAGTTCGAGGACGAGTGCGAACGCAACAACGGGATCTCCGACGAATCCCACGCCACCATCAAGGCGGCCGTCCTCGCATCGGGACTGCAGGCGATCAACACCCCCGTCGAATACGGCGGAGCGGGACTGACGGTACTCGAGCAGGCCGTCGTGCAGGACGAACTCGGCAAGCTCACCAATGCGCTGTGGGACACGGTGTGGCGGCCGGCGAACCCGCTGACCCACGCGACCCCCGAACAGCGGGAGCGCTACCTGATTCCCGGCGCCCGCGGCGACCGTCGCGACGCCGTCGCGATCTCCGAGGCCAACGCCGGTTCGGACTTCTCCGCGGCGAGCACCACCGCGACCCCCGACGGCAACGGCGGCTACATCATCAACGGCGAGAAGTGGTTCGTCACAGTCGGTGACGTCGCCGACTACCTCATCGTGCTGGCCAACGTCGAACCCGATCACGCCGCGACGATCTTCCTGATCGACATCGACACACCGGGTGTGAAGATCAAGCACATCCCCCGCTACACGCACACGTTCGTCTACGAGCACCCCGAGTTCACGTTCGAGAACGTGCGCGTCGGCGCGGACGCCGTGCTCGGTGGCATCGGACAGGGCCACGACCTCACCCGCGACTGGTTCACGGAGGAGCGGCTGATGATCGGCGCGCGCACGATCGGTGCGGCCGAGCGGGCGCTGACCTTGGCCGTCGACTGGGCGCGGGAGCGGGTGCAGGGCGGCGAGCCGCTGATCAATCGTCAGCTGATCCAGGGCATGATCGCCGATTCCGTCGTGGACATCACCACCAACCGGGCACTCACCCACCAGGTGGCGTGGGAGTTCGACCAGGCCGATCCGAACGACGCCGACCTGCGAAAGACCCTGCACGCCAAGGCTGCGACGGTGAAGCTCGCCGCGTCCGAGGCGTCCAACCGGGTGGTGGACCGGGCCGTCCAGATCTTCGGCGGCCGCGGCTACATCCGCGACTACCCCGTCGAGCGGCTGTGGCGCGAATTGCGCGTCGACCGCATCTGGGAGGGTACGTCGGAGATCCAGCGCCTGGTCATCGCGAACGAAGCCAACAAGCGCGGTCTCGAGAACCTCCTGTCCTTCCGCTACGAGGCCGGGGAGAAGTAACACCATGCCGACCGAGAACGCCGGAACCGTCGACGTGCGCCGGGACGGCGACGTCGCCGTCGTCACCCTGCGGCGCGAACAGAAGCGGAACGCGCTGTCCACGCACATGGAAGCGGCACTGCTCGCCGCGCTGGGCTCACCCGAGGTGAAGTCCAGTCGGGCCGTGGTCGTCACCGGGGGCGACTCGGTGTTCTCGGCCGGCGCGGACGTCACCGAACTGCGGGAGATGACGCCGGAGGCGATCGCCGAGTACTACCGGACCTCGGGGTCGGTGTACGAGGCGGTCGCGGCGCTCCCGCAACCCACCGTGTCCGCGATCACCGGCTACTGCCTCGGCGGCGGCCTCGAACTGGCCCTCGCCACCGACATCCGGGTCGCCGACCCGGCCGCGGTCTTCGGATTCCCGGAGATCGGCATCGGAATCCTCCCCAGCTCCGGCGGCGTCACCCGCATCACCCGCATCGTCGGGGCCGGCCGTGCCCGCGACCTCGTCCTGCGCGGCCGGCGCTTCGATCACACGGACGCCGAACGCTGGGGCATCGTCAGCGAGATCGCCCCTCCGGCGGAGCACGTGAAGCAGGCGCTGAGCATCGCGCACGAACTCGCGGCGTATTCGCCTCTGGCGCTGAGCATCACCAAGCAGGTGCTGGACGTCAGCGCGGACGCCCCGCACCACGCATCGCTGCTGCTCGAGCAACTCGCCTACTCGGCGCTGAACAAGACAACCCCTTAGCGGTACCGGCCGAGTGCGGCCGACTCGACCGCCACCCCGAGGGTGACGGCACCAATCTACGTAGTGGAGACGACATGAGTTCCTTCGACGTGATGGACAGACCCGCCAAACGCGGGTTCCACACCAAGCTCCTGATCGCGTGCTGTGGCGGACCATTCCTGGACGGGTACGTCATGAGCATCATCGGCGTGGCCCTGCTCGGCGTGCACGAGCAGCTACACCCGACGACGGCCGAGGCAGGGTTGATCGGCGCGGCCTCGCTGATCGGTATCTTCTTCGGCGCCACCGTGTTCGGCTTCCTCACCGACCGGATCGGCAGGGAGAAGATGTACGCCCTCGACCTGGTGGTGCTGGTCGTCGCGTGCGTGCTGTCGGTGTTCGTCCAGTTGCCGTGGCAGCTGATCGTGCTGCGGTTCGTCATCGGCGCGGCCATCGGTGCGGACTACCCCATCGCCACCTCGCTCCTCACCGAGTTCACCCCCACCAAGAAGCGCGGCGCGATGGTCGGGATGTCCGCCGTCGCCTGGTCGGCGGGCGCCGTCGCCGCCTACGTGGTCGGTGCCCTCGTCGTCGGCATCTCCGGCGGCAACGACCACTGGCGCCTGCTGCTCGCGTCGAGTGCGGTGCTGGGTCTGATCGTGATCCTCGTGCGCCGCGGAATCCCGGAGTCGCCGCGCTGGCTCCTGAAGAACGGCCGGGTGGCGGACGCCGAGGCCGTGGTCGAGCAGATCTACGGCGAAAAATTGGACCTGAGCACGGTCACCCTGGAAGACACCGCCGACCAGCCGAAGGCGGACATCAAGATCTACTTCCGGGGTCAGTACCTCGCCCGGCTGATCATGTGCAGCGCCCTGTATCTGGCGGTCGTCACCCCGCTCTACGCGCTGCTGACGTTCCTGCCCACGATCCTGTCCGGATTCTCGATCTCCGGCGACGGTTCCGCGGGGCTGATCGTGGAGACCGTCATCATCGGACTCATCGTCGCCGGATCCATTCCAGCGCTGTTCCTGGTCGAGAAGTGGGGCCGGCGCCCGATCGCGGTGATTCCGTTGGCACTGATGGTGATTCCGTTGGCCGGGTTGTGGTTGTGGGCGGACGGGCCGCTCTGGTTCATCGTCGCCGCCTTCTGCGCTTACGCGTTCATCTCCGGTGGTCCGAGCATCCTGGTGTGGATTTATCCCAACGAACTCTTCCCCACCGAGTTCCGGGCCACGGCCGTGGGCATCGCCACCGCCGTCAGCCGGTTCGGCGCCGCTACCGGCACCTACCTGCTGCCGCTGAGCATCTCCTCGCTGGGCACCGGCACCACGATGCTGTTCGGGGCGGTCCTGACGGCGGTTGCGTTCGTGATCTGCTTCTTCATGTCGCCCGAAACGAAGGGCAAGTCGCTCGAAGAGGTGTCGTCCGTGGCCGCTTCACCCGTGACGGGGACGAGCGCTCCGCGGATGGAGAAGCTGGAGGAGGCGTCCGCGCCGCGAACCTGAGAGATCGACACTTTCCGCCCCTGCCGACTTTCGCTCCCGTCGGCAGGGGCGGACCCCGGTGCGGCCACGTCCCGCTGCCTGGGAAAAGGGGCTGCCCACCGGCGGCGCGCTGCGCTACTCTCACGGCTAGAACACGTTCTATTCGACTGAGGAGTCGCATCATGGCACCGTCCGCAGAAGACATCCGCAAGACCGTCGAGAGGTACATCGAGGCGGTGGCCACCGGGACCGCCGACGACGTCGTCGCGCTGTACGCCGAGGGCGCCACCGTGGAGGATCCGGTGGGTACCGAGCCGCGGACGTCGGTGGAATCACTGCGCGAGTTCTACGGGGTGATCGAACCGCTGAAGCAGACCGGCGAACTCCTGACGCTGAAGATCGCCGGCAACTCGGCGGCGTTCCACTTCTCCCTCGTCACCGACCTCGGTGAGCAGAAGCTCGAGATCGCGCCGATCGACGTCATGACCTTCGACGACGACGGCAAGATCACGTCGATGCGGGCGTTCTGGTCGCAGGAGGACATGATCACCAGCTGACCGAAAGCCGGGCCGGCAACCACACCGCAATACGGCCCGGCCGATCGGCGACTGTGCCTACGATGACGGGGTGGCCACCGACGACGCCGGGCGGGCTGCACGGCGTGCCCGACGCAGACGAGTCGTTCGAGCCGGTACGCGCCCCGGGCGCGCACCGCGTAGCTGGCTGGCGGTCCTCGGAGCCCTGACCGCGGCGATGACCGTGGCCTGCTCCTCCGGTTCCGGAGGCCACCCCGACCCGGTCGACCTCGATCGGGTCACCGACCAGGGACAACTTCCGTGGACGGAGGTGCTTCTTCCACCGCAGACACCGACGACGGTTCCGTTCGGCCCGCCCGGAACGGATCTGCCGGGCGAGCCCCGGGCCGCCGGTATCCGGGTGGTCGGCGACCGCGCCGGACTCTACGGCGGAAGCCCCGACCGGGTGCTCTGCGACCGGCAGCGTCTCGTCGACGACCTCGAGGGGGATCCTGCGAGGCTGGAGGCCTGGTCGAGTGTGTTCCAGGTCGACGACGTGCGCAATTACGTCCGGACCCTCACCCCCGTCCTCCTCCGCGCGGACACCCGCGTCACCAATCACGGCTTCGACGACGGCCACGCGACTGCATTCCAGTCGGTGCTCCAGGCCGGGACCATCGTGCTGATCGACGACCACGGCGTTCCCCGCGTCCGGTGCATGCGCGGCAGCCCGCTGCTGTCCCCGGTGGTGAACCAGGACGCCGAAGTCGAGGGCGATCCGTGGCCGACATTCCAGCAGGACCGGCTGTACGTCGTGCAGCCCTCCAACCTGGCGATGACCGAAGTGTCCGTGGTCGACCTGATGACCGGGGGATTGTCGACGGTGCCGATCGGCTCCGGCCCACAGCAGCCCGCGGAGCGCGCGAACCCGGTAGCTCCCGTGGAAATCCAGGCGCCCGTGGTCGATTCACCGCCCGCCGTGGTGCAGCAGGCCGCTCCCCGGCCCGCGCCCGTCCCCTCCCCGGAACCCGCGCCGCCGCCACCACCGCCCCCGCCGCCGGCACCCGTCGCCGTGCCGCCGCCCGCACCCGAGCCGCCGGTGTACAACCCGCCGCCCGCGCCGGTGCCCGCTCCGCCGCAACAGATTCAGGTGCAGATACCGGGTCTGCCGCCGATCGTCATCCCGATTCCGAACTGACGCCCGCGCTCCGTCAGAGGACGAGAAGGGCCGCGTGCGCCACGACCGCCTGGGTGAAGAGCGTCCAGTCGTTGATGATGTGCGCGCCCGTCGAGACGCACAGGTTCTTGGTGCGGATGTAAGCGAGCGTGAGCACCAGCCGGGCCCCGCCGATCACGATGAACGCCTGAGCGAAGTTCCAGTCGTAGGTCGGGAGATGTGCGGTGCCGAACCACACCGCGCTGATCAGCCAGGCCAGGACGATCGCCGTCTTCCGGGACAGCCTCGCCTTGGCGACCAGGAAGTACATCAGCGCGAGGAACGGGACGATGGTGAAGACTTCCTCACCGACCAACTGGATCCCGGTTCCCACGTAGAACGCGACCGTGTCGAGCGCACCACCCTCACCCGCATCGTCGACGGCCTTGTTGGACGCCACCCCGAACAGGGCCTGCACGACCAGCGCCAGTGCGAACGTGACGGCCAGGTTCAGCAGCGCAAAGCCGATCATCGTGAGGACGTCGCGGCCGCGCACCTTGCGGAACAGCGCGGTCCAATGTTCGTGCGTCACCAGCGCCAGGACGGCGAGCGGGATGCCGACGAACAGAATCCGCGGAATCAGCGCCACCAGATTGCCGGGTTGCGGGATGAGGACCAGGGCCGCGAAACCGACAACGACGGACGCCCACATCAGAATCCACTGCCGCGCCGAGAGCGCGGTGGGCGTCCCGTCGTAGAACGGGAAGTCGGCGTCGTCGCGGCGCTCGATCAGGGGTCCGAAGTGGTCGCCGGGCGACGGTTCGTAGACGGGGACGGAACTGGATCCGGAAGCACCACTCATCGATTCGTCCCTCTGCGGTGGGTAGACGCGAGAGGCAATCTTCGCAGCAACCGCCTGTCGGTGCCACCCGGCGCGCCAGCTGTACTCGCAACGGACGGTGAACGGACGGAAACGTATCAATACCTGTGGTGAATTCAAACAACTTGTATTGACAAGTTGAGCGTCCGGGGGCCAAGGTGGAATTCATGACACATCAACGACGCCACGACGTGGTGGTTGTCGGCGCCGGAATCCTCGGTCTCGCGCACGCCTACCACGCGCATGATCGCGGTCTGTCGGTAGCAGTGATCGATCATGCCGACCGAATAGCGGGCGCATCCGTCCAGAACTTCGGTCACGTCTGCATCACCGCCCAGTCAGGGGGCGCCCGCGACTACGCTCTGGCCGGCCGGGAGCACTGGCTCGATCTGTCACGTAAGGCGGGGTTCTGGTCCTCCGAGTCCGGAACGTATTGTGTGGCACGGCACGACGACGAGATGGCCGTCCTGGCCGAGTTCGCGGACAGGCGCGGACCGGCCGAGGCGAAGTTGCTGCCGCGCGAACGGATCCTCGCCGCGCTCCCCGTCTCCGGCAGTCGCGTCGTCGGCGGAATGTACATGCCCGGCGACCTCCAGGTGGACCCGAGGGGAGCGGCACCCGCCGTGGCACGCTGGCTCGACGCGTCCGGTGTCGACTTCTTCTGGCGCACCGCCGCACTCGGATTCGGCCCCGGAGTGGTCCACACCTCACGGGGCGATCTTCATGCAGGGACGGTGTTCGTCACCGTCAACCACGACATCGACCGGCTGTTCCCAGAATCGGCCGAGCGCCGGGGGCTCCTGCAGTGCCGGCTGCACATGCTGCGCGCGAGGATGCCGCTGCCCGCACCGTTGCCCGCACCGCTGTTCACCGGTTGGTCGCTCGTGCGGTACCGCGGTTTCGCGGATCTGCCCGCGACGGCGGCACTCGCGGCGCGGTTGCGCGAGGAGTACCTCGACTACGCCGACCTCGACCTCAACCAGATGTACAGCCCGCAGCCGGACGGTTCGATCCTGCTGGGCGACACCCACATCCGTGAGGTCTCGGCGGAGCCGTTCCAGTCGGAGCGGGGGTTCGACGTGCTGATCCACGAGGCCGTCGCCCTGTTCGGCGTCTCGGACGTCACCGTCACCGAGCGCTGGCAGGGCGTGTACAGCTCGGCCCCCGACTCGGAGTTCCTGATCGAGGAGCCCATCGACGGGGTGCACATCGTGACCGTCACCACCGGCATCGGCATGACGACCGGCTTGGGTCTGGCGAAGGACCGGATCGACCACATCTTCGGCCGCGAAGCCGCACCAGCGAACTAGCTATCCCACAAACACATTCACCGAAAACCGAGGAACACGACAATGGGAACACAGCACCGGGACATCAGTCTCGTCGTCTTCGACATGGCAGGCACCACCGTGGAGGACAGCGGGCTGGTGCAGCAGTCCTTCCTCGCCGCGGACGCGCACGCCGGGCTGTCGAAGACGGACGACGACCGGCAGCGGATGCTCGAGTACGTCTCCGACACCATGGGCCAGTCCAAGATCGTCGTCTTCCGCCACCTCAGCAGCGGAAACGAGGAACAGGCGCAGGCCGCCAACAAGGAACTCGAACGTTGCTACGCGCAACTCGTCGACGACGGCCGGTGCAGCCCCGTTCCCGGCGCCGAGGAACTCCTCGGCTCACTGCGGGAGCAGGGCATCAAAACGGCGCTCACCACCGGGTTCGCCCACGGGACGCAGATGTCGATCATCCGTGCGCTCGGCTGGGAGAACGTCGCCGATGTCGTGCTCTGCCCCGGCGACGGCGTCCGCGGCCGCCCGTTCCCCGACATGCCGCTGACCGCGCTGATGCGCACCGGCGCCCCGTCCGTGCAGTCCATGGTGGTGCTCGGCGACACCACCTCGGACATCACCACCGGCCTGCGCGCCGGAGCCCGCGCGTCCGTCGGTGTGCTCACCGGCGCCCACGACGCCACTCAACTGTCCGAGGCCGGGGCCACCCACGTCCTCGACAGCGTCGCGGACCTGCCCGGTCTGCTCGACCGGCTGCGCAGCACCTGATCCCCCGCGCCGGAATCGCATGCCGGCCGTCGACTAGAGGTTGTTGCCCTCGCCCGACGGGCCCCGCGGGTCGACGGTCCGGGCGTTCACGATGCTGAAGGCGACGAGGTCGGGCCGGTACCGGTCGTCCGCGTACTCGAAGATGTCGCCGTGCTGATCCCGCGACGTCCGGCGTTCGCGCAGCAAGGGGCTGCCGGGGGCGATGCCGAGATGTTCGGCCTCGACCTCGTCCGCGGCGACGGCGTCGAGCACGTGCTCCATCGATTCGAACCGGACGCCGCGGGAGGTGAGGTAGTCGGTGATCGACCCGGAGTCGATGTCGATCTCGAACAGCAGCGAGCCGACGCGGCCGGTGAACGTGCTCCGCTCGAGCATCGTCGGTTCGCCGTCGAGTAGTCGGACGCGGAGAACCTCGACGACGAAGTCGTCCGGGGCCGCTCCCAATGCGGCGGCGGCAGGCTCGGACACCCGGCGTCGGGCGATCTCGAGCGTGCGGCTCCCCGCGGTGCGGCCGGTGCGGCGCGCCCACTGGGTGAACGGGGTGAACGTGTCGAGGGTCTGCGTGATGTCGTGGCTGCGGACCACGGCCGGCTTGCCCTGGGACAGCTGGATGAGCCCCTCGTTCTTCAGCGTCGCGAGGGCCTGGCGCACCGGGCCGCGCGACACCTCGAATTCTGCGCACAGCATGCTCTCGCTCGGCAGTGACTCGCCCACCGCGTACCGCCGCTGCATGATGCGCTGCCGGAGCTGGACCGCGACGAACTCATGGCGGGAGCGTGCCTCCACCATTGCGCATCACCCCACTTCCCCGGCCGGTCGACGGTTACCACTGCGAATCAAGTGCATTCTAGTGGCGTCGCCGTTACGGTACACTGCGAGAACGCGTTCCAGCCGGTGGAGGGATTCGGATCATGGCGACGTCGACGGAGCGATCGGTCACGGTCGACGGATTCCGTTGGCAGATCAGCGAACTGGGTGAGGGTCCGCCCGTGATTCTGTGCCACGGGTTCCCGGGCCTCGGATACAGCTTCCGGCACCAGATGCTGGCCCTCGCGGCGTCCGGGTACCGCGCGATCGCCCCGGACATGCCCGGCTACGGCGGCACCGACGTGCCCCGCGACGTCGACGACTACACCAACGAGCGGGTGTCGGACGCACTGATCGGCCTGCTCGACGCCCTCGGACTCGACCGTGCCGTGTTCGTCGGTCACGACTTCGGCGCTCCGGTCGCCTGGACCGTCGCGCTGCGTCACCGCGAACGAGTGTCCGGGCTGGTGCTGCTGGCCGTTCCTTACATGCCCGACCGATTCCCGCTGCGCCCATCTGAGCTCTATGCGTCGCTGGCGCGCAAGCACTTCCTGCACATCCACTACTTCCAGAAGCCGGGTGTCGCCGACCGCGAACTCGACGGCGACCCGCGCGGCTTCCTGCAGCGGCTGTTCTACGCATTGTCGGGCGACTACCGCTACCTGGACATCTGGCAGCACCCGTCGGAGGGCAACGGGTACCTGGACGTGCTGCCCGACGCCCCACCCCTGCCGTGGTCGTGGCTGACGGAGGAGGAGTTCGAGCACTACGTGGAGGTCTTCACCCGGACGGGATTCACCGGCGGCCTGAATTGGTACCGGGCGTACGACGCCAACTGGGAACGCTCCGCGAGAGTGCGGGTTGCCCAGATCGCGGTGCCGACGTTGTTCGTGGCCGGTGCGAACGATCCCGTCGTCGCGATGAGCGGTGCGCAGGCACTCGACCGGATGCGCGACACCGTCCCCGACCTGCGCGGCGTTCACCTCCTCGAGGGCGCCGGCCACTTCGTTCAGCTGGAACGGGCCGAAGAGGTGAACGAGCTGCTGCTCAGCTTCGTCGGAGGCTGAACAGGCCGAACAGGCGCCGCCGCGCCGGTGCGGGCAGTGCGCCGGGCTCCCCGGCCCCACCGGACCGCTTGCGCAGCAGGGCCTTCGACGCGGTGCCGAGTGCGTCGCGGTCGAATCCCTCGGGCGGTTCCCCCGCCGCGACGAGAGCCCGCACCAGCGCCGCCTGCCGATCGGCCAGGCCTGTCACGACAGGCTCCAATCGGCGCCCCGGGTGATCCGCTCGAAGCCGGCCGCGTCCGCTATCGCATCCAGTTCGCCGAACAATTCCGAGGCGGGCGGGTAGTTGCCGTCGCGCTCGAGCATCATCGCGGGAGCACCCCCGGAAGCCCACTGCCGGACCAGGTCCAGCACCTCGACGGGCACCGGGTCGGTGTGGGTGTCGTGGTATGCGCCGTCCCGTTCGGACCCGCCTGCGACGTGGCAGTACGCCACGCGTTCGACGGGGAGCCGACGGAGTTCCTCGGCGGCGTCGCGGCCGCGGTTCCGGGCGTTCGCGTACACGTTCGCGATGTCCAGCAGCAGGTGAACCCCGGTGCGTTCGACCAGTTCGGCAAGGAACTCGCCCTCGGAGTACTCGTCGTCCGGCCAGTCGAACAGGGCCGCGATGTTCTCCACCGCCAGGGGCACCGGCAAACACTCCTGCGTGCGCCGGACGTTCCGCACCAACACGTCCAGGGCCTCCGCCGAGCGCGGCACCGGCAGCAGATGCCCGGCCTCGAGACCGCCCGCCCGCACGAACGCGACGTGCTCGCTGACGAGCGGCGCCCCGAGCGCGTCGGCGCACCGCGCGAGGTGGTCGATCCGGCGCTGCTCGACGGGCTCGGCGCCACCCAGCGACAGTGAAATGCCGTGCGGGACGACGGGAACCCCCAGCGACCGCAGTTCGTCCGGAACGCCGACCCCGCGTCGGCGGGCGGGCAGCGATTCGGCGATCACCTCGCAGAACCGCAGGCCGTCGAGCCGGCCGATGATCCCGCAGATCTCCGGCCGCCAGCCGATGCCGAGGCCCGACTCGATCAGTGCGGTCATCCCCCGCACCCACCGCCACCGCAGCCACCTCCGCCGCCGCAGGAGGAAGAGCTATCGCCGCCGCTGCCACCGCCGCCGCCGCTGCTGCTGTCGGAGAGGCCGGCCGCGCTCGCGAACCCCGGCGAGAACAGGGCGACGGATCCCATCCCGAACAGTGCCGTCGACAGCGCGATCGGCGTCGGACCGTATGCGGTCAGGGACGGGCGCATCCGCGGCGACAGGTACGAGTGTTCGCGGCGCAGTCGCTGCAATTCCGCCGTCCCCTGTCGCGTCCTGCGGCCGGTCCGGCGAACCAGTTCGCGCGAGGCCGCCAGTAGCACCACCGCGACCAGCAGGAATCCGATCGGCTTGCCCGCGGCGAATCCGGCGACGAGGCGTGCGACGCCGATGGCCATGACGACGAGGATCGGGATGGTCGCCCGGCGGTTCCACGTCTTCTGCTCGGGTCCGGTGAGCAGTCCCTGCGCGACCAGAGTGAACCGCAACTCGTGGAGTGGGGCCTGCAACCGGCCCGGGAGGCGAACGTTGCCGAGCGCGCCGCGACCGGAGGCGAGTTCGTCGTAGACGGCGCGCGTGAACCATCCGAGGGCGTTGTCGGGGACTCCCCACGCCCGCAGGATCGTGCCGTCGTCGGAGATGATGCCCGCTCCCCGCAACAGCGTCAGGGATGCGGCGATGGCGCGATCATCGCTGGTCAGCATGCCGGTCTGCACCGGATCGAGGCGAACACCGGCGGTCGTGGCGGGAGCGTTGCCACTGGAACGGAGGAACAGCGCCAGCCCGACCGAGAGCACGGCGGCGGCCACGTAGATCACCAGGAACGTCTCGCTCGGTATCCCCCACGTAGCGGATTCGTTGTACATCACACACCACCTTTCAACCACGTTGTCCGACAGTCGATCTCAGTATCAGTACGAGTGTCCCACACGCACCCGCCGGAGGCCGATCGTCACCGTACCGTTACCGAGAATCGGCGTGGGGTGGACTGTGGGAGCATCGTCTGCATGACGTCACCGGGTGCCGCACTGTCGTATGTCGAACTGCTCGATGCTGTTGCCGAATCGCACCGCACGGTGGAGGTCGCGCTGGCGGGGTTGACCGACGATCAGGCGCGGGGGCCGTCGCTGCTGCCGGGGTGGAGTCGGGGACACGTCGTCACGCACCTCGCAGGAACGCGGATGCGCTCAACCGATTCGCCGTCGGGGTGCTCACCGGCGAGGCGGCGCCCGAGATGTACCCGGGCGGCCCGGCCGCGCGGGCCGCGGCGATCGAGGAGGGGGCCGGACGTCCGGCGGAACTACTGGTGGCCGATTTCCGCTTCGCGGGACGGCGGGTGATCGAGTCGCTGCGCGGGATCACCGAAGATCTGTACGAGACGCCGGTGAACTGGCGTCAGCAGGTGCCGGCGCGTCAGGTGCCGGTGCTGCGGTGGCGTGAACTCGAGATCCACCACGTGGACCTCGGCCTCGACTACACCGCGGCCGACTGGCCGGAACTTTTCGTCGAGCACACCTTGGAATCGGAGCTGCCCGCGCTGGCCGCTGGGCATCCGGAGGTCCGGGCGCCGGAACTTCCGCACACCGAACTGCTGGCCTGGGTCGTCGGACGCCCCACGCGAGAGGGCCTGCCGCCCGTCCCCGCGTGGCCGTTCTGACCGTCAGGCGTATTCGACGCTCTCGAACGTGTCGGCGTCGTCGAGCGCGTCCCAGATGATCGCGTAGCGCTTGTGGGTCATCTCGTCGGCATCGACGAGGAGGGCGTCGAACAGGGCCTTCGGGTTCTCCTGCCACGACTGCACGAGGGCCGCGACCGCCTGCGGCGTGAACAGACCGGACCGGGCTGCCGCCTCGATCCACTCGTCGAAGTCGCCGCCGTGAATCCGCTCGACCGCGTCCCGATCGACCTCGCCGTCACCGAGATCGAGAGTGAACATCGTCGCGAAGACGTCGCCGTCGACCGCGACGGCGGTGTCGCTGTGCATACGCTGTTCGGTGTTCATCGTGGGGATACCTCCTGGGAGTCGGTTCGTGGACCCGACTCGCGGTTGGGACTTCTGCTGATGAGTAGAACTGTAGGGCGACTAATTGTGAGCAGCTTAAGGCCTTTGTGTGAGATCAATCTGTGATGTATCTCACGCAGGTTTCTCCGCTGTCAGCGCACCCTCAGCACGACTTCTGTGGGGTGCGCGTCACGCGGCGTCTCCACCGCCGTACGCACGGCTTTTGCGACCGTCGACGGCTGCAGGTACTTCTCCGGCCGGTACTCGTCGCCCTCGCCGGCCACGATGGCGCGCTGCATATCGGTGTCGATCCGACCGGGGTGAATTGATGTGACGCGCAGTAACGGTTCCTCCAGCCGCAGTGCGTCCCCGAACGCCCGGAGCGCGAATTTGCTCGCCGCATACGATGCCCAGCCGGCGTTCGCGCGGATGCCGGCACCCGAGTTGATGAGCACCACGTGGCCGCCTGCGGCGCGCAGAGCGGGCAGCAGCAGTCGCGTCAGTTCGGCCACCGCGATGACGTTCGCCTCGAGCGTGTGCCGCCACTGTTCGACGGTCGACTCCGCGACGGTCGCGAGATCGGCGACGCCGGCGTTGTGGACGAGGACGTCGAGCCGCTCGATCGGTGCGCATGCGGCCGCCACCGCGTCGTAGTCGGTCAGCTCGACCGGCCAGGGTGTCGCGGCCGGCAGTTCGGCGAGGATGCCGGTCAGCGACCCCGCCGACCGGGCGCCGAGCAGGAGGTCGTGGGTCGGTGCGAGTTCGCGGGCGATGGCGGCTCCGAGGCCACGGCTGGCACCGGTGATCAGGGCTGTGGGCATGCGCAGAGGCTATCGGCCGTGAGTACTTGTTAACCGCCGGCGGTTAACAAGTACTCACAGGGCGGACCAGTGATGCCACCTCAGGTCGTGGATCGCGATCACCGGTCCGTCCGGTCGCCGGTCGACGTACTGCGGATACTTCGCGGCCAGAATGTCGAGCGCGGCCGTGCCCTCGTCGGAGTCCGGGTCGAGGATCCGGGCCCGGCCGTCGACCCGCACCCACCACAGGTGGTCCCAGTTCTCGTCGTAGTGATCCACCAGCAGGGTGACGGCGGGGTTGCCGGAGATGTTCTTCAGGCGCCGCAGGGCCGTGGTGCGTTTGGGTTTGTGGTCGACGCAGGAATAGATGGCGTCGGAGTCGAGCGCGAAGACGAGCGGGACGAGGTGCGGCACGCCGTCCGCCCCGACCGTGGCGAGCCGGGCGACGCGGGCGGCCGCGAATCGCGCGACGGCGTCCATCACGGTTCCATCAGGTAGTCGCCGCTCACCGGTTCGGGGAGCGCGGGGATGCCCAGCGGTCGCTTGAAGTACGCCCACGGGAACCACAGCGTCCCGACTTTCTGCCAGCCGTCGGCCTCGAGCTTCTCGCGGCCGGCCAGCGCCGACGCCCGGGTGTGCTCCCACTGTTCGTCGGACTTGCGGACGGTGTGGAACAGGGTGCCGAATCCGACGGAGTGCCAGCCGTACGCGCCGGCGTGGTTGAGGATGCGCATCTCGTTGAACGCGGTCAGTGGGGTGAGCCGGCGGGTGCGGCCGTCCGGGTCCGGGTCGGGGGCGTCGCCGATGCGTTTGCCGAAGCGTTGTTGCGCCGCCTGCCGCGACATGCCGAGGGCGGCGCCGACGGTGTCCCAGCTGTGGCCGGCGGAGCGGGCGGCGGCGATCGCGGAGACCAGCAGTTCGTCGACCGATTCCCGCGCCTGCGACGTGAGCCGGACGAGCGCGAGGTAGGCGGCGGGGTCGTGGTCGAGCCCCGGGTCGATCTCGGGGTCCGCCTTGGCGATCGCATCCGACAGCAGCTGGGTGAGGGCGGCGTCCGACATCTGTCAAGTATTGGTTGACAGGATGGGTGCTGTCAACAAAAGGTTGACTAGCCGGTGACGAGGGTGATGCCGAGGGCGAGCATCAGCGCGGCGATCCCGGCGTCGAGGACGCGCCACGCGTTCGGACGGGCGAACACGCGATGCAGGAACTGGGCGCCGTAGCCGAGCGCGAGGAACCAGGTGACGCTCGCGGTGGCGGCCCCGAGACCGAACAACCACCGGCCCGAATCGCCCTGGTTGTTGGCCACCGAACCGACCATCAGCACCGTGTCGAGGTAGACGTGCGGGTTGAGCCACGTGAGTGCGAGGCAGGTGAGGATCGACGTCGCGAGGGTCGCCGATCCGACCTCCGTCGCGGCGTCCAGCGTTCCGGGGCGCAGGGCGCGGCGGGCGGCGAGCACGGCGTAGGAGACGAGGAATGCCGCTCCCGCCCAACGGATCACGGTGATGGCGGCGGGTGCGTGTGCGAGTACAGCCCCGATCCCGCTGATCCCGACGGCGATGAGCGCGACGTCCGACACCGCGCACAGCACAACCACCGGCAGGACGTGCCTGCGGACGATCCCCTGTCGCAGGACGAACGCGTTCTGCGCGCCGATCGCGACGATCAGCGACAGGCCGGTGCCGAAGCCGGCGGCCGCCGTGAGCAGGGCAGGGGTGAGGTGCATGGGAACCACGCTACGAACCCCGTCGTCATCAATCCAGCTAATTATCCTTCATTGCCATTAGCATCACTTCATATGGATCTGGACCTGGCGGCTCTCCGCACGTTCGCCGCCGTGATCGACGAAGGCACCTTCGACGCCGCGGCCCGGGTACTGCACATCACGCCGTCCGCGGTGAGCCAGCGGATCAAGGCGCTCGAGCAGCAGGTGGGACGCGTCCTGGTGCAGCGGGCCAAGCCGGTCCGGGCCACGGACTCCGGACACGTCGTGCTCACGCTGGCCCGCCAGATGGCCCACCTCAAGCGTGAGGCCATGACTTCCCTCAATCCCGAAGAAGCGACGACGAGCACGCTGCCGCTCGTCGTCAACGCGGATTCGCTGTCCACGTGGATGATTCCGGCTCTCGCCCGACTGGCGCCGGAGTACCGGGCGCTGTTCCACCTGCACCGGGAGGACGAATACCACTCGACCACCCTGCTGAGGGAGGGCACGGTGATGGCCGCCGTGACGTCCGTCCCGGAGGCGGTGCAGGGCTGCACCGTCGAGAAGCTGGGGTCGATGCGGTACCGCGCGCTGTGCAGCCGCGACTACGCCGAACGCTGGCTCCCCGACGGCCCGACCGCGGACGCCCTCGCGGTGGCGCCGATACTCGACTTCGATCGCAAGGACGAACTGCAGGCCCGGTTCCTGCGCGGGTTCACGCGGCGCCGGTTGCAGCCGCCGCGACATTTCGTGCCCGGGTCCTCGGCGTTCTCCGACGCCGTCCGCTACGGACTGGGCTGGGGACTGCTGCCGGAATTGCACACCGGCGACGACCACGGGCTCGTGGAACTCGACCCGTCCCGCCCGATCGACGTCCCGCTGTACTGGCAGCGGTGGAAACTGGATTCGCCCATCCTCGCGGCGCTCACCACCGCGGTCCGGGACGGGGCGCGCGAAGCGTTGCGGTGACGTCCGGGTGGGCGCAACACTGGAGTCATGGACGCGGACAGCCCGATGGACCCGGTGCAGGCCCTGCGAGAGACAGCGTTCTGGCTCGAACGGTCGCGGGCGGAGACGCACCGGGTGAAGGCGTACCGGCGGGCGGCCGACGTGGTCGCCGAACTGTCCGAGGAGCAGCGGGACGTCCGCGGGCGCACCGACAGCTGGAAGGATCTGCCGGGCATCGGGCCGAAGACGGCGACGGTGATCCGGGAGGCACTCGACGGGGTGCCCGTCTATCTGGCGGAACTACGGGAGAATGCGGAGCCGATCGGCGGCGGCGCACTGCGTCAGGCGCTCAAGGGCGACCTGCACACCCACTCGGACTGGTCGGACGGCGGCAGCCCGATCGACGAGATGATGCGCAGCGCGGCGCTCATCGGCCACGAATACTGCGCTCTGACAGACCATTCCCCGCGGCTGACGGTCGCGAACGGGCTGTCGGCGGAGCGCCTGCGGTCGCAGCTGAAGGTGATCGCCGAGCTGAACGAGGAACTCGCGCCGTTCCGCATCCTCACCGGCATCGAGGTCGACATCCTCGACGACGGTTCGCTCGACCAGGATCCGGATCTGCTCGACGAACTCGACATCGTCGTCGCCAGCGTGCACTCCAAGTTGCGGGCGGAGCGTGGCGCGATGACCCGACGGATGGTCAAGGCCGTCGAGAATCCGCTGGTGGACGTGCTGGGTCACTGCACGGGCCGACTCGTCGAGGGTGGGCGCGGGACCAGGCCGGAGTCGACGTTCGACGCCGAGCAGGTGTTCACCGCCTGCCGCGACCACGGCACCGCCGTCGAGATCAACAGCCGTCCCGAGCGCCGCGACCCCCCGAGCCGGCTCATCGACCTGGCCATGGACCTGGGGTGCCTGTTCTCCATCGACACCGACGCGCACGCCCCGGGGCAACTCGCCTGGCAGGGTTACGGATGCGAGCGTGCCATGCGGTGCGGAGTCGATGCCGACCGCGTCGTGAACACGTGGTCCGCCGACGACCTGCTGGAGTGGGCCAAGTAGCACCCGTGCGTGAGTAAGGAGTCCAGGGACTCGTCACGCACGCACGGGCAGCAGGCGTCCGCCTCGTCCGGGCGGCCGTCCGCATGCAAGAGGTGGGGCATCCCGCTCGGGGGCGAGGCCCGAGCGGTGGAACGTGTGCATGAAGACGCCGTTGAGCGCGGACGCGGGCAGCACCGGGTCGTCCAGCGCGCGGGCGATCTCCTCGGATTCCCGGGCGGCCGCGAGACCGCTGCCGCCGGCGAAACCTTACCCAGTAGAGCCAATTCCCTCCGTGCATTCCAACAACGAGTGGAAGCTATCCAGCACCTACGTCTGTGACGCACTGACTGTCCTCCTCACAGCAGGGCTGAGGGCGGGTGGTTCCGTTTAGGCGGTCGTGAGGTCAGATGTCGGTGTCGCGGACACGGTCCCTTCCCCACGCCCTCTAGCTGCGGGGATCACTTTTAAGAGATATCACTTCTGTGTGATAGTTTTGTGCGGTGGGGCAGTGGACGGTAGAGGTGGGGTTGGTCGAAGAGTGGCTGTTGGCACTGGATCAGTCGTCGTATGAGCAGGTGGTGGCCGCACTCGAGTTACTCGCGGACCGCGGACCGCAGCTCGGCCGACCTCTGGTCGACACGGTGAAGGCGTCACGGCACAAGAACATGAAGGAACTGCGGCCGGGGTCGAGTGGTCGCTCGGAGCTGCGGGTGCTGTTCGCGTTCGACCCGGAACGGAAGGCCATTCTGTTGGTTGCCGGCAACAAAGCGGGTCGGTGGAAGAGTTGGTACAAGGTCAACATCCCGATTGCCGATGACCGCTTCGCGGCTCATCTGGACGAGTTGGAAGGTAGGTGAACACGATGGCGAAGAGTCTTGAGCAGATGCTCGCCGAGCGACCTGTCGATCGTGGCGCGGTCGATGCGCATAAGGCCCGCATGATCGACGAAGTGCGTGCTTATCGACTTCAGGAGCTGCGCGAATCGGTGGCGATGACGCAGAAGCAGCTGGCTGAGCGGCTCGGAGTCGGGCAGAACCGGGTGTCCAACATCGAGCACGGTGACCTCGAGCGTGTGCAGATTGACACGTTGCGCCGGTATGTCGAAGCCGTCGGCGGCGCGCTGCGCGTCGAGGTCGAACTCGGGGACGAGCGCTTCCAGATCGCATAAGAACCGAGGGCTCCTGAAGGGAGCAGTGCCGGGTCACGACTATATGGCGCGGCCACGCCGAAAGCTTTCTGTGAACAGTTTATTCCGGCAGAAGCAAAAACGGGCGTCTCGCCGTGCATCGTCCACCAATAGCTGCACCGGTGCTGGCTTCCTGTGCGCCAGTGCAGCTGACGCAGCAACTCGGACCGACTGCAGTGGCATCCTGCAGAAGATCGGTGTCGTTGCCACGTCCGCACTCGGACCGTGCGTTGGTCACCTGGAGCACGGAACCCGTCACCGCGGGTCACTTCATGGCGGAGGAAGCGCCCGGGGACGTCGTCGACGTCATACGTGCGCTTCTGAAGAGGTAGATGCCGAAAGATATTGCAAAACAACATAATAGATGCAATCCACGTGGCGGCGTAGAATCGCCGGGGAGCCTGGTCGGTCGTCGCGGCCGACCCTTCGGCACGATCGGGAGGTATTCATGCGCACCGACGGGGATTCCTGGGACATCGTCAGCAGTGTGGGACTGACCGCCCTGGGAGTGGCGACGTTCCGGGCGCTGGAAACCGGCCGTCCCGATGCGCTGATCCGCGACGACTACGCGCCGTGGTTCGTGGAGGCCGCGGGCGAACCGCATTTCACCGGGCTGCTGGCCGACCCGTCCTCGCTGGGAGACGCACCGTTCTCCGGTTTCATGGGGTTCCGCACGAGGTTCTTCGACGAGTTCTTCCTGTCGGCCGCGGCGGACGGAGTGTCGCAGGCGGTAATCCTCGCAGCCGGGTTGGATGCCCGGGCGTATCGCCTCGACTGGCCGACGGGCACGACGGTGTTCGAGGTCGATCAGCCGAAGGTGCTGGAGTTCAAGGCGGAAGTGCTGTCCGAGCACGACGCGCGGCCGAAGGCCGATCGCCGAGCGGTGCCGGTCGATCTCCGGGACGATTGGCCCGCCGCGCTCGACGCCGCAGGCCTCGACCCGGCCAAGCCCACCGCGTGGTCGGCCGAGGGACTGCTGGCGTACCTGCCGGGCGCGGCACACGACGCGTTGTTCGAGCGGATCGACGAACTGTCGAGTCCGGGTAGCCGCCTCGCCGTGGACAACTTCGCGCCGGGTGCCGACGCGAAGCGTTTCGACGAGATCAGGAAGAAGTATTTCGACAAGGACCCGTTCGGCGACCTCGACATCACCCAGTTGTTCTACGGCGACGAGCGCGCCCACCCGGAGCACTGGCTGACCGAGCACGGCTGGTCGGTGCGGAGTTATTCTCCGTTCGCGCTGGCCGAGTCGTACGGCAGGCCCGCGCCCGAACTCCCCGAGGAACTCGCGGACCTGGCCGACCGCGCGAACTACCTGACGGCGGTGAAGCAGAGCGCCCGCTGAGTCAGCCCCGCTCGGCGGCCAGTTCCGCGAACAGCGTGGGATCGTGGGCGGAGAACACCCGGACCCGCGGTGCCACCTGATTGTTCAGTTCGCGGAGCCGGCGGTGGTTGCCGCGGATCTTCGAACGGTCCACCGCGATCAGCTCTTCCATCACCCGCAGGGCGCGGCCTGCGGTTCCCGGCGGCACCTGCCCGGGGGCGGCAACGGTGCTGCGGTGGTAGAACGCGTCGCCCGCATGCAGCAGCCAGCCGCGGTCACCGGTGTCGACGGCCACCGCCGCGTGACCCCGGGTGTGCCCGGGCATCGGGACGAGCACGATGCGGTCGCCGACCCCGTCGATCGGGTGGGCGCCGGAGAAACCGAGCACGGATTCACCCGGCCCCGCATAGGTGTGCGTCGTCGGGCGCGGGGTGAGCTGGGCGGGGCGGTACCGCACCTTCTCCCGGAACGACGAACGTCCCTCCGACGCAGCCTGTTCCGCGGCGGTGGTGTGCAAGGTGGCATTCGGGAAGTCGGCGACCCCGCCGATGTGGTCGAAGTCGAGGTGCGTCGCGACGATGTGGGTGACGTCCGAGGGATTCAGCCCCAGCTTCTCGAGTTGGCGGACCGCCGTCTCCGACTCGCGGAATCGGGCGCCGGTCAGCCTCGCGTACTTGCCGACGCGACCGGTGGGGTCGGCGACATCCGCCAGCCCGAACCCGGAGTCGACCAGCACGATGCCCGCGTCGGTCTCGCATGCCAGCACGTGGCACACCAACCGCCCGATGAGCGCCGAGGAGAACGAACCGCAATTGAGGTGGTGTACCCGCATGGGCTTTCACGCTAGCCGAGTCTGCGTTCACGAGTGCCCGATTACACCGCGACCGGGGACTTACACAGCAACCGGGGACGACGCCTGCGCCCAGAACCGTTTCGGTATGCGCCCGGCGGCCCGGGCGCGGCGTCCGGCCGTGACCGCCCCGGCCATCGCCGCCGCCATCAGCGGCGGGTTTGACGCCCTCGTCACCGCGGAGGCGAGCAGGACGGCGTCGCAGCCGAGTTCCATCGCCAGCGCCGCATCGCTCGCGGTGCCGATTCCGGCGTCGAGAATGACCGGGATGTCCGTGCGCGCGACGATCATCTCGATGTTGCGGGGATTGGAGATGCCGAGCCCGGTCCCGATCGGCGACCCGAGTGGCATCACGGCGGCGCACCCGGCATCGACCAGGCGCTGCGCGAGCACCGGATCGTCGTTGGTGTACGGCAGCACGACGAAGCCGTCGTCCACGAGTTGTTCTGCTGCCGAAACGAGTTCGATCCCGTCGGGGAGGAGCGTGCGTTCGTCGGCGATCACCTCGAGCTTGATCCAGTTGGTGCCCAGTGCCTCCCGGGCCAGCTGCGCCGTCAGTACCGCCTCCGCGGCGCCGCGGCACCCCGCGGTGTTCGGCAACAACGCGATGCCCAGCCGATCCAGCAGTTCGAGCAGACCGGTTCTCCCCACGGCATCCACCCGGCGCATCGCGACCGTCGTCAGTTCGGTGCCGGACGCGATCAGCGCCTCTTCGAGAACCGCCAGGTTGGCCGCACCCCCGGTGCCCATGACCAGTCGCGACGAGAAGTCCCGGCCCGCGATCGTGAGTGCGTCCGTCTGATTGCGCATAGGTACCTCTCCGATCGGAATTTCAGTGGATATCCGAACCCTACGGTCGAACCGTCCCCGGCGTCAGAGCCACTTGTGTGCTGCGTCATAGGTCCAGATTGGACCCCTGATTCGCCGTTCTTCTGGATCTTCTGGACCCGTACCAGATGCCGCAGAGTTGTCGGTCAGATGAGCTGAGTGGCACATGCCGCGACGTCACGATCGGAGCAGACATGAACACGATGATCGCCGGCAGGAACCGCACCGCGAGGTCGAGGGAGGAGCAGCGCCTGGCCGCGGAACTGGAGGATGCCAGGCGCCGGATCATCGAACTCATGGGCCAGCTTGCCGAAACAGTGCGCAGCCGTGACGCTTTGAGTGACCGGATGCAGGTGATGGCGTGGAATGCCCGGTGGGGCCGCGAGCCCGTCGGGTTCGGCGGACTCTGACCCCGGCGCTACAGCCACGTGGTCGGGCGGATCAGATTCGCGAGATCCACCAGCGTGTACCGATGCCTGCGCTCGGGCGCCTTGCGGGCGAGGGCCCGGAGCGCCGCCTCCGCCCCGGTGCGCAGACCGCGCTCGGTGAACGGCACACCGAGTATCCTCGTCGCCTCGGGGACGCCGCCGGCATGCAGCCAGTCCACGGCCACACCGAGGACGAGAACACGGGTCTGGAGCGCGCGACGCTCGTCGTGGGCGAGCAGTTCGACTCGGCGGGCCGCCTCCTGCAGATCCCGTTCGCTCACCTCGGCGAGCGGCCGATCGTGGACGAGCATCAGCACACTCGTCAACCGCGCCTCGGCGTAGTGCCGGGACGTCGGCGGCACCTCGTCGAGCGCCTCCACCGCGTTGACCCGGTCGTCGCGGTGCTCGAGTTGCCGCGCCAGGCCGAACGCCGCACTGACCGCGCCGTGATCGGTGCGCCACACCGTGCGGTAGTACTTCTCGGCGGTCCCGCGCCACCGCCCGAGGTTCTCGCCGGCGCGGTATTCGCACCACATCTCGGCCGTCGCCGCGAGGGCGAGTTTCGGGGCCTCCTCGCCCGGTAGCGCCGTCAGGACCGAATCGAAGCGTGCGAACGCCTCCTCGAAGTCGCCGCCCACGAGAGCGCACAGCCCGGTGTGCCAGTCGACGCGCCACGTGTCCTCGAGTTCGTGGTCGAGGGATTCGAGAATGGTGGCGGCGTCACGCGGCTGCCCGAGGTCGAGGTGCGCGCGCACCTCGGCGAGCGGGATCTCGATGCTCGTGGACTCCACTCCCTCCTTCGCCGCCACCTCCTTCGCCCGGTGCAGCGAATCGAGGAGTTCCCGCGGTCTGCTGTGCACGACGGACAACAGCGGGGCGGCCGGATCGTCGGGGTCCACCAACGGAATCGGCAGTGCCCGAACGATGCTCATCGCGCTGATGCATTCGTTCCGGCGGTGCCCGTCCACGTAGACGTCGGTACGGCTGATCGTGAGGTCGGTCCCGAACGTCGTCCGCTGCGGGCTGAAACGGTGCGACAATCCCGGTTGCGGGTTTCCGGTCCGCTGCGCCCGCACCTCGCGCAGCACACCCTCGAGTTGCGTCGACATCTCGTCTGCCGACGCGAAGCGCCTGGCCGGGTCGGGATGGATGGAACGCAGCAGCAGCCGGTGGTAGAACTCGTATTCCGCCAGCAGCGGCGCCGCCTCCGGAGACGGCAGGCCGTCGACGTAACAGCCCCCGGCAGTGGGCATGTCGAGGGTCAGGACGGCGAGCGTACGCCCGACGGTGTAGATGTCGGACGCGACGGTGGGCCCCGTGGTGGCGATCTCGGGGGCTTGGTAACCCTGGGTGCCGTAGATGTATCCGTGATCGCCGATCCTCGCGACCGCGCCCATGTCGATGAGCTTGAGCTGGTCGTAGTCGTCGCCGATCATGATGTTCTCGGGCTTGAGATCGTTGTAGACCAGCCCCATCGAGTGCAGGTAGCCGAGCGCAGGCGTGACCTCGAGGAGGTAGCGGATGGCATGCTCCACCGGCAGCCTCGGTTTCGGGTCGTCGGGTGCCGCCTCCTCCTTCAGCTCGGTGAGCACGTCCCGCAGCGTCCGGCCCCGGACGTACTCCATGACGATGTAGCCGACGGGATTGCCGTCCATCCCGGGGTGTTCGACGAAGTTGTAGATCTTGACGATGCTCGGATGCGTCACCTCGGCGAGGAACCGGCGCTCGGCGAGGGCCACTTCCTGCGCCTGGGGGTCGCCCGAATGCAGCAGGCCCTTGAGGACGACCCAGCGGTCGCTGACGTTGTGGTCGAGCGCGAGGTAGATCCAGCCGACGCCGCCGTGGGCGAGACACCCGAGGACCTCGTACTGACCCGCCACCAACTCACCCGCCTCGAGTTGGGGGGCGAACGAGAACACGGTCCCGCAGTGCGTGCACACCCCCTCCGTGTCACCCGGGCGGGCTGCGGTGGAACGTCCGACGGGCCGCTTGCACCGGTCGCAGTACCGTTTGTTCTCGGCGAGAACGGGATTGGTCAGCAGCATCGACAGGTCGGAGGTGTGGGCGGCATCCGGCTCCGTGCGGGACGAGGGGACTTCGTCCTCGTCGTCGGCGAACGGATCGAACCGCACTCCCCGCGTGGATTCCGGTTCGTCCATCGGGGTTCGCCTGGTCTCGTCGCTCACGTTCGGTGACACCTCAGTCCCGGTAGGTGGCGGTCGGCGGTCCCGTGACGGGTCCGAGCACCGTCAGCCAGCTGTCGTAGAGCCTCATCCACGTCCCGTCTCCGCGCATCCGATCCAGCGTCCCGTTCACGAAGCGCACCAGATCCTCGTTGCCCTTGTTGACCCCGATGCCGTACGGCTCCGACTGCAGCGGCGGGCCGACGATCTCCAGATTCGGATCCTGCTCGGCGAGCCCGGCCAGGATGGAGTCGTCGGTGCTCGCGGCGTCGGCCCGACGCTGCTGGAGCGCCACGAGGCAGTCGTCCCAGTCGGGCACCGTCACGATCGTGGCCGCCGGCTGCACCCGGCGAACGGTGTCCAGTGAGGTGGTGTCGGCGACGGTGCAGACGCGCTTGCCCGCCAGATCCTCCGCGCCGGTGATACCGGAGACCTTCGGCACCAGTAGTCGCTGGTACGCCTGGAAGTACACGGTGGAGAAGGCGACGCGTTCGGACCGTTCACACGTGATCGTCGTGCTCTTGACCACGAGATCCACGGCCTTCTTCTCGAGGGCGTCGAAACGGTCGCCGGACGTGAGCAGCCGGAACTCGACCCTGGACGGGTCGCCGAACAGGTCCCGCGCCATCTCCCCCGCGACGTCGACGTCGAATCCCATCAGCGCGCCGGTGGTCGGGTCCCGGAAACTGAACAGGTTGGTGTTCTGGTCGATCCCGACGACGAGCCTGCCGCGCGCGGTGATCTCGGCCAGCGCGCTTCCCGGCGCCCGCAGGTCCGGCGCGGTGACCGGGCGGAGACTCGCCAGCGCGCCGCAGGAGTCGGGTGCGGGTGGCTCCGCGGGCACGTCGCCGGTCGGCGGATGGACCTGAAGCCCGTTCGTCAGAGGCTGGTCGGAGTAGTCACCGCTGGCGATGGGAGTGAGGGGTTGCGGGGCGGCGCACCCGGCCGCGAGAAGGGTGGCCACGGCAGCGGAGAGCAGGAGGGCGCGCGGGCACGTCCGTCGTCTCGGTCGCCTCACCCGCGTCATCAGTGGTACTCGTTCAGTCTGGGCCAGATCCCCCCACCGACGGCGAACCCGCAGAGTACGCCGATCACCATGCTACCGACCGCGAGCAGCGACAACGAGCGAAAGGACTCGGTCATGCCGTCGACTTCCTCGCCGCGGAAGCTGTCGATCCCGTGCTGCAACGCCTCGTCGAGCGCCGCGAACGTCGCGGGCGACGCGGAGTCCGCCGGGCCGATCGCGACGGCCGTCGCGCCCGGGTAGTCCCCCACCTCCAGTCGCTGCTCCAGCATCTCGTGCGCGTGCCGCCAGCCGCCGAGCGCCGTCACCGCCTCGTCGATCGGCTGCGTGGCGCCCGGTCCGTGCGAACCGCCCTGCAGGTCCGCGAGGACGTCGGCCAGCGCGGCGGAGCGGCGGGCGTAGTCGATCTCGGACTGTTCGTCGGAGCCACGCTGCAGCAGCGCGAGGGTCTCGTCCGCCCGGGCCTGCTGGGCGAGGATCCGCGCCTGGGTGATCGTCGCGAGTGGTTGCGCCCCTTCGGTTCTCGCGCGGTCCGTGGCCGCGGTGGAGACCAGGGCGGCGCCGGCCAGCCAGATCAGGAGGGTCGCGGCGAGCAGGGACGCGACGACCAGTCCGGGGTTGATGCGGCGTTTGCTCTTGCGTGCCAGGTATACCTGCGCCAGGAGGAGCGCGACGAGCAGGGCGACGGTGGCGGCGAACGCGACTCTGGGGAGCCGTCCGGTGAGGACCTGGGTGTCGGCGACGGCTCTCGACTGCTCCGAGTACAGACGCTCGGCGGCGGGCAGGATCGTGTCCTGCATCATCGAGGAGGCGTCGCTGAGGTAGGCGACGCCGACCGGGTTGCCCGATCGATTGTTGGCGCGGGCCGTCGCGACCAGCGTGGTGTACGCGGCAAGGTTCCGGGACACCTCGGACAGCTGGCCGAGGGCGGCGGCGTCGGTCGAGTCGACCCCGTTCGACGCGGTGACCAGCGCATTCGACGCGTCCCCGATCGCCTGGTTGTACCGGTTGCGGACGGCGATCGGCTCGACGCCGCCCGAGATGAACGACGTGGCGGCCGCGGCGTCGGCGATGGACAGCGAACTGTAGAGCCGCTCGGCCGCGTAGGTGAGGGGTTCGGTGTGCGTCCGCAGGGTGTCGATGCGTTGTTGCCGGGCGCCGATCGCTGCCGACGTGACCGCCCCGGTCGCCAGCGCCGCGACCACGAGCGCGATTCCCAGCACCGACAGCCGTCCCGGCGTCGAGACGAGGAATTCCCGCCACGGCCGGCGCCGGGAGTCGGGCTCGACGAGCAGCGACTCGTCGAGCGAGTGTTCTTCGGTGACGACGTCGTCTCCGCGGTGGAACACGGTGTCCTCCTCCGCCGAGGTCTTCTGCAAGTGTGCCCCGATTCGCGGCGGGTCGTGCCGGAAAAAGCCGATGTGGCATCGGGGGCACAAAAGAGGGGCAGGGACGGCCGGTGCGGTCCCTGCCCCTCTTCGGTGAAGCAGTGTGTCAGTGTTGCTCGCGCGTCACGACTCCGACGAGTTGTTCCGCTTCCGCACCCGTGTCGGCCGGTTCCGCGGGCGGGGTGACGGTGTCGAGGCGTTCCGCGCTGGTGCGGCTGCGCCGGCGGAACTCGTAGCCGATCAGGATGAAGGCCAGCGTCACCACACTCAGCCAGAACTGCGAACGGGTGGTGGGGAGCACGGCCATCGCCGCGATCACGGTACCCATCAGCGCGATGGTCGCGTAGCTGAGCCAGGGGAACAGCCACATCTTCAGGCTGAGCGCCCCGGGATCCTGCGCCTCCAGCTTCCGGCGGAGTGCGACCTGGGAGATCGCGATCATGAGGTAGACGAAGAGCGCCACGGCGCCGTACGAGTTGACCAGGAACGAGAACACGAGATCCGGGGAGACGAACGCCGCGATCACCGAGGCGTATCCGATCACCGTCCCGGCGAGGATGGCGCGCCGGGGCACGCCGCCGCCCGACAGTCGGGTGAACATGTGCGGGGCATCGCCGTTGCGGGTGAGGGCGAACAGCATCCGCGACGACGTGTACAGGGCGGAGTTCAGGCAGGACAGCACCGCGGTGAGGATGACGACGTTCATGATCGTGGCCACCCCGGGGATGTGCAGGGCGGACAGGGCCGCCGCGTAGGGGCTGACCCCGACGGCTTCGGCGCTCCACGGCACCACGGCGACGACCACGAAGATGGATCCGACGTAGAAGGTGATGATCCGAACAACGATGGAGCGCATCGCCCGGGCGACGGCCTTCTTGGGTTCCGCGGACTCGGCGGCCGCGATGGTCACGATCTCGGCGCCGGTGAAGAAGGCGACGCAGGGAACGACCGCGGCGAGCACCGCGCCCCAGCCGAGCGGCGCGAATCCGCCGTGATCGACGAGGTTCGCCACTCCGGGGGTCGAGTCCGGCCACATTCCGGTGATCCACAGCGCACCCAGGCCGAGGAAGAGGACGATCGCGATCACCTTGATCGACGAGAACCAGTACTCGAACTCGCCGAACGACCGTGCCGATACGAGATTGGTGCAGGTCAGGAGTACGAGAAGACCGAGGCTGAGGGTCCACAGCGGCGCGGACGGTAAGTAGAGCTGGAGTATTCGACCGCCGGCGATGGCCTCGACGGCGACCACGATGACGAAGAAGTACCAGTACATCCAGCCGACGGAGAATCCGGCGCGATTGCCGAGCGCTTCCCTCGCGTACACGTAGAACGATCCGACCACCGGCCTGGCCACGGCCATCTCCGCCAGCATCCGCATGATCAGAAGCGTGATGACCCCTGCGATGAGAAACGACACGATCGCCGCCGGCCCCGCGCTCTCGATGACGACACCGCTGCCGACGAACAATCCGGCACCGATCACGCCGCCCAGGGCGATGAGGTTCATGTGCCGTTTCTTCAGGCCCTTTCCGAGCCCGGAGTCCTGGCCGGTTTCTTGGTCGGAGTCCTGGGATTGGGCCGGGGGTGGTGTTGCAGTCACGTTTTCCTCCACTGTGCGCTGACCGGGAACGTCAGGTCGCCATCGCGATCCGGGTCGGATCACCGGCGGTTGGAACGGAGAACAGTGCCGGCGGAGAAAGGGGAGACGGTCCACCGTGAACTGAACTGTTGATGTGATGCACAACACTGTATGGAGGGTGCGGTGGGGAGCACAGTGCCAGTTCCGGAGCGCCTCTGAGGTCCAGATTGTGAGGTTTGATGGTGGTGCGGTGGCTCAGGCCGGGTTCACAGAGGTGCGGTGATCGGCGCCTCGGGTGCCTCCGTGACGTTCGTGTGCCCGGTCTCGAGGTATTCGGTGACGGCCCGGTCGACGACGGCGTTGCCGCCCTGGATTCCGGCGCCGTGATCTCCGCCCCCGACGGTGACGAGGTTCGCCCCCATGTCGTGGGCGAGCCGAACTCCGCCCTGATACGGGGTCTGCGGGTCGCGCAGGCCCTGCAGGACGAGCGGCGCCGTCGCCAGCCCCCGGTTGCTCAACGCGGGTGGTGTGACGACGGGCGGCGCACCGGCGCAGAACGTTCCGGAGCTGTAGCCGTACCCGATGAGGTCGACGAGGTCGCCGGTCACGAACGTGGAGAACAGCCACCCGGGGATGCGGTCCGGCCGGGCCGCGACGGCGTTCTCGTTGCACAGCACGAGCGTCTGCATCGTCTGGGACTGGAGCAGTCGCGCGTACTCCTGCTCCGTCAGGTCGTTCAGCCCGGCACCCTCGGGGATCGCGCCGGGTCCGTCGCGGACCACCCGGGCCAGGAGCGGCCAGTTGTTCCGGGCGGGAAGCAGTTGCCGTGTCATCACGTAAATGCTGGACGACGTCTGGGTGTGCGACGGATTTGCGATGCCCCGGATGAAGGCCTCGAACTGGACCCGGGCCGGTCCGGTCAGATCGACCCCGCCGCGGTAGGCGTCGGCGCCCGCCTCCTCGACGATCCGGTCCGACCACCGCTGGTAGAACTTCAGCGGGGTGTCGCCGAGCCCGTACGTGTCGTCGTGGGCGGCGACCCAGTCCATGAGGTCGTAGAAGCGTTCCTTGTAGCCGTCGTTCTGCTGCCACAGCACGTCGTTCCACAGCCACTTCTGGTCGACCGCGGAATCGAGGACCATCCGGCCGGTGTGCTGCGGGAACAGCGTCGCGTAGGTGGATCCGAGGATGGTGCCGTAGGACAGGCCGTAGATGTCGATGACGTCCTCGCCGAGTGCGGCCCGGACCTGCTCCCAGTCCCGCGCGGTGTTCTCGGTCGTCAGGTGCGCCGTGGTGTCCGGCGCGGCGGACTCGCACGCGGCACGCGTTGCGGCGCCGCCGAAACCGAGGCCCATCGCCGTGGTCTGCTCGGGGGACAGGGTGCAGTCGACGGCGCCGGCGTACGGGAGCCCGCGCGGTTGCACACCGATCACGTCCCACTGTGCGCGGACCGCGTCGGGCAGGACATCGACGAACATGCTGTTCGAGCCGATCGCGTCGCCGCCCGGCCCACCGGGATTGGTGAACAGCACACCCCGCCGCGCGCCGGGATCCTCGGCGCGGTGGCGGGTGACGAGGACGTCGATGGTGCCGGCGGCCGGATCCGCATAGTTGCGGGGCACGGTGACCGACCCGCACTGCTCGGACGCCGGGTCGAGTTCGTATTCGGCCGGGCAGGGCCCCCAGTCGAGTTCGTCGCCCGGCGCCGGCTGCGCGGCGGCGAGCGGTGCTGCCCCCACCGTGACGGCGACGCCGATACCGACGGCCAGGGCCGCTCGTCCGAAGATCCCCCGCATACTCCCGCTGCCCCCTCGTACTCTCGCGATCGTTCCGCGGCCAGTCTCTCAGATCGCGTCCACCGCAGCGGCATTTGCGACCGCGTCCGTGCGTCAGCCGGCGCCGAGACCGACCACGGCGACCATCAGGGGCAGCAGGACGATGATCAGGATTCCGCCGATGATGTCGAACGTGATACCGCTTCGGATCATCGTGGTGATCCGTACCGCGCCGGAGCCGTAGACCACGGCGTTCTGCGGCGTCGACACCGGCAGCATGAAGCCGAACGACGCGGCGAACGTGGCCGCGAGGGCCGGGACGAACGGGTTGACCCCGGCCGCGATCGCCACCGGAATCACGATCGGCACCACGACCGCCGCGGACGCCGTGTTGCTCGTCGTCTCCGACACGGCGATGGCCAGGAGCACGGCGAAGATCGTGATGGCGACGACGCTCGTCAGGCCCAGCGAATCCGCGACGGAGGTGCCGATCGTCTCGGCGAGACCGGTGTCGGCGAGCAGCGACCCGAAGATGATGCCGGTGCCGAACAGGACGATCGTGCCCCAGTCGATCTGCGCCGCGTCCCGCCAGCGCAGGGTGAACTCGCGTTGCTCCCAGTCGGTCGGCAGCAGGAACAGCAGCGCCGCTCCGAACACCGCCACCATGCCTTCGTCGAGTCGGTCGCTGATCGTCGCGTAGAGGTCGGAGTCGTTGCCTGCGAACACGGCGACGACGCCGGGCAGGATCCACAGCGTCACCGTGACCCCGAACGCGATGAGCGTGTTCTTCTCGGCCCGCGACAGGGGGCCCATTTCCGCGCGCTGCTCCGCCAGGTAGTCGGAGACGCCTTCGATGCGCCGGATCTCCGGTTTGTTGAGGCGCAGCAGGATGAAGGCGAGCGCAATGAACATCACCAGGCAGATCGGGACGGCCATGACCATCCACTGCCCGAACGTGATCCGCTCCCCGGTGGCCTCCTCGATGAGCCCGCGCCCGATCAGGTTCGGCGGGCTCCCGACCGGCGTCAGCAGGCCGCCCACGCTCGCGCCGTACGCGAGCATCAGCATGATCGCGGCGCCGACGCGGAGCCGTAACGGGTCGAAGTCCGGTGCGACCACGCCGCGGTGCTGCATCAACTTGGCGATGACGCCGAGGATGCCGAGGGCCGTGGGCAGCAGCATGGCCACCGTGGCGGTATTGGACACGAACGCCGAGAGCCCGCACGTGATGACGCCGAACGCGACGATGACCCCGGTGGTGGACTGGCCGACCTTCGGTAGCGTCAGGATCCGGAACGCGAACCGCCGCGCCACGCCGTGCTCGAGCATCGCCTGAGCGAGGATGAACGCGCCGATGAACGTGAAGATCGTCGACGACCCGAACGCCGAGAGGACCTCGTCGGCAGGCGCCACCCCCAGAAACACCACGACGGCCACACCGAGCAGGCCGCCGATCGGGATCGGCACCGCCTCGGAAACCCACAGCACGATGACGCCGAGCAGGACGCCTGCCAGTGTCTGCTGGTTCGGCGGAATGTCGAGGGGCAGCGCGAGGAATCCGATGGTGAGCAGTGGCGCGAGAAAGAGCCCGATCGTGCGGCGGCCCTTCTCGAATCGCTCCTCCGCGGGCGAGAGTTGCTGCTCACCGAGGCTGCGGTACGTCGAGTGTCCGAGCAACGCCTTGTCGACGTCGGTTCGGTCGCCCTGGTTGTCGGTGGTCATGGCGCCTCCCGCGGCGACGAGGATCGGTACCGAAGTAGTACCCGCCGGGAAGGGCGTTATGCGCTGCGCTGCGCGATGGCCGGGCTCCGGATGCTGGTTCCCCTCCCGCCCTCGGATCTGGCTCTGGGCGGGCGCTGTATCCGAGTCGTAAGGTGAGGTGACCCACCAAAGAAGTGATGTGGATCACACTTGCTCGGTGCCCGCCCCTGCACCACCGTCCGACGACGGACGGCCGCAGGCAGCCGGCGCGCTCGGTCAACGCCCTCTGGAGGAAATGTGGACAGTACCGTTCCCGAACACACCGACAGTTCCGGTCTCGGAAAAGGCCTGAAACGCCGGCACATGAACCTGATCGCGCTCGGTGGCGTGATCGGTGCCGGCCTGTTCGTGGGCAGCGGCGTCGTCATCGGCGGTGCGGGACCCGCCGCGATCATCTCCTTCCTCCTCGCGGGCATCATCACGCTGCTGATCATGCGGATGCTGGCGGAGATGGCGGTGGCCAGGCCGGTGGTCGGATCGTTCTACGTCTACGCCCGCCAGGCGCTGGGGCGCCGGGCCGGGTTCGCGACGGGGTGGATGTACTGGTATTTCTTCGTCATCGTCGTTGCGGTCGAGGCCATCGCCGGCGGCCGGATCCTGCAACTGTGGATCCCGATGGTGCCGCTGTGGATGCTGAGCCTGGGGCTGATGCTGCTGCTGACGGCCACCAACATGGTGTCCGCCCGCTCCTACGGCGAGTTCGAATACTGGTTCTCCTCGATCAAGGTGGTTGCGATCGTCCTGTTCCTCGGGATGGGCGCCCTCTGGATCACCGGGCTGTGGCCCGATTCGACGCCGGGGCTCGGCAACCTCGTCAGTCACGGCGGATTCACCCCGCTGGGCTGGGGTGCGGTGCTCGCCGCGGTCGTCCCCTGCGTCGCCTTCTACACCGGGGCCGAGATCGTGACGATCGCCGCCGCCGAGTCGGAAGAACCGAAACGTGCTGTCGCCCGGGCCATGCGGTCGATCGTGGTGCGGATCGTGACGTTCTACGTCGGGTCGATTCTCGTGGTCGTCACCATCCAGCCGTGGGACACCGAGAGCGTCGGAGTGAGCCCGTACGCGTCGGTGCTCGAGGTGCTCGGAATTCCCGGCGTCGCCACGATCATGAACTTCATCGTCCTCACCGCGGTACTCTCCTGCCTGAACTCAGCGCTGTACACCACGTCACGAATGCTGTTCGCGCTCACCCGGAACGGCGATGCACCCAAGTTCTTCACCAAGCTCTCCCGCAACGGTGTGCCCCGTCGCGCGATTCTGCTCGGCACGACCATCGGCTACATCTCCGTCGCCTGCACGTACGTGTGGGGCGACGTCGTGTTCAACTTCCTCGTCAACTCCTACGGCGCCGTCGCGCTGTTCGTGTACCTGCTGATCGCCGTCTCCCAGGTGGTGCTCCGCCGGCGCCTCGAGCGCGAAGATCCCGCGGCACTGCAACTCCGGATGTGGTTGTTCCCCTGGCTGAGCTACGCCACCATCGCGCTGATGGCCACGGTCATCCTCGCGATGGCCTTCCTCCCGAGCACCCGCTCGCAGTTCCTCATGAGCGGTCTGACGTTGATCGCCATCCTGATCAGCTACGAGGTGCGCAGGTGGCTCGGCAAGGCGGGCGTCGACGACGAATCACTGTCCGCCGCTCCCCCGGTCGGTTCGGCGGACGAGTCCGTCTCGCAGGCCGAGAAGCGCATCGAGTCCGTGGAGACGCTCGGCGGCTCGGACATCGAACTGGCCGCGGCGGCGCAGCAGGAGCCGAATTCCCACCGCCACCACCGGAGGCAGTCGTGAACCATCATGCGGTGACCTGATCGAACGCGCAGCAGCCGATGACGAGATCGTGGAGACGAACCCCGGCCGGCCCGCACCTGCGGTGCCGGGCGGTGCTCGTCGCGGCAGTGTCCCTGTGCGTGGTGGGTGGGGCGTGCGCGGCCCCCTCGGCGCTCCCCCCGCCCCTCGCCGGCGACTACTCGCAATATTCGCTCCCGGACGGTGCCGAGATCCTGCCGCCCACGGCTGTCGTTCCACCGCCCCCACCGGATCCCTCTTCCTGCGGCGCACTGTCGAGTCTGAAGCCCGACCCCGGCTTGCGGCCGGACACGGCGCCGCCGGGGTCGGCGCTGGCCGCGATCGTCGCGCGGGGACGGCTGATCGTCGGAACCGACCAGAACACGAACCTGTTCAGCTTCCGGAACCCGTCGACCGGCACGCTGTCGGGGTTCGACGTGGACCTGGCGCGGGAGATCGCCCGCGACCTCTTCGGCGACCCGGACAAAGTGGAATTCCGTCTGCTCACGTCGGCCGGCCGCTTCGACGCACTGGAGCGAAACGACGTGGACCTGGTGGTTCACGCCACCTCCATCACGTGCGAGCGCGCCGCCCGGGTCGGATTCTCGTCCGTGTACTTCGAGGCGTTCCAGCGTCTGCTCGTGCCGGAGGGATCCGGCATCACTTCTCCCGCGGACCTGGCCGGCAAGCGGGTGTGCACCTTCATCGACACCACCTCGCTCGCCACGATCCAGCGGGTGGCACCCGAAGCCACGATTGTCGCCGTCCCCGACTGGGACGATTGCCTGACCACGCTGCAACTGGGCCAGGCCGACGCCGCGACCACCGACAACTCCATCCTCGCCGGGCTCGCCGCGCAGGATCCGAACCTCGAAATCGTCGGCCCGAATCTGGAACTGGAGCCGTACGGCGTCGTCGCGAACAAGGACAACGACGCTCTGGTCCGCTTCGTCAACGGAACCCTGGAACGGATGCGCGACGACGGAACGTGGAATCGCCTGTACGACCAGTGGCTGGGCTTGCTGGGGCCGACGGCGGGTCCGCCGGCGCCGAGTTACCGGGACTGACGGGTCGCGGGCCGGTCCTGCAGAACAGGACCGGCCCGCCTCGTCGATCAGCCCAGCAGTTCGGGGATCTTCGCGGCGCTCTCCAGAATGTGCGTGTGGGGCTCGGGGCGCAGCGTCGCGGCGTCGTGGGCGCCGGTCAGCACACCGACCACGTACCGCGCCCCGGCGTTCGTGCCTGCCCGCAGATCGTTGGGAGTGTCACCGCCGACCAGGACCTCGTCCACACTCTGCACGCCGGCCAGTTCCATCGCACGGAAGATGAGATACGGCGACGGCCTGCTCATCCGTACCTGGTCGCTGGTGATCACGCCGTCGATGTCCCGTCCGATCTCCCAGCCGACCTGCTCGAGCAGAGGCTGCGCGATTTCGCGTGAGTATCCGGTCTGGAGAACGATCTTGATGCCGCGCTGCTGCAGGGCGCCGAAGGCGTCGTGGACTCCCGGCAGTGCGGTGGGCGGTCTCTTCCGGTACACCGCGAGAAGCATTGCCGTGAACTCGGATTCGACGGAGTCGAGAACGGCCGTGTCGGCCGGTACTCCGCTCTCACGCAGCAGTCCCTCGATGGCCTGCCGCTTGCCCGTGCCCTTCCAGCGGTCGAAACGGTCGTCCGGAATCGGTCCGCCGAGGTAGTTCTCGACTGTGTCGCGCAACGCCACGTACACGGCGCCGCCCTCGTCGACGCTCGTGCCGGCAATGTCCAGGGTGACCAGCGATACCCGGGGTTCGGTCATGGGGGTGACTCCTTCGCAGTCGAGCCATTCACAGGCGCACCTGTCAGTGGGCGATCATCGACAGCACGTCGGCGATGACGTCGCTGTTGGTTCCGTGCGTCAGATCGAGCGTCCGGCAACGGTCGTAGTACGGGCTCAGATCCAGCCCGACGCCCAGGCCGTACACCTCGACCGCGCGTTCGTCCTCGTGCCGTTCGACCACGACCTGGAGGTGGTGGTCCAGGTAGAACTCGTCGTTGGCCAGCGCGGTGGCGCCGTCCAGTGGGCTGCCGTCCGAGATCACGAACAGCAGCCTCCTGCCCGGGCCGCGGTCGCGCATCCGGGAGCACGCCCAGTCGACGGCCTCACCGTCGACGCCCTCCTTGAACAGGTCGTCCTTCAGCAATCCCGCGATGGCGGGGCGCGCGCGGCGCCAGGTGGTCTCGGCGTCCTTGAACACCAGCTGCCGGACCTCGTTGAGACGTCCCGGATCGTCCGGACGACCGGACCGGAGCCAGTCTTTCCGGGCCCGGCCGCCGTTCCACGCGGTGGTGGTGAAGCCGAGGATCTCGCACCGGGCGTCGGCCAGTTCCAGCGCCCGCGCGAACACGTCGACCAGGACTGCGACCGGTTCGCTGAACTTCTTCATCGAACCGGAGCAATCGATGAGGAACGTCACCGTGGTGTCGTTCCGCGGTTCGGTGCGTTCGGCGCGGAAGAGTCTGCGTTCGGTGGGCGAGGTGACGAGCTGCGCGAGCCGGCGACCGTCGATGTAGCCCTCGTCCCGGCCGCCCTCCCAGCCGTCGCGGGCGGGCTCGGACAGCAGGGTCTTCAGCTGCCGTCCGAGCTTTCGGACGTTGAGACGATTGTTCTCGATGCCGCGGTCGAGGCGCAGTCGGAAGTCGCGGAGCAGTTCGGGCCGGACGAGGGACGTGATCTGCCGGGTCTCGTCGTAGGCGCGGGTGAACACGCGGTACCCGTCGCCGCCGTCACCCAGCGCGCGGCTGTGCCCCGAGACGGCCGTCGCGAACGAGTCGCTCTCGTCCGGCTCGAAGTCGAAGAGCAGGGAGAAGGTCGCGGCCCGGTCGTCGCGCGTTGCGCCGCCCGGCTCGTCCCCGTCCGCGGCCTGCTCCAATCGACGGCCGATCACGTCGGCGATCGCCAGTGCATGCACCGCGAAATCCGATTGCGAGCGCCGGGTTCGGCGCAGCAGCGGAAGCTGGTCACCGAGAGCGGAGGCCAGGCCGAACCGGGTCGATTCGATCAGGTCCTGCGTGGTCTCCGGTATCGGCTCGGCGGTGGTCCGCGCCCGGCACATCTGTATCACCGTGAACAGCAGCATGCCGTGCACGGTCTCCGTCAGCCCGGACGCCACGAACTCCTGCGACCACCGCGAGAATCGGTGGGCCAGATTCGCGCGCACCCCGTCCCACTCGCCGGCGGCCAGCGATTCGACGCGGAACTGTTCGAGGGTCTCGAAGATCAGCCGACTCGGCGTGTCCTCCGGGCACAGGCTGCGGTGCAGGGCGAGCTCGGTATGCAGCAGTCGCAACGCCATGCCGTCGCCCGCGCCGCGGAAGGAGGCGACGTCGGCGCGGCCGAACGACGGATGCAGGTGCGGGGCGGGCATCGGCACCCGCCGATGTCCGCGATGGAGTTCCGTTCCGCGAAAATGCAACTCACCCTCACCGGCGAGGGCACGGATGCTGGTGGCGCAGAGTTCACGAACCTCCTGCCGACGACGGACCGACTCGGGGCACACGGGCAGTTCTGCCATGACCGCCCGCTCAGGCCGTGCTCGCCGCGAGCATCGCCGACCACTCGGGTTCCTCGTCGAAGCATCGCTGGAAGTACTCGGCGACGACCGGCCGCTCGGCCTCGTCGCACTTGTTGACGAACGACAACCGGAACGCCAGTGCCGGGTCGTGGAAGATCTCGATGTTCTCGGCCCAGGTGATCACCGTGCGCGGCGACATCAGCGTCGACAGGTCACCGAGCCGGAAACCGTTGCGGGTCAAGTTCGCCACGGCCACCATCGACGCGATCAGCGACCGTCCCACGGACGGCACCCGCGCGGACACGATCTCGATCTCCTGTTCCGCGGGGAGATGATCGAGCGTCGCGACGATGTTCCAGCGGTCGATCTGCGCGTGATTGAGCCGCTGCGCACCGTGATACATCCCGTTCAGGTTGCCCAGGCCGACCGTGTTGGCGGTGGCGAACAACCGGAACGCCGGATGCGGAGTCAGCACCCGGTTCTGGTCGAGCAGGGTGAGTTTGCCGTCGCGCTCGAGGAGGCGCTGGATGACGAACATGACGTCGGGGCGGCCGGCGTCGTACTCGTCGAGGATGAGGGCGACGGGGCGCTGCAGCGCCCACGGCAGGATGCCTTCCTGGAATTCGGTGACCTGCTTGCCGTCTCGCAGCACGACCGCGTCCCTGCCGATCAGGTCCAGCCGGCTGAGGTGGCCGTCGAGGTTGACGCGCACACACGGCCAGTTGAGCCGCGCCGCGACCTGCTCGATGTGCGTGGACTTACCGGTGCCGTGCAGTCCCTGCACCATCACCCGGCGGTTGCGGTCGAACCCGGCGAGCAGGGCGGTGGTCACCGCGTGATCGAACCGGTACGCGGGGTCGACGTCGGGGACGTGGTCGACCGGTTCGCGGAAGGCACGCACCGTCAGGTCGGTGTCGAGTCCGAACAGCTCACGCGCCGAGAGCACGTGGCTGGGTGCCGCAGTGGTCATTTCGGGCATGCGCCCTCCTTCAGTTCATTTCTGCCGTTCCGTCGTCCAGGACCTCGTTCTCGATCTCACCGATGGCGTCGGCCGCCCGCCGCAACGCGGGAAGCAGCTTGAGCGCCTTGTCGGGGGTGAGTCGCATGACCGGGGCCTGGACTGCGATGCAGAGATTGGAATTACCTGTGGCACAGGGAACGAGCACCGCCGCGCACACGAGACCGGGCAGGAACTCCTCGTCGTCGATGGCGAAACCGTCGCGGCGGACCTGTTTGAGTTCGGTTTCGATGAGTTCGATGTCGGTGACCGTCTTGTTGGTGTACCGCTCGAGCGGCATGCGCCCGAGGAGTCGCCGGCGCTGGGCGGGGCTGAGCTGCGACAGGATCATCTTGCCGCTCGCCGAGCAGTGCGCGGGCACCCGCGACCCCGCATGGAGTGTAAACCGAAGGGGCTCGGAGGTTTCCACACGGTCGAGGTACACCACCTCACTACCCGACAGGGTGGTCACGTTGCAGCTCTCGCCGAGTTCCGCGACGAGGTTGCGGAGGATGGCGTGCCGCGCGCCGTGGTGGGTGTCGTTGAGCAGCAGGTTCTCGGCGAAGCGCCGCAGGCGCACACCGGTGCCGTAGTGCCTGCCGTTGTTCTGCCGGGTGAGGAGTCCGGCGCCCTCGAGTTGCTGCAGCATGCGGTGCAGGGTCGGCTTGGCCATGCCCGTCTCCTCGACGAGTCCCTGCAACGTGAAGAGCTGGTCCTTGGACGCGATCATCTCGAGCAGCGCGAACAGACGGAGCGTCGGCGTGTCTCCGGGTAGCTCCGTCGTCGGGTGTCCGTTCGACTCGTCGATCCGGTGAATCTCACCCACGGTTCCTCCTAGGCAGAACGGCGACGCATTCGCATCGTGTATCGAAAAATCATACATCCGGTTCCGTTTTTAGGAACATTCATTGACGAAGCGTGTGACGTGGCCTACTGTCACTGCAGATCACAAAATCACGAACGAAACGTTCCGATTTTTGACATTCTCGGCCGGTTCCGGCGCGCCCCTGAAGGAGGATCACACATGACCAAGAAGAAGAACGGTGCCGATCGCACCGCTGTTTCCGGCGTACAGAAGATGACACCGTCGGAGGCGTTCGTCGAAACGATGGTCGCGAACGGCGTGACCGACATGTTCGGCATCATGGGATCGGCCTTCATGGACGCGATGGACATCTTCGCTCCCGCAGGCATCCGGCTCGTCCCCGTCGTGCACGAGCAGGGCGCCGGACACATGGCCGACGGATACGCCCGGGTCAGCGGACGTCACGGCATGGTCATCGGGCAGAACGGCCCGGGCATCAGCAACTGCGTCACGGCGATCGCCGCCGCATTCTGGGCGCACAGCCCCGTCGTCATCGTCACCCCCGAGGCCGGCACCATGGGAACGGGCCTGGGCGGCTTCCAGGAAGCCAACCAGTTGCCGATGTTCCAGGAGTTCACGAAGTACCAGGGCCACGTCAACAATCCCAAGCGCATGGCCGAGTTCACCGGCCGCTGCTTCGACCGCGCGATGTCCGAGATGGGTCCGACGCAGCTCAACATTCCCCGCGACTTCTTCTACGGCGAAATCGAGACGGAGATCCCGCAGCCCACCCGCCTCGATCGTGGCCCCGGCGGCGAGAAGAGCCTGAACGAGGCGGCGGAACTGCTGGCGCAGGCCAAGTTCCCGGTCATCGTCTCCGGCGGCGGCGTCGTGATGGCCGACGGTGTCGACGAATGCAAGGCACTCGCCGAGCGACTCGGCGCCCCCGTCGTCAACAGCTACCTGCACAACGACTCGTTCCCCGCCAGCCACCCGCTGTGGACCGGACCGCTCGGCTACCAGGGCTCGAAGGCCGCGATGAAGCTGATCAGCCAGGCCGACGTCGTACTCGCCCTCGGCACCCGCCTCGGCCCCTTCGGCACCCTCCCGCAGCACGGCATGGACTACTGGCCGAAGAACGCCAAGATCATCCAGATCGACGCCGACCACAAGATGCTCGGCCTGGTCAAGAAGGTGTCCGTCGGAATCTGCGGCGACGCGAAGGCCGCGGCCGTCGCGCTCACCGAGCGGCTCGAGGGCAAGGCCCTCGCGTGTGATGCCAACCGCGAGGAGCGCGCCGAGAAGATCGACGCCGAGAAGGCGGCGTGGGAGAAGGAACTCGACGAGTGGACGCACGAGCGCGACCCGTTCAGCCTCGACATGATCGCCGAACAGGAAGGCGAGGAAGGCAACTGGCTGCACCCGCGTCAGGTGCTGCGTGAGCTGGAGAAGGCGATGCCGGAGGACGTGATGGTCTCCACCGACATCGGCAACATCAACTCCGTCGCCAACAGCTACCTCCGCTTCGAGAAGCCGCGCAGCTTCCTCGCCCCGATGAGCTTCGGCAACTGCGGTTACGCACTGCCGACCGTCATCGGCGCGAAGGCCGCGGCACCGGAACGGCCCGCCATCGCCTACGCCGGTGACGGCGCCTGGGGCATGAGCCTCGGCGAGGTCATGACGGCCGTCCGGCACGACATCCCCGTCACGGCCGTGGTGTTCCACAACCGGCAATGGGGCGCGGAGAAGAAGAACCAGGTCGACTTCTACAACCGCCGCTTCGTCGCCGGTGAACTCGAGAGCGAATCCTTCGCCGGAATCGCGCAGGCGATGGGTGCCGAGGGCATCGTCGTCGACAAACTCGAAGAGGTCGGTCCCGCGCTGCAGCGCGCGGTCGCCGCGCAGATGAACGAGGGCAAGACCACGGTCATCGAGATCATGTGCACCCGCGAACTCGGCGACCCCTTCCGCCGCGACGCCCTCGCCAAGCCCGTGCGCCTGCTCGACAAGTACAAGGATTACGTGTAAATCCAACTGCTGCCAGCACGTGGCCTCCGGCGATCACGCCGGAGGCCACGTCCCGTGCGTTCCTGGTACCGACGATTCGACGCCGTCTGGATCTGTCGCTTCGCCGCCGCGACCCCCACACTTCTGACGGAGACGACGACGAAACGGAAGCGGTGCAACAGGGTATGGCGGCAACGGTGTGGGATCTGTCGCTGCCCGCGCTCCTCTTCGCCCTCGGCATCGTGGTGGCCGGTGGCGTCGTCCGCGGCTTCGGGGGTTTCGGTGGCGCGATGGTGTGGGTCGCCGGACTCGTCGTCCTGCTCCCGCCCACCTCCGTGATTCCCACCGTGTTCGTCCTCGAGGTCGTCGCCAGCGCCGCGATGCTGCCCCAGGTGTGGCGACAGGTGCACTGGAAGTCGTTGCGCTGGTTGTTCGCAGGCACCCTGATCGGAATGCCGCTCGGCATGTGGGCGCTCACGCAACTGTCCGGCGACCTGGTGCGCGTACTGCTCGGTGTCGCCATCATCGGATCCGCCGTCGCCATGGCCGCCGTCCCCGACCGGCAGTCGCTGCCGGGCCCCGGCGTCACCGCCGCGACGGGAATGGCGTCCGGACTCCTCAACGGCGGCTTCGCCCTCGGCGGCCCGCCCGCCGTCCTCATGTACTTCTCCGCGTCCACCCACGTGGCCGCCGGACGCGCCTCACTCGTCGTGTTCTTCCTCGTCATCGACGCCTTCGGCGCAGCGGGCTCGGCCGCAGGCGGACTCCTCACAGTGCCCGTGCTCGCGCAGATCGCCCTGTTCGCACCACTCTGCATGCTCGGCGCCGCCGCGGGGAAATGGATGTTCGACCGCACCACCGCCCACCAGGTCCGCCAGCGGGTGCTGTGGTTGCTCGGCTTCCTCGGCGCCGCCGTCCTCGTGCAGGTGGCGTTGCGGTAGAGCTGCTTTCGGGCTGCGCTGGTACCGTCCGGCGGTCGTCTTCTGGTCCTGTTGCCCGCGTCACAGTGCGCGCAAGGTAGTGCTCGAACTACTTCGACGCGGTAACGAAAGGCAGGCACTGTGGTGGACTTTCCCAGAAACGCGGACAACACGCGATCGGCCGATTTCGTCGTTCTGAACGGAACGGTCCTGACGATGGACGGTCTGGGTCGCCGGGCGGGAGGGCTCGCGGCACGCGGCGGCCGCATCGTCGCGGTCGATTCCGATCGCGCGGTGGCCGAGTGGATCGGCCCCGACACCCGGGTCCTCGATCTCGGTGGTCGCACCGCCATCCCCGGGTTCGTCGAGTCGCACAACCATCCGGAGTTCTTCGGGATGACGCTGGCCGCGCAGGTTGACGCGGGTTCGCCGCCGAACGACTGCATCGCCGACATCGTGCACCGGCTCGAGCAGGCAGTGGCGGACGAAGAAGCAGGCGCATGGATCCGCGGCTATCGCTACGACGACTCTCTCCTCTCCGACAACCGGCATCCGACTCGCACCGACCTCGACCCCGTGTCACCGGACAACCCGGTGCTGCTGACCCACGTGTCGGGTCACTTCTGTGTGGCGAACTCGGCAGCGCTGCGGATCGCGGGAATCGATGACACGACGCCGGATCCGCCGGGGGGACGGATCGCGCGGGACTCCTCGGGGCAGCCGACCGGGCTGCTGCTGGAGGGGGCCGCGTTCATGGTCAATTCGATGGTGCCGAGCCGCGGCAGCGACGAGGCGGTGCAAGCGTTGCGGCTGGCAGGGGCGGAGTACGCGCGGCACGGCGTCACGACGGTGCACGATGCGGGTATCGGATTGATCGGCGGCAGGGCGGGCCTCGATGCGTACCGCACTCTCGCGCGGTCCGGTGGGCTCCCGACCCGCGTCCACGGCTACCTCTTCCACGATCTCGTGGCGGGCCTCGACGAGGGCACACCGGAGGCGCCGGATCCGGCAGCCGACGACGACAATTTCAGTCTCACGGGCGTGAAGATCGTCGCCGACGGGTCTATTCAAGGACTCACCGGCTGCCTGGCCGAGGGGTACACATGCGCACCGGACGAGCACGGCATGATGCTGCTGGACCCCGACGATCTCGGGCGCAGGATCGCCGCGCTGGACGCTGCCGGCTGGCAGGTCGCCGTGCACGGCAACGGGGACGCCGCCATCGAGGCGATTATCAACGGGTACGAACGGCTCGGGGTGGCGCCCGGACGGCGCCGACGGCACCGGATCGAACACTGCCAGACCGTGCGGGAGGACCAACTCGACCGCATGGCCGCGAACGACGTGCTGGCCTCATTCTTCGTCAAACATGTCTACTACTGGGGTGACCGGCACCGGGACCGCTTCCTCGGCCCGGAACGGGCGCGCCGCATCAGCCCGTTGGCCTCGGCGCGCTCGCGTGGCCTGACGTTCGGCCTGCACTCGGACACACCCGTCACCCCGGTCCCCCCGCTCGAGGGGATCTGGTGTGCCGTCAACCGGATCACCCGGAACGGCGACGTGCTCGGCGGGGAGCAGAGCATCGACGTCGACGCGGCACTGCGCGCCTACACCATCGACGCCGCGTACCTCGGCGGCGAGGAGTCGTCGCGAGGCAGCCTCGAGGTGGGCAAGCTCGCCGACCTTGCGGTGTTGTCGGCGGACGTCACGGCGGTGGCCCCCGAGACGATCCGTGCGCTCACCGTGGACGCGACCGTCGTGGGCGGAAACGTCGTCCACGCGAGCCCGGAACTCACGGCACCGGCGACGGCCCGATGATTCGCAGTTGGCCGAGCGTGATCATCGGATTCGTCGTTCCGACCGTCGCGATACTGGGCGGAGTCTTCACCTTCGGACGAATTCACGCAGTGATCTTCGGCTTTCCCGTCGTATTCCTCTGGACCTTCATCTGTTTCCCGCTCACCACGCTGTGCTTGTGGGTCAGTTGGCGGTTCTTCGACCGCAGCCATTACCCGGATGAGGAGAAAACCGCATGATCATCGCCGTCCTCTGTGTCGTACTCGCTATCTCGGTGGGAGTCGCCGTATACGCGGGGTACGGCCGCCGCGACGGGGGCATCTCGGAATTCCTCGTCGGCGGGCGCTCGTTCCCCGCCTGGTTGGTGTACTTTCTCGCGGTCGGTGAGGTGTACAGCATCGGCACCCTGCTCGGATTCCCGTCGGGCATCTACGCCCACGGCGCGAGTTACGGCGTGTGGTTCATCGGGTACATCCTGCTTGCGTACGTATTCGGCTACTTCCTGGCACCGCTGGTGTGGCGGGCCGCGAAACGGTACGACGCAATGACCGTCCCCGACATCTTCGGCAGGCATTTCTCCAGCCGCACTGTGGAATTGGTGACGTGCTTGACACTGCTCGTCGGGCTCGTGCCTTGGGGGCAGTACCAATTCATCGGTCTGCAGGTGGTGCTGTCGTCACTGGGGGTCAGTCTCACCCCGGTCCAGGCGGTGGTGATCGCCGGCGTCCTCGCGTTCCTTTACGTCGCGGTGTCAGGTATCCGCTCGCCTGCGTACGTGTCCGTCATCAAGGACACGCTGATGGTCATCACCGTCGCGGCCGTCGGTATCGCGGTGCTGTTCGCCACCCACGGGTCGGGGGCCGCGACCGCTCCTCTCCACATCACCCCCGCCGTCAGCACCATCCAGGGCTCGGCGATGACGTTCACGATGACCACCATCATCTTCCAGGCGCTCGTGTTCTACCTCGGCCTGGGCGCGTCCTACATCCTGCCCGCGAAGTCGGAGCGCGCGGTGAAGGGATCGACCGTGTGGATGCCGCTGTACATGCTCATCTACCCCTTGCTGGTTCTCGCCTCGTTCTACGCGGTGCAGAAGTACCCGGGCGTCGACAACCCGAACACGATCTTCATGGTGACCGCCCGCGGCCTGCTGCCGGACTGGCTCGTCGGAATCGTGGCGTCGGGTGCGGCCCTGTCCGGTCTGTTGGTGCTCGCCGCGACGGCACTCGGAATCGGAGGTCTGGTGTCGCGCAACCTGTTCTCCGGACTCGGGCCACACGCCCAGCGACGGTGGAGCACGGTCTTCGTGGCCGCTTTCCTCGTTCTCGGCGCATTGCTCACGCTGTACGCCTCGACGCTCATGCTGACCGTTCTCAACCTGTTCTACGGCCTGGTGGCGCAGGTGGTCCCGGCATTCCTGGTGGTGCTGTTCATGCGGCGCGTACCCGCCGCGGCGATCACGACCGGAATGATCGTCGGTGTGGGGCTGTCCATCGTCCTGTACCTGCAGGGTCCCTCGGTCCTCGGTGGGATCAACAGCGGCGTCGTCTCGACAGGCGTGAATGCGCTCGTGATCCTCGTGTGGCGACTGCTCGCTCCAGGTCCCGAGCGGGAACCGGTCGCGCGCGGACCGCGGCGGACCGAGCCTCAGCGCCGCATGGTGGCCGCGCAGGCCTGACCGAGGAGGGCGATGCCTTCCTCGATGGAGCGCAGTGGGATCGCCCCGTAGCCGATGCGAAAGTGGTTGCGGGGCGGTACGGGCTGGGTGAAGAAGATGTCGCCCCGTTCGATGAGGACGCCGCGGGCCTCTGCCTCTCGTGCGAGGACCCGGCAGTCGAGATTCTCCGGACCGGTCATCCACAGGCTGACCCCACCGGGCGGGTACGGCTCCTGCGGCCAGGGGAGGTACTTGTCGACGGCCGCGCACAGGCGTTCCCATTTGTGTTTCATCTGGGTGCGGTGATGGCGCAGCGCCCGGTGATACTCGCCGCTGTCGATGAGCATCGCCAGGGCCCGCTGCTGATGACCCGGTGGGTGCCGCAGCACGTACCGGCGGGCTTTGCGCAGTTCACGCACCAGATCTGCGGGTCCGACGAGGTAGCCGAGGCGCAGACCGGGGGCCAGGAACTTCGAGAACGTGCCGAGGTACACGGCGTCGCCGCTGGAGTCGAGCGCCTTGAGCGCCGGGCTGGGGCTGCCGTGATAGCGGAACTCGCTGTCGTAGTCGTCCTCGACGATCACGGTGCCGGATTCCGCGGCGAGCTGCAGCAGACGCTGCCTGCGGTCGATGCCGAGCGTCACGTTGGTCGGATGGTGATGGCTCGGGGTCAGATACATCAGGTCCGTGCCGCGCAGCGTCTCCGGCGGTCGCAGGCCGTGCGCGTCGACGTCGATGCCGTACACCTGAGCGCCGGTGCGCAGGAAGATGTGTCGCGCGTCGAGGTAACCGGGGTTCTCGATCGCGACACGGTGTTCGGGTCCGAGGAGTACGCGGCCGACGAGGTCCAGTCCCTGCTGGGAACCGACGGTGACGAGAACCTCGTCCGCACCGGCCTCGATGCCGCGCGACGGCAGCAGGTGCTGGCGGATCATGTCGATCAGCATCGGATCGTCCGCGCCGACGCTGTCCTGCAGGCTGGCGTAGGCATGCGGCTGGTACAGGGCGTCACGCAGGCACCGGACCCACGCGCGGGCCGGGAAGCTGCGGATGTCGATCTGCCCGGCCAGGAACGGATACGGGTAGCTGTGCCAGTCGAGGTTCTTCTCGATGTGCGGAACGTCGGCGTCGGGGTACCGCCGGATGCGGGACGACCAGTCGATGCGCGGGATGGTCGCGCGGGCGTCGGATGCGAGCGTCTCGATCATGTCGGGATTGACGAACATGCCCGAACGCTGGTGGCTTTGAACGAGTCCCTCGGCGATCAGTTCCTGATATGCCAGGTTGATCGTGTTCCGGGAGATCGCGAGATCGACCGCCAGTTCACGCGAACTGGGGAGGCGGTGGCGTGGATCGAACAGTCCGTTGGCGATGCCGTGTTCGATCGCCCGCCGAACCTGCCGGTAGAGCGGTTCGGCGGAATTGCGGTCGATCTCGATCAGTGTTCTCGGCACGCATCGCCTCCTGTGGATCCAAGAGTGGCCAGGTGTAGGCCGACCCGGCACGCCGAGAAGTTCCCGAACGAGCACTTCTCAGTATGCCGGGCCGGCGGCGAAATCAAACGAGGTTGAGCGCTTCGTCGACGCCGATCGACTCGATGCCGAGTGCGGCACCGACGGCGTCGTTGGTCAGTCGCCCGGAGATCGTGCTGACTCCGGCGCGGAGCGCGGCGTTCTCCCGGGCCGCGCGGGCCAGGCCCTTCTCCGCGATCTGCAGCGTGTACGGCAGGGTCACGTTGGTGAGCGCGTACGTGGAGGTGTGGGGCACCGCTCCCGGCATGTTCGCCACGCAGTAGAACACCGAGTCGTGGACCTTGAACGTGGGGTCCGCGTGGGTGGTGGGACGCGAGTCCTCGAAGCAACCACCCTGGTCGATCGCGATGTCGACGAGGACGCTGCCCGGCTTCATCCGTGAGACCAGCGAGTTCGAGATGATCTTCGGGGCCTTGGCGCCCGGGACGAGCACGGCACCGATGACGAGGTCGGCCTGCATGACCTCCTGCTCGATCGAGTAGGCGTTGGCGGCGAGGGTGCGGATCCGGCCCTGGTACATGCGGTCGGCGGCGCGCAGCTTGTCGACGTTTTTGTCGAACAGGACGACGTCGGCCCAGGTGCCTGCGGCGACGGCGACGGCGTTCATGCCCGATACGCCGGCACCGATCACGACGACCCGCGCGGGGGACACCCCGGACACGCCGCCGATCAGCACACCCCGGCCACCCTCCGGGCGCATGAGTGCCTGCGCACCGACGAGGGGGGCGAGCCTGCCGGCGACCTCACTCATCGGGAACAGCAGGGGCAGCGAGCCGTCGGGAAGCTGAACGGTCTCGTACGCAACCGAATTCGTGCCGGCGGCGAGCAGGGCCCGGGTGCACTCCTCGCCGGCGGCGAGGTGCAGGTAGGTGAACAGCGTGAGGTCCGAACGCATCCGGTGGTATTCCTCCGCGATGGGCTCCTTGACCTTCAGCAGGAGTTCCGCGCTCTGCCACACGGCGTCGGCGCTGTCGAGGATCTTCGCGCCGGCCGCGCCGTAGGCGTCGTCGCCGATCGACGAGCCCTCCCCCGCACCGCGTTCCACGAACACGTCGTGCCCGTGGGCAACCATCTCGTGGACACCGGCAGGAGTGGCCGCCACCCGGTACTCGTGGTTCTTGACTTCCTTGGGGATACCGATCCTCATCTGAGACCTCCGTTAGCTGGGGCTGTTCCGCTCCGACCACATGCCGTGGTCCCCGAGCGATACCGAAGTCTGGATCACTCTGGCATGGGACCAGAAGGACCAGTTGGGGACCGTCTACGGGGACCAGTCTGGACCCATCGAATACCGCTCTTCTGGTTCTGACCTGCGGTCCGCCTCGTCGGTATGTTGTGGATCACAGCCATTCGACAACGAAGGAGATGGTCGTGGACGTCACCGAATTGCGAGCACGGGCCCGCCGGCACCTCGGACCTCATTTCACCCGCAAGGACACCTGGGAAAGCGACTTCCCGGTGTTCGTTCGCGGCGAGGGAAGCTATCTGATCGACACCGAGGGAGACCGTTTCCTCGACGGTCTGGCTGGTCTGTTCTGTGTGAACATCGGTCACGGCCGCGACGACATCGCGAAGGCGGCGAGCGAGCAGATCGGGACGCTGGCGTACGCGTCCAACTGGGGCAGCGCCCACATTCCCGCGATCGAGGCGTCCGCGCTGATCGCCGACCTGGCACCCGGTGACCTCGGGACGACGTTCTTCGTCAACTCGGGTTCCGAGGCCGTGGAGACGGCGGTCAAGTTCGCCCGGCAGTACCACCGCAGCCAGGGCAACCCGCAGCGAACCAAGATCATCAGCCGCGAGATGGCCTATCACGGAACCACTCTCGGCGCACTCTCGGTGACGCAGCTGCCCAAGATCAAGGATCCGTTCGGCCCGCTGCTGCCCGGGGTCCGCTCCGTACCCAACACGCTCGGCTACCTCGGCGACTGCGGCCCGGCGAACGAACTCGACTGCATCGCCGCGATCGAGGCCGTCATCGAGGAAGAGGGCGCCGAGACCATCGCCGCCGTGTTCGCCGAGCCGGTGCAGAACGGGCGCGGCGCCCTGGTCCCGCCGGACGGATACTGGGCCGCACTGCGCGCGCTGTGCGACAAGCACGGGATTCTGCTGGTCTCCGACGAGGTGATCTGCTCGTTCGGCCGCCTCGGGCACTGGTTCGGCTACGGACTCACCGGTGTGGTTCCGGACATGATCACGTTCGCGAAGGGCTCCACCTCGGGATACGCCCCGCTCGGCGGCCTGATCGTGCGTGAGCAACTGGTTCGCGAACTCTACGACTCGCCCAAGGGTGGCGTGTTCACCCACGGCGCCACGTGGGGCGGGCACCCGGTGTCGACGGCGGTCGCGGTCGCGAACATCACCGCGATGCGCGACGAGAACGTCCTCGGCAACGTCAGCGCACGCGGCCCGAAGCTGAAGTCGGCACTCGATTCGCTGATGCGCTCACACCGCTGCGTGAAGGACGTCCGCGGCACCGGCTTCTTCTACGCGATCGAACTGATGGCGGACAGCGACAGCGGCCGCGAGTTCACCGAGCAGGAGTCGCTGACGGTGCTGCGCAAGGTGCTGCCGGAGGCGTTCGCCCGCACCAAGGTGATCCTCCGCGGCGACGACCGCGGTGCCACGATGCTGATGATCTCGCCGCCGCTCGTCGCCGACGACGAGGTGCTGTCGGAACTGCTGCACGGCATCGACAGCATGCTCACCGACATCGAGAAGGCAATCCAGCCGTAAGGGAAGGGCACCTTCCCCGAGTTCCAGCGGGTGGCGGTCGTCGTGATCGACGACCGCCACCCCTCTTCGTATCGACGGGAGAGCGAGGCCATGGCCCCGGGCGTCACCACTGCACCCCCCACCGACGTTGCACGACTGAATGATTCATCGCTGATCGACCACTGGACCGCCACCCTGAGCGGCCGGAACCGGACCGTCGCGCTCGCGGACGGAGAAGACGGACGCGCGATCCGCGCGGCACACCATCTGCACCACAAATGTGTCGTCGCCCCGCGCCTGTTCGGGCGGCGGGACGTCATCCGGCGCACCGCGGAGGCCGCGGGCATTCCGCTGGCCGAGGAACTCGTCGTCGACCTGGACGAGGCCGCCGCCGATCCCGCGATCCGCGGCGCCGTCGAATCGGGATTCGCGAAATATCCCGACCGGATCGAGGCGGCGCTGTCGGATCCGGTGTGCCTGTCCGCGGCGGCAGTGCGCGCCGGGGTGGTCGATGCCGGTGTTGCGGGTGCGAGCAGGCCGACGTCCGACGTCTTGCGGGCGGGGCTGCGCATCGTCGGGCTGGCACCCGGTTCGAACACCCTGTCCAGTGCGATCCTGATGTTGCTGCCGGACGGCAGGCAGTTGACGTTCTCCGACTGCGCCGTCGTCCCCGATCCGACGGTCGAGGAACTGGTCGACATCGCGCTCGCCGCCAGCGCCACCCACTTCCAGCTCACCGAGCAGACCCCGATCGCGGCGATGCTGTCGTTCAGCACCCAGGGCAGCGCCAGCCATCCGCGGGTGGAGAAGGTCCGCGAGGCCGCGGAACGGGTGCGCGTCCGGGACCCACAGTTGCACGTGGACGGAGACCTGCAGTTCGACGCCGCGCTTGTCGCCGAGATCGGCGCGTCCAAGGCGCCCGGGTCGCGGGTCGCCGGTCGCGCGAACGTCCTGGTCTTCCCGAACCTCGACGCCGGTAACATCGGGTACAAAATTGCCCAGCGGCTCGGCGGTGCAATAGCCTTGGGGCCCATCCTCCAAGGATTGGCCGCGCCGTGGAACGACCTGTCCCGCGGATGCACCGGCAGCGACATCGAATTGATGGCGCTGGTCAGCGCAGTTCAGTCCCTCGCCATCTGAGCGGCGGACCGGCACGACACCGTGCCACCGGATCGAGAAGGGAGTCGCGATGACGATGCTCCTCGTGGGTGCCCTGTGTATCGGCATCGCCTCGGTCATCGGCGGTGCCACCGGGTTCGGCACGGCACTGATCGCGACGCCGGTGATGCTGATGATCGGATTCGCCGTTCCCGAAGTGGTATTCGTCAATCTCGTCGCCGGTCTGATCACGCGGATCGGCGCGGCGTATCACCTGCGTGAACATATCAACTGGGGACGGGTGGCTCTGCTCGGCGGGGGCAGTCTGCCCGGTGCCTGGCTGGGTGCGGTCACCCTCGGACTGTTGCCGGAACAGTATCTGAAGCCGGCGGCGGGCATCGTGGTCATGCTGTGCGGAGTCGCGATGGCCCTCCCCACCCGGACGGAAACCGCTCGGGCGCCCTCCACCACCGCGCACGTCCTCACCGGGTCCGTAGGCGGCTACCTGGGCACCACGACCTCCCTCAACGGACCGCCACCGGTCCTGTTGCTGATGCGCGCGCGGCTGCCACCGATGGCGTTCATCGCCGATCTCGCAGGCTATTTCATCGTCGCCAACATCATGGCCCTCGGTGTCCTGTGGTTCCACGACGAGATCACGGAGTCGATGTTCTGGCCGCGCCTCCCGGTCTTCGTGACGGCGGCGGTGATCGGCAACGTCACCGGACTGGCGATCGCCAGGCGACTGCCACCGGGCGTGTTCCGTTCCGCTGTCATCGTGCTGGTGATCGCCGCCGGTGCGACGACGTTCCTTCTCGGCTGAGCGTCTTTCAGTTCTCGGCCCCGACCCGGCGGACCAGCCGCACCAGTTCGCCTGCGGGACCGTCGAGCTGACGCGCGCCCCGCCACACGGCCCGAAGAACCCGTTCGAGTTCGAGGCCCTCGACGTCGATCACCTTCAGTTCGCCGGCGGCGACCTGCTCCGCGACCGCGAGGGTACTCATCACCGCCGGTCCGACCCCGGCGAGCACGCTGGTGCGGATCGCGGCGGCGCTGCCGAGTTCGAGAAGCGGTGCCGCCCGTTCGTATTCCTGCAACGCCACGTCGAGGGTGGTCCGTGTGCCCGATCCCGGTTCCCGGACCAGGAGCGGTGTCAATGCCAACTCGCTGACGGACAGTGCTTTTCGACGCCGCGCCCACGGGTGGGTGGGGTGGACGACGACGACCAGCCGGTCGCGGGCCACCGTGATGCTCTTCAGCGGACGCGGCACCGTCGGCGATTCGACGAACCCGACGTCGCAGATCCTGTTGTCGATGCGCTCGAACACCTGAGTCGAGTTGTGCACCTGCAGGTGGATGGTGACGTCGGAGTGCATCCGGCGAAACTGCCCCAGCCACCCCGGCATCAGATGTTCCGCCACCGTCATGCTGGCGCCCACCGTCAACTCGGCCGAGCGTTCCGCGCGCAGCCCCTCGGCCACATCGAGCAGCCTGCCCGCATCGGACAGTACCCGGCGCGCCCAGTGCGCGATCACGGTGCCTTGCGGCGTCAGTATCGAACCCGTCGGGCTGCGCTGCAGCAGGGTCATGCCGAACTGGCGCTCGAGTTGCTTGATGGCGCGACTCGCATTCGGCTGCGCCATTCCCGCGAGTCTGGCGGCAGCGCTGAGGCTTCCGTGGTCGTCGACTCCGACGAGCAATTCGAGCACCGGAAACTCCGGCCATTTGCGGGACATACGTCGAGTATATGACCACCGCACAAGACATATCAGATTGATATGTGTTCATGCCGAAATGACGGCTATCGCAAAGTGCCGCAGTGACGGACCGTAGGAGCATGAGCACCGAACTGAGCGAATCGAAGTCCGAGGAACAGCGCGTGGCGAGCACGGGAACGCTGCCGCGACTGCAGACCGCCACGGTCACTGTCCTCCCGGGCCTGGCGCTGTGCGCCGCCGCCACCGCCCTCGCGATGGGCATCGGCCGGTTCCTCCCGACGGTGAGCCCGCTGTTGATCGCCATCGTGCTCGGCGCCGTACTGTCGAACGTCGCGCGACTGCCCGAGCGCCTCCGTCCGGGACTGCAGTTCTCCGCCAAGAAACTGCTCCGGGTCGGCATCGCCCTCCTCGGGCTGCAGTTGATGTTGAGCGACATCCTCGGACTCGGCTGGGGCGTCATCGTCGTGGTCGTCTCGATCGTCTGTCTGGGCATCGTCGGCACGATGTTCGTCGGCAAACTGCTCGGCCTCAGCTGGACGCAACGACTGCTCATCGCCTGCGGGTTCTCGATCTGCGGTGCGGCCGCGGTCGCGGCGGTGGACGGGGTCGTGGACGCCGACGAGGAAGAGGTGATCACCGCGGTCGCGCTCGTCGTCATCTTCGGCACCCTCATGATCCCCGCGATCCCCCTGCTGTCGCGGGCGCTCGGACTCTCCGACACCGACGCCGGCCTGTGGGCGGGCGGATCTATCCACGAGGTCGCGCAGGTCGTCGCGGCCGGCGGAGCGATCGGCGGAGCGGCCCTCGGCGTCGCCGCGGTGGTCAAACTGGCCCGCGTCCTCATGCTCGCGCCGGTCATGGCCGTTCTCAGCGTGCGGCAGCGCTCCCTCGCAGGCAGCGACGCCGACGTGAAGCGGCCGCCGCTCGTCCCGCTGTTCGTCGTCGCGTTCCTCGCCTGCGTCGGACTCCGGTCGTCCGGCCTGCTGCCCGCGGGTCTGCTCGCCGACGCCAAGATCCTCCAGACCGCACTCCTCACCGCCGCCATGTTCGCCCTCGGCGCCGGCGTCCAGATCGCCACCATCAAGAAGGTCGGCGCCCGCCCCTTCGTCCTCGCCACGATCTCCACCGTCTGGGTGGGCTCGATCGCACTGGTCGGCGTGCTGCTCGCGGGGTGAGCACGTCCCCACCGCTTCCCGACGAACGGGACGCCCGTTGCATCTGACGCAACGAGCGTCCCGTTCGTCGTAGCGGGGTGGGGGCAGCGCGGAGAAATCCCGGACAGATATTGATCAAGGCTTTCATTATTTTGTGAGCCGGGTTACTGTGGTCACCATCAATCAAACCTTTGATTAGTTAGGTGCAGCGCATGAGCCCGATCAACTTCGCGTCCTCGGCCGACCTCGGCGAGAAGGAACAGACCCTGGAAGTGCTCGCCGACGGCGTGTACGCGCTGACCGCCGAGGGCGATCCCAACATCGGCGCCATCGAGGGCGAGGACTTCGTGGTCTGCTTCGAGGCGCTCGCCACCCCCGTGGCCGCTCAGGACTGGCTGCGCAAGCTGCGCGAGCACACCGACAAGCCCGTCCGCTACCTGGTGCTCTCGCATTACCACGCTGTCCGCGTGCTCGGTGCGTCCGCGTTCGACGCCGAGACCATCGTGTCGCACGAGACCACCCGCGCCCTCATCGAGGAGCGTGGAAAGGAAGACTGGGCAAGCGAATTCGGTCGCATGCCGCGTCTGGCCAAGGGTGCGGACTCGGTGCCCGGACTGACCTGGCCCACCCTGACGTTCGCCGACAAGCTGACCATCGACCTCGGCGGCGGACGCGGCGACCTGGTGCTCCAGCACTTCGGCCGCGGGCACACCGAAGGTGACATCACCGCGTGGCTGCCGAAGCAGAAGATCCTCTTCGCCGGCGACCTCGTGGAGGCGCAGGCCGCGCTGTACACCGGCGACGCCTTCCACCGCGACTGGTCCACCGGCACCCTCGACCGGATCAAGGCGCTGGGCGCCGAGGTCCTGATCGGCGGACGCGGCGCCGTCTCCCACGGCCGGGAGGCTGTCGATGCCGCGATCGAGCAGACTCGCCACTTCATCGAGGTCATGCTCGCCGAGGTCGGTGCCGTGCAGCAGCGCGGCGGCACCCTGAAGGAGGCGTTCGAAGCCACCCACGCCGCACTCAACGAGCAGTACGGGCACTGGCCAATCTTCGAGCACTGCCTCCCGTTCGACGTCTCCCGCGTGTGGGACGAACTCTCGGGGATCGAACGCCCCGTCATCTGGACCGCCGAGCGTGACCGCGAGGTCTGGGACCAGTTGCAGGGCTGAAATCCGTCACCGTTTCACCCGTCACCGTTTCACACTGACAAGGCGAGGATCATGGGAAGACGACACACCCGAGGCGGCACCGTCACCGTCGTGGGCAACGGCCCGGTGGGCCAGACGACGGCGCTGCTGCTGGCCCGCTGGGGCATACCGGTCACGTTGCTCGACGCCCGGGCCGAACGGGATCCGATCGGATCGAAGGCCATCTGCCAGCAGCGGGACGTCCTCGAGGTGTGGGACGCGATCGGCGTCGGCCGTCAACTGGCCGACGAGGGGGTGACGTGGGGGTGCGCCCGCACGTTCCACCGCGACCACGAACTGTTCGCGCAGACGTTCGTCGACCGCGGCATCTCGTCGTTCCCGCCGTTCGTCAACATCTCGCAGGCCCGGACGGAGGAACTGCTCGACGAGCGGATCGCGGCCACACCGTCGATCGACGTCCGGTGGGGACACGAGGCCACGTCCGTCGACCAGGACGAGACCGGCGTGACCATCACGTGCCGCACCGACGACGGTGACCGGGTGGTCGAGTCCGACTACGCCGTGGTCGCGGTGGGATCCCGGGGCAGCGCGATCCGGCAGCAGCTGGGGGTCACGTTCGACGGTCGCTCGTTCGACGACAAGTTCCTCATCTGCGACATCGCCGCCGACATCCCCGGCTGGGCCGACGAGCGCCGCTTCTATTTCGACCCCGAGTGGAACCCGGGCAGGCAGGTGCTCATCCATCCGTGCCCCGATTCCACGTTCCGCATCGACTGGCAGGTGCCCGGCGACTACGACCTCGAGGCCGAGGAACGGTCGGGGGCGCTGGACGAGCGGATCCGGAAGATCATCGGCGACACCGACTACCGCATCGTGTGGAAATCGGTGTACCGCTTCCACTCCCGGGTCGCGAACCGGATGCGCGTCGACCGGGTGCTGCTCGCCGGCGACGCCGCGCACATCGTGTCCCCGTTCGGTGCCCGCGGACTGAATTCGGGTGTCGCCGACGCCGAGAACGCCGCCTGGAAGCTGGCGTTCGTCCTGCGCGGCTGGGCGGACGAGTCGCTGCTCGAGACGTATCACACCGAGCGGCACGCGGCGGCGGTGGAGAACATCGCCGTCACGACGGCGACGATGGACTTCCTCGTCCCGCAGTCGGACGAGCAGCACCGGCACCGCCGCGACGTGCTCACCGCGGCGGTCACCGACCCGCAGGCCCGTGCCCTCGTCGACAGTGGCCGCCTCGCCGAGCCGTTCTGGTACGTCGAATCACCCTTGACCACAGACGATCCGGGACGCGCCTTCGCCGGCCGCCCGGATCGTGGATGCACCCCGGCGGCGGCGCCGGGAATCCTCGTGCCCGACACCCCGGTGACGCTGCGCGGCGGCGGGGGCACCCGGCTCCGCGACATCGCCCGGAGCGGCATCCTGCTGCTGCTCGGTGACGGCGTGGACGCCGACGAGATCCGCAGCGCGGCCCTTCCCGCAGTGCACGCACCGATCCGGCTGGTCCGGCTGTCGGAGATCGACACCACCGGTGTCCTCACCGCCGCGCTGGACGCGAAGCCCGGCGAGGTGTGGGTCATCCGCCCCGACGCCTACGTCGCGGCCGTCGCCGGCACCGTCGACGGGCTGGTGTCCGCGCTGCGGCGGATCACCGAACCCGTCGTCACCGAACCCGCCGTCACCGCATCCGAAGTCGCCGTCGAGACGATCAGTTCCGCGCCAGCCGTGCCGGATCCAGATCGAGTCGTCGCAACAGCTGTGCGTTGAGGGCGACGACGATGGTGGAGATCGACATCAGGATCGCCGCCACCGCGGGGGAGATCGCGACCCCGGCGAACGCGAGCACACCGGCGGCCAACGGCACGGCGATGATGTTGTAACCGGTGGCCCACACCAGGTTCTGCCACATCTTGCGGTAGCTCGCCTGCGACAGATCGATGATCGACAGCACCGCGCGGGGATCGTCGGCGGCGAGGACGACTCCCGCCGATTCGATGGCGACGTCCGTGCCGGCCCCGATGGCGACACCCACGTCGGCGCGGGCGAGCGCGGGGGCGTCGTTGACCCCGTCGCCGACCATCGCGACGCGGTGACCGCGAGCCTGGAGTGCCGCCACCTGCGCGTCCTTGTTCTCGGGCAGGACGTCGGCGAACGCCTCGTCGATCCCGAGGTCGGCGGCGACGGCGTCGGCGACCTGCCGGGCGTCGCCGGTGATCATCGCGACCTTCACACCCCGCGCGTGCAGGGCGTCGATCGCCTGCCGGGACTCCTCGCGGACGGCGTCCTCGAGCGCCACCGCGCCGAGCGCCTTCCCGTCGCGGACGACGTGCAGCACAGCGGCACCGCGTCCGACCCACCGTTCCGTCTGCGCCGCAACGTCGTCGGGGACCGTCACGTTCAGTTCGGCGAGCATCGCCGGCCCGCCGACGGCCACGTCCTCGCCGTCGACCACGGCGCGCACCCCGCGACCGGGCAGCGACCGGAATTCGGTGGCGGTGCGGCGGGACGCGTCGGGTACCTTCGCGGCAGCCTCGGCAACGATCGCGCGGGCGACCGGGTGTTCGCTGTCGGCCTCGACCGCGGCGGCGAGCGCGAGCAGGTCGGTCTCGGTGACACCGGCCGTCGCGACGACGCCCGTCACCGCGTGCCTGCCCTGGGTGAGGGTGCCGGTCTTGTCGAACAGCACGACGTCGACGCTGCGCATCCGTTCCAGCGCCAGCCGGTCTTTCACCAGCACACCGGCCCTCGCGGCGCGTTCGGTGGAGATGGCGATCACGAGGGGTATCGCCAGGCCGAGCGCGTGTGGGCAGGCGATAACGAGGACGGTGACGGTCCGGACCACGGCCTCGTCCAGGTTGCCGAGCAGCGACCACACCACGAACGTGAGAAGCCCTGCGACGGAAGCGAAGTAGAACAGGAACGCGGCCGCACGGTCCGCGAGCGCCTGGGCGCGGGACGACGAGGACTGCGCGTCGGCGACCAGGCGCTGGATGCCGGCGAGGGCGGTGTCCTCCCCCACAGCGCCGACGGTGATCCGCAGCGCGCTGTCGGTGGCGACGGTGCCCGCGACCACGGGGTCGCCGATGGTCCGGGCGACGGGAGTGGATTCGCCGGTGATCATCGACTCGTCGACCTCCGCGCGGCCGTCCGCGACGGTGCCGTCCGCGGGGATGCGGCCACCGGCCCGCACCAGCACCAGATCGCCGGTGGCGAGTTCGGAGACGGGGACCTCGGTGACGCCGTCGTCGGTGACCCGGTCCGCGGTGTCCGGCAACAGCGCGGCGAGCGCGTCGAGGGCACCGGACGCCGACCCCAGCGCCCGCATCTCCAGCCAGTGGCCGAGGAGCATGATGACGATGAGAAGCGCCAGTTCCCACCAGAAGTCGAGGTTGAACCCGCCGATTTGCAGGGTCGTCACCCACGACGCGAGGAACGCGACCGTGATCGCCATCCCGATCAGCAGCATCATGCCCGGCTGCCGCGACTTCAGTTCGCTCCACGCGCCGGTGAGGAACGGTGCGCCGCCGTAGAAGAAGATCGCGGTACCGACGACCGGCGGAATCCAGGACGCGCCGGGAAAGTCGGGGACGGTGTAGCCGAGGAGGTCGGCGAACATGTGGCTGAACACCACCACCGGCACCGACAGCGCGAGACTGATCCAGAACTTCTGCCGGAGTACCTCACCGTGCGCGCCGTAGCCGGCGTGCCGATCGGTGTGGGCGTCGTGATCGTGTCCGGTGTGCCGGACCTGTTCCATTTCCTGCTGATGATCGTGAGACATGCCTGCTCCCTCGGAAGCTGCTCTCGTGGTCAGGTTTTCAGGAACGCACCAGTCGTGCGATGGCGTCGGTGGCTTCCTTGATCTTCGCGTCCGCCTCGGAGCCGCCCGCGACGGCGGCGTCGACCACGCAGTGGCTGATGTGGTCTTCGAGCAGACCCAGCGCCACCGCCTGCAGCGCCTTGGTCATCGCGGAGACCTGGGTGAGGATGTCGATGCAGTACTTCTCGTCCTCGACCATCCGCTGGAGTCCCCGCGCCTGGCCCTCGATGCGGCGCAGTCGCTTGAGGTAGTCGTCCTTGGCGCTGATGTATCCGTGGCCGGCCTCGTGCTCGTGGTCGGTGTGAGGTTGCTCGGTCATGATTGTTCCCCTCGGGTGGGAGTGGTCAGCGGTTGGAACCGGCGCAGTCGCAGGCTGTTGCTCACGACGAACACCGAAGAGAATGCCATGGCGGCACCGGCCAGCATGGGGTTGAGCAGACCCGCCGCCGCCAGGGGCAGCGCCGCGACGTTGTAGGCGAAGGCCCAGAACAGGTTTCCCTTGATCGTGCTCAACGTTCTGCGCGACAACCGGATCGCGTCGGCGGCGGCGCGGAGGTCGCCGCGGACCAGCGTGAGGTCGCTGGCCTCGATGGCCACGTCCGTGCCGGTGCCCATGGCGAGACCGAGGTCGGCCTGCGCGAGCGCGGCGGCGTCGTTGACCCCGTCGCCGACCATCGCGACCACCTTGCCCTCGGCCTGCAGGCGCTTGACCACGTCCACCTTGTCCTGCGGCAGCACCTCCGCGATCACCTCGCCGATGCCGACCTGGTCGGCGATGGCCCGGGCCGCGGACCTGTTGTCGCCGGTCAGCATGATCGGGGTGAGACCGAGTTCCCGGAACTGCGCCACCGCCTCGCGGGACGTCGGCTTGACGGTGTCGGCGACGACGAGCACGCCGCGCGCCCGTCCGTCCCAGCCGATCCCGACGGCGGTCTTGCCGTTCGACTCCGCCGCCTCGACGGCCTGCTGGAGTTCGGTGGTGAGGTGCAGCGACCAGTCGTCGAGCAGTTTCGCGCGGCCGATGACCACCGCGTGTCCGTCGATCATGCCCTGGACGCCGAGTCCCGCGACGTTGGTGAACTGTTCGACGTCGGGGAGCGTCGTCAGGCGCTCCTTCGCGCCGCGGGTGATCGCCCGGGCGATGGGGTGCTCGGACGCGTCCTCGAGTGCTCCGGCGAACCGGAGAACCTGCTCCTCGTCCTGGCCGTCGGCGGCGACCACGTCGTGCAGCGACATCGTGCCGGTGGTGACGGTGCCGGTCTTGTCGACCACCACGGTGTCGACTCGCCGGGTCGACTCCAGAACCTCGGGGCCCTTGATCAGGATGCCCAGCTGGGCGCCCCGTCCGGTGCCCACCATGAGGGCGGTCGGAGTGGCGAGTCCGAGCGCACACGGGCACGCGATGATCAGGACGGCCACGGCGGCGGTGAACGCGGCGGCGATCGAGCCGCCGGTTCCGATCCAGAAGCCGAGGGTCGCGACCGACAACGCGATGACGATCGGGACGAAGATGCCGGAGATCCGATCGGCCAGTCGCTGCACCTCGGCCTTGCCGGTCTGCGCGTCCTCGACCATCCACGCCATCTGCGCGAGCTGGGTGTCGGCGCCGATCCGGCTGGCGCGAACCACGATCCGGCCGCCGACGTTGACCGTCGCGCCTGCCACCTCGGAGTCGGGCGACACCTCGACGGGCACGGATTCACCGGTCAACATCGACGCGTCCACCGCCGACGAGCCTTCGACGACGACGCCGTCGGTCGCGATCTTCTCGCCCGGACGGACCACGAACAGGTCGCCGACGTCGAGCTGGTCGATGCCGATCAGCTGTTCGGTGCCGTCACGCAGCACCGACACTTCCTTCGCCCCCAGTTCGAGCAGCGCCCTCAGCGCCGCTCCCGCCCGGCGCTTCGCGCGGGCCTCGAAGTAGCGGCCGGCGAGGATGAACGTGGTGACGCCCGCGGCCGCCTCCAGGTAGATGTTGCCGGTCCCGTCGACCCGCGCGATCGTGAGCTCGAACGGGTGCGTCATCCCCGGCATGCCGGCGGTGCCCCAGAACAGCGCGTACAGCGACCAGCCGAACGCGGCCAGCGTGCCCATCGACACCAGTGTGTCCATGGTCGCCGTGCCGTGCCGCAGGTTCGTCCACGCGGCCTTGTGGAACGGCCACGCACCCCACACCACGACCGGGGCCGCGAGCGTGAGCGACAGCCATTGCCAGTTGGTGAACTGCAGCGCCGGGATCATCGCCATCGCGATGACGGGAACCGTCAGCACCGCCGACACGAGCAGCCGCTGCCGCAGTTCCGCCGCCGGATCCTCTTCCTCCGGGGCAGGCGGCTTCACTTCGGGCAGCCGGGCCGTGTACCCGGCCTGCTCCACCGTCGCGACGAGATCCTCGGGTGAGACGTCGGCGGCGTCGTAGTGGACGCGGGCCTTCTCCGTCGCGTAGTTGACGGTCGCGGTGACACCATCGAGTTTGTTCAGCTTGCGCTCGATGCGGTTGGCGCACGACGCGCACGTCATCCCGCCGATGGCCAGTTCGATCTGGGAATCGGGTGCTGCCGCGATGTCGGCCCCGCGGGTCATCACTTCACCTCCGGTCCGGCGGTGGCGGTGAACTCGGCGGTGTGGACGGCGCCGGCGTGCTGGAAGTCCAGGAACAGCCGGTAGTCGCCCGCGCTGGGCGCGGTGACGGCGAAGTCGATCCCGGGACCGGCCGCGGTGACGCCGTCGCCGGGATGTCCGTCGGGGTGGACGTGCAGGTAGCCGAGGTCGGTGGTGCGCAGCGCCACCAGGTGACCGTAGGCGCCGAGGTACGGCTGCAGATCGGTGACGGGCCGTCCGTCCCGGCTCACCGAGAGCGTGACGTTCGACGTCTCGCCCGGTCGCAGCGTGCCGTCGAGTGTGACGGTGTAGCCGTCCACGGTGGTGGTCGGGGCGGGTGCGGGCAGTTCCTGAGGGTCGTAGTTGCCGGCGACCCGCAGGTCGGTGCCCAGCGTGACGCCCTCTCCGCCGGCCGGGGTGAAGTCCGCGAACACGCGGTAGTCGCCGCCGCGGCCCAGGTCGAGGGGGACGCTCCACGTTCCAGCCGCGTCGAGGGTCGGGTGCACGTGCTGGAACCCCGCGAGGTCGCGGCGGACGACGATCAGGTGCAGCAGCTTCTCGTGCTCCGGGGTGTACTCCGTCACGGGTACCCCCGAGGGGTTCGTGATCCGGAACTGCACCGGGACCGCGGCACCGGCGGTGACCTGGTCGGATGCCAGTTCGAGGGTGTAGCCGTCCGCGGTGGGCGACAGTCCGCCCGGCGTCAGGCCGGCGACGGCGTCATGACCCGCCGCGCCGTGCCCTCCCGCGTCGTGTCCTCCGTCCCCGGCCGTGTGCGCGGCGGGCTCGGCCACATCCGGGCCGGCAACCGACCCGAGGGCGAGCGCGGCACCGAAGATCACGACGAGGCCGACGGTGAATCCGGCGAACTTGCCGGTTGCGTTCATGAGGGGGCTCCTGTGCTGGAGATTGCCGGCTGAACCGGCGCGCTGGAATAGCCGGCTCAGCCGGCGACGGAATACCCGGCTTCCTCGACGGCACCCGCGACGGCGCCCGGGTCGAGGTCGGTGGTGCTCTCGATGACGACCTTGCCGGTGGCCAGATCGACGTTCACGGCGGTGACGCCGGGGAGTTCGCTGATCTCCTCGGTTACCGAGGACACGCAGTGGTCGCAGGTCATGCCGGTGACGGTGACGCTGGAGGTGCTCACGGGGGTTCGCCTCTCTTCGGGGTATCGATGTCTTCTCTCAGAACTACCATACCCCCCTACCGTATTACCGCAAGGAGGAGGCGACGAACCTTCCGCCACCCTCAACGGGCGCCATCTCAGCGCCATCCACGGTTGCCCTGCATTCTTGGAGAAAGATCAGTGGGGTGGCTCGCTGACATGAGTGCGAATTAGAGCCCCCAGCCTCGGGGCGGCCATCGTGAGTCCGCCGATTCTTTGTCGGCGGTCGATCATCTCGAGGAGGGTGTGGAGGGCTCGTGCAGCGTCACCTCGCGTACCTTTCTTCGGCTGGTTGAGCTTCCACCCGGTCCTCAGTTGGTCCTTGTGTTGGTGAACGATCGTCAAGAGGGAACAGAGATCTGCGATGTCCTTGTCCGCCAAGCGACTTTGCCAGGCGAGGGCCTTGAGCACCACTGCGGCTTCGACGTCGGGCAGTCGCACGTCAAATGTCAACTTTCCACCACCCTGCAGGCTTGCATGAACCGTGACGTCGAGGGCTTCTGCACTTAATGCCAGGCTCAGGCCGGGGATGGCGTCGAACCCGCGATCTCCGACCACCACTGTTTCTCGTCGCTGCCCGGTCGTAAGCGGCACTAGCAGATCGATTTCGAGCGGCTTGTTCTCGACTCCGGATAGGGCTTCGTAGTGGTTCCCCTTGACGAGTTCGTAGCCGCGGGCGAGAAGACTCTCGTGAAGACCGTCGTTACCGGCGACGACGGTGTCGATTCCCGCGTCGGCGTCGGCCGTGACGCGGGCAACCGCATCCGGGGTGGGGTACACCTGGGTGAGAATGTGCACCATGTGGCCACCGACGACCCGGTAATCGTGCCCCTCAGCGGCTTCCGCGAGGTCTGCCAGCGCTCGCAGACCGAGGTCCGCCGCATTCGACGCGGCGAACATATGGACTTGGGCCGCATCAGCCACGCCACGTTCCTTCCTCTATAGCACTGCGCAGATGTTCGGCGGCCTCCACTGCATCGGCGCCAGGGCTGCGCAGGACATCGTGCAACGCGATGATCGGGTCGACCCTCACGGGAGCAACACCCTGCAGTACGACGATCGGATCGACGCGGACCGGGGGTAGTTCCGCGGCAGCCTTGGCGGTGCGCCAGACAGTGGGATCCTCCGGAACAGTTGCCTCCAGGGTGTGCTCACTGTCGCTGGCTGGTGTAAATCCTGCGGGCGTGAAGTCGAGCAACTCGCGGGTGTATAGCGAGGCGATCGCAGGCAGGCGCCAGGGCGCGTATACGTCCGCAGCGATATCGCCGGTCTGTAAGCAGTCCACGCCCATCTCTGCGGTGAACTTTGCCGCATCCGCACCCTGTCGTACCGCAGGATCCAACCCGTACCAGTAAGTCGAGGCGCCACCCGGGCCTGGGTATTCATTGAGGTGCATCTCGAGCGAATCGCTGCGCTGCTCGAGGATCCATCCGTTTTCGGTGCGAGTCGCGTACCGGTGGTGCCGTAGAACGTGGGACACGGACTGCTGTGTGACCGCCAACGTCGCCGCTAGATCTACTTGAGTCATCGGTTGGTCGGTGAGGAGCAATATCCGCTCAACAGCCCATCGGGTCCATGGCTTGCGACCACGCCGCACTACCGGCGCTTCTGGGCCACCGTCAGATGGCGTTGGAATGGTGATCGTGGTGCCGGAGAAGATGGCAACACTTTCATGGACCGCGATGACATCGACGCCCCCTCGTTCGGCGAGCCGTCTCAGGTAGGGGGTTGTGTGGGTCGTGACGAAGAGGAACCGCGCGTCGGGGTATCGAAGGCGGAGATTCTCGAGCAGGCTGGGCGGCGGGGGCTTCAGGCGGACCTTAACCTGTACCGCCTGCGTGCGACCGTCCGGGAGAATCAAGAGCATGTCGGCAGGGCCCCCGGAGACTACCCGGATCTCGGCGGCGCGCAACAGCTGCAACGCACTCGTCAAGAGTTGATTAGAGGAGTTCATCTACGAACCTCCTTCATCGCCGATAGGTCTTGAACTGCAAGTACAAACTTAATTGCACCTTACCTCTTTAGTTTGTTTGAAAATGTCTATCAGATGATGTACTCACCCGTGTTATCTATTCGCGAGGCGAACAACGACGGAACCGGAACAGGCCGTCGCGGCCTTGAGCCCTGGCCGGCGTGAAGCCGCAGGCGTCCTGGGTGCACTGCTCGAAGTCGGTGATCGCCGTCATGCGGGCCATCATCGGGCGAAGTACCTGGTAGTGAGTGTTCCCTCGCCCACGCGGGCATCGAAAGGTGGTTGAGTGGAATAACGCATCTCACCCCACTGGGAATTGGAGCCTGGCAATGTCGATGGACACGTTGCGCACCCGGATGCTGCGCCGCACACCGCTCATCGAGAACCCCGACCCGGTGCGCAATGCCTGACGACCGCCGGAAACGGGTGGACGCCACCACCCTGACCGGTGTGCCCGCGACGATGATGTGGACGCTCCGCAACCGCGCCGTCGAGGCGGCGCGTCCCGACACCGCGTTCGCGGACCCGCTCGCCGTGGGTCTCTACGGGACCCTCGACTATCCGTACGAGAACTTCGGGAAACCCAGCCAATCCCACGCCCTGCGCGCGCAGGCGTTCGACGACGAGATCCGGGCGTTCCTCGCCGGCCACCCCGGCGGAACCGTCGTCGCGCTCGGCGAGGGGTTGCAGACCAGCTACTGGCGGATCGGCGACCCCGACATCCGGTGGCTGTCGATCGACCTGCCCGAGGTGGTCGCGCTGCGCCGGCAACTGCTGCCGGACGAGCCGAACGTCACCACACTCGTGGTGTCCGCGCTCGACCGCACCACCGACTGAATGTTGGCCGCTGAAGAGGTGACCGCAGCGCAACATACCCGGAGGGATGACACAGATGAACACTGAAAATGAGGAGCCCGATTTCGGCCGGCTCGCCGAGTGGGCGGAGCGTGACATGAAGTTGCCCGAGAACTCTGCAACCGCAAAGCGAGGCCAGGACGCTGCCGCAGCCGGCAGGGAGTTGCTGGACCGAGTCGGGGCGGGCCGTCCGTCTTTGGGGCAGGCCGCTGGTGTGAGTGGCGAATCGCCTCGCCGGCAGGTCCGGCTGCCGCGTCCGTTGAGTGAGAGACTCGATCGCTTCGCCGAGAATCAGCACAGGAAGCCCAGCGACGTCATGCGCGAGGCGGTCGAGGAGTACCTCGAGGCGCACTCCGGCTAGATCGAGCCGCGCTCCTGAACCCCGTCCGACGAGCGGTGTGGGCCGACCCGCAGCAGAATGGGGCAATGGCGGACCGCGGATTCACCCCGACACAGCTCGCGGCACGTGCCGCGTACCTGCTTCGCGGCAACGACCTCGGCACCATGACGAGCGCGGCGCCGCGCCTGTACCCGCACATGTGGAGTTGGGACGCGGCATTCGTCGCGGTCGGGCTGGCGCCCCTCAGCGTGGAGCGGGCCGTCGTCGAACTCGACACCCTGCTGTCGGCGCAGTGGAAGAACGGGATGATCCCGCACATCGTGTTCGCGAACGGCGTCGACGGGTACTTCCCCGGCCCCGGTCGGTGGGAGTGCGGAACCCTCGCGGCGCACGCGCCGAGCGGAACGCAGACGTCGGGCATCACGCAGCCGCCTGTCCACGCCATCGCGGTGCAGCGGATCCTCGACCACTCGCGCAGGCACGGTCGCAGCACCCGGGCCGTCGCGGAGGAGTTCCTCGACCGGCGCTGGCCCGACCTCGTGCGCTGGCACCGCTGGCTCGCCAACGCCCGCGACCTCGACGGCAACGGCCGGATCGCGCTGTACCACGGCTGGGAGTCCGGGATGGACAACTCGCCGCGCTGGGACCACTCGTACGCCAACGTCGTCGCCGGGGCGATGCCCACGTATCTGCGGGAGGACCTGTCCCACGTCGCCGACACGGGGCAGCGGCCGTCGAACGGCGAGTACGACCGCTACCTGTGGCTGCTCGAGGAGATGAAGACCGTCCGCTACGACGACGCGGAATTGGCCACCGCCATGAGCTTCGCGGTGGAGGACGTGTTCGTCAGCGCCGTGTTCTCGATGGCGTGCGAGGTGCTCGCGACCATCGGCGAGGAACACTCGATGCCGAACTCCGACGTCCGCGAACTGCACGGGTGGGCGGCCCGGTTCCGGCAGGGTGTCCTCACGACCACCGACGAACGGTCCGGGGCGGCACGCGATTTCGATTTGCGCAGCGGCCGGTGGATCGCCACCGAAACGCTCGCCATGTTCTCCCCACTCCTGTGCGGCGGCCTGAGCCGCGACGCCGAACGCGCCCTGATCCGCACGTTCGAGGGGCCGAAGTTCTGCGGCCACCCCGACCTCCGGTACGCCGTGCCGCCGTCGACGTCGCCGGTGTCGGGCGACTTCCGTCCGCGCGAATACTGGCGCGGTCCGGTGTGGCCGGTGATGACGTGGCTGTTCTCCTGGGCGTTCGCTCGGCGCGGGTGGGCCGAGCGCGCCCACCTGCTGCGGTCCGAGGGACTGCGGCAGGCCAGCGACGGCAGCTTCGCCGAATACTACGAGCCGTTCACCGGGCAGCCCCTCGGCAGCATGCAGCAGTCGTGGACGGCCGCAGCGGTTTTGGACTGGTTGGGCTGACGCCCCCGTGAGTACTTGTTAACCGCCCGTGGTTAATAAGTACTCACGGGCGCGAAGCGCATGGGACCGAGTTCGGCGTACCGGTCGCCGGGGCCGGGGTTGTCGGCGGGGGCGGCGCCGCCGAGGTGGTGCATCACTCCCCAGACGGCGTTGAGCGCGGTCTGCACGGCGCCCTCCGCCCAGCCCGCGGTCCACGAGATGTCGACGCCCGCCAGGAAAATTCCGCGATGCCTCGGGTCGAGTTCGTCCTGAACGAAATGGCTGAACAGCCGTTCCTGGTACCGGTAGTGGCCGGGCAGGTTCGCCTTGAACGCGCCCATGAAGTCGCGTTCGGTCTCCCACGACAGCGTGACGGGGGTGGCGATGATGTGGCTGCGGAAGTCCACGCCCGGGTAGATCTCCTCGAGCGACTTGATCATCAGGTTCATCCGCTCCGTCGCGTCGAGCGGCAGCAGTTTGAGCGAATCGTCGGACCACGTGTAGGACAGGCAGATCAGGCCGGGCTTGTCGTCACCCTGGTCGAGAAGGTAGGTGCCGCGGCTCATCCGGTCGGTCAGCGTCATGCTGACGAGGTCGCGGCCGGTCACCGGGTCCTTGTCCTTCCAGAACGGACGGTCCACGAGGGCGAACACCTTCGTCGAACCCATGTAGTGGGTGCGTTCGATGGCGGTCCAGTGGTCGATCGGGAACAGGTCGTCGTCGCAGTGAATGTTGTTGAGCAGCATCCAACTCTGCGCCGTGAAGACGGCCGCCGGGTAGGTGCGGATCTCACCGGCCGAATCGGTGACCGTCACCTGCAGCACCGGTTGACTTACCTGACGAACAATTGGCTCTCGTAGGCTCGGGTCGGGACGACGCTCTCCGCGGTGAATTTGTACGGGCTCATCAGGCTGCGGGGACGATCGCCGCTGCGTTCCCCGATCGACTTGTGCGCGAATGGCTTCCGGGAGATTGCTCGCGAAAAGGACCGTCGAGCGAAATTGTGTGCGGAACTCGAATCTGCCCGTACCTCACCGCAAGTGCGACGCTCACGTTGACGATACCTATTCGTGAATCTTCGGTGCAGCCAAGCCCTTCAGGTCCGGGATGGGAGATCAAGTTTGTCGGACTGTTCGGCTAGTGTCTGGGTTATGAGGGGGAGGGTGGTGAAGCGGGCGTACAAGTACCGCTTCTATCCGACTGCGGTGCAGGCGGAACAGCTTGCGCGGACGTTCGGGTGCACCCGGTATGTTTACAACCGGGCGTTGGCCGAGCGGACGCGGGCGTGGTCGCAGGAGCAGCGGCGGATCACCTACAGCGACACCTCGACGATGCTCACCGGATGGAAGCGCGATGCCGAGACGGAGTGGTTGGCGGAGCCGTCGAAGGGACCGTTGCAGGAATCGCTGCGGCAGTTGCAGGGTGCCTTCGAGAAGTTCTGGCGCGGGCAGACCCGCTACCCGCAATTCAAGAGGAAGGGCCAGTCGAAGGATTCGGCGACCTACTATTCGAACTGCTTCACCTACCGGGGCGGGCAAATCCGGTTGGCCAAGCAGTCCGAACCCCTGGATATTCGGTGGTCGAGGCCATTGCCGGAGGGGGCCGTGCCGTCACAGGTGACGGTGTCGCGCAATGCTCGCGGGCAATACCACATCTCGATTCTCGTCGAGGACACGATTCCCGAACTCGAGCCGGTCGATCGGGTGGTCGGGCTCGACGCCGGGATCACCAGCCTGTACACGCTCTCGACGGGGGAGAAGATCACCAACCCGCGCCACGAGCGCAGGGACCGTGCGCGGTTGGCGAAGGCGCAGCGGATGCTGGCCAAGAAGGAGAAGGGGTCCCGTAACCGGGTCAAGGCCCGACTGAAGGTCGCGAAGATTCATGGCCGGATCGCCGATCGGCGTCGCGATTATCTGCACAAACTCTCCACTCGTTTGGTGCGCGAAAACCAAGTGATCGCCATCGAGGATCTGAGTGTGCGGAACATGGTGAAGAATCGGTCGTTGTCTCGGGCGATCTCGGATGCGGGTTGGTCCGAGTTCCGGTCGATGCTCGAGTACAAGGCCGAGTGGTACGGGCGGCGGGTGGTGGCGGTCGATCGGTTCTGTCCGTCGTCGAAGACCTGCTCGGTGTGCGGGGCGATCGCCTCGGCGATGCCGCTGGAGGTGCGGGAGTGGACGTGCCGGTGCGGCGCCGTCCACGACCGGGACGTGAACGCGGCGAGGAATATTTTGGCCGTCGGACTGACGGTGACAGCCTGCGGAGACGGTGTGAGACCACCCCGCACATGAAGTGCGGGGCGGCGACTGTCGGTGAAACAGGAACCTCGGGACGTGAGTCTCGAGGGGAATCTCGGTCGGTCACGGCCGAGAGGACGTCAAGTACTCGCCCCAGCCGACGGGCGCGCGCAGTGCGCCGGCCAGTCCCGGCGGGCGCGGAGAAATCTTGGTGATGTCCAACGTTGAGCTCCTGAGCGGTGGAGTGATGCGGACAACAATGAACGGGCGAGCCGTGACTGTCAACACATGTTTCCTGAACCGCTGAATGGTTTCCTATCGGGACGTGGGCCGGACGTCGTCCGGGAGTGCGGGGGCGAGTATCCACAGGACGGTCGCGGTCTCGTCGCCGAGCGCGCGGAAGCTGTGCGGCAACTGCGGGGAGAAGGTGAAGGCGTCCCCGGCCGAGAGCGACACGTCCTCCGCGGCCCCCGCGCCGTTGAAGGAAATGCCGATCCGGCCGGACACGACGAACACGAACGCGACGTCGACGGGCAGTTCGTACGTTTCCGACCCGCTGCCGCCGCCGGGCTCGATCCTGCTCAGCAGCGACTGGATGCGGCGCTCGCCGAACGGCGTCAGCAGGAACTCGGCCATGCGTTCCCCGCCGAAGCTGATCGGCGGGTAGTTGTCGGCCCGCACGACCTCACCTGCGGCGGAGCTCTCGAACAGCGACCCGACGGGAATGTTCAAGGCTGCGCAGATCCGCACCAGCGTGGCGACGGACGCGCTCGCGTGGTCCCGCTCGATCTTCGACAGGTAGCCCTTGGTGATGCCGCACCCGGCCGCCAGTTCGTCGAGCGTCAGGCGCTGGGCCAGCCGCGCCGCCTTGAGCCGGGGGCCGATCCTGGGCGCGTCGACGCCCGACGGACCTTCGGTTGCGAGCTCGTTCGCCATGCATCGTTCCTTCATCGTGTCTCGTATAGGAAACAGGTGTTGACAAGAATGCGTTCCAAGGAAACGATACGACGAAGCCACGTCTCCGGCACACACCGAAGGATTCCGATGACTACAGACCGCCCGGACCACATCAAGGGCCCTGTCGACGCCACCCGCGCCCCGCGCTACGCCGAACCCAGCACGTTCGCCCGACTCCCGCGGCTCGACGAGGTGTCCCGCGCCGACGTCACGGTGCTGGGAGTCCCGTTCGACTCCGGCGTGAGCTACCGTCCCGGCGCCCGCTTCGGTCCCGGCCACATCCGTGCGGCGTCGAAGCTGCTGCGTCCGTACAACCCGGCCCTCGACGTGCACCCCTTCGCGGCGCAGCAGGTCGCCGACTTCGGCGACATCGGCGTCAACCCGTTCGACATCCAGGAAGCCCTGGCCACGGTCGACGGCGCCGTCACCGACCTGCGCAAGGACGGCTCGACCGTGCTGACGCTCGGCGGCGACCACACCATCGCCCTGCCGATCCTGCGGTCCCTCGCCCGCGACCACGGCCCCATCGCCGTCCTGCACTTCGACGCCCACCTCGACACGTGGGACACCTACTTCGGCGCCCCCTTCACGCACGGCACCCCGTTCCGGCGGGCCAGCGAGGAGGGGCTGATCGACCTCGAGCGGTCGCAACACATCGGCATCCGCGGCCCGCTGTACAGCAAGAAGGACCTCGAGGACGACGCCGTTCTCGGTTTCCAGGTCATCCGCTCCGACGACTACGAGGTGGACGGTGTCGCCAGCATCGTCGAACGGATGCGTCGACGGCTCGACGGCGGCCCGGTCTACGTATCCGTGGACATCGACGTCCTCGATCCCGCGCACGCGCCGGGCACCGGAACCCCCGAGGCCGGCGGCATGACGTCCCGCGAACTGCTGAACACACTGCGCGGACTCGTCGGCCTGAACGTGGTCGGCGCCGACATCGTGGAGGTCGCGCCCGCGTACGACCACGCCGAGATCACCGGCATCGCGGCGGCGCACGTCGCGTACGAGTTGCTGTCGGTGCTGGCGATCAACGCGTCGACGGCCCCGGGACGGGCAGGGCGCGGCGAGGCGCTCCGGCAGGCGGCGTATGTGACCAAGTGACACCCCTCTCGCTTGGTTGAGCAATCCCATCAATGCGTCCTCATCCGAAGCGCCGGCCGGCTCGTGCCCGGCATGCTTGCGGCAGAGGGGACATCAACTTGTCGCCGACTCGTATGAAATCCCTGGTCAACTCGATTCGGAAATTCTCTAGTGGCCGATCGTCGAGCGGAGATCGCAACCACCGACAGCGCAGCCCCTGAAGACGGGGGTCGGCAATTATGATTCGACAAATGGACGAGGACGAACCGCGCCGCTTGACGCTGGGTGAGCTGATACGGCGCCAGCGGGAGCTCGCCGAGCTGCCGATGCGTCAGCTGGCTGCGATGGTGGGAATCTCGAATCCATACCTCTCGCAGATCGAACGGAATCTGCGCGAGCCCAGCGACCGTGTCCTGCATGCCATCGCCGACCATCTTCATCTGTCGGCGGACGCGCTCGTCGCCGAGTCCTCGCGGTCGCATGGTGAAGGCCTCTCCGCGGTGACGAAGGCGATCCGCGAAGATCCGGATCTCACCAATTCGCAACGCAATGCCGTCGAGGAAATGTACGAGGCATTCCGGGAAGTCACGATCGCCAGGCGAAAGCGCCCGTCGCGGAGCCACGACCCGAATGGTGACCTCGGCGACTGATCTCGTCCGCTGCGTCACGTCGGAGCGTTGTTGTGATCTAAATCACATGCGCCTCCATGGACGTACCTGCGGCCCCTGTACCCGCAGATGGGACGCGGGGCAGTCCTGTGGAGTCGCAGGACAAGAGGGGTACCTTCCGTGCGAAGGGACGCAACATACTACTCGGTAAGGTGTAAATCAATTCGAGGTGTGCGACTGTTCGATTCGGCCGCCCGCACAGGAGCCCGCGCACCACGGCCAGACGCGGATTCCCTTAGAGAACATGACCTTTCCGGTCGAGGAACAACCCTACTGATGACAGAAACCATTTCGCATACCGTCGGCCTGAAGGATCTTCCCCGACTTGTCGGCACCGCGCTCGGCACGTCCGACCCCATACGGATCACCCAGCATCAGATCGATCAGTTCGCCGATGCGACGAACGATCGCCAGTGGATTCACGTCGATCCCGAACGCGCGAAGCAAGGACCGTTCGGGACGACGATCGCCCACGGTTTTCTGACCCTGTCGTTGGCACCGAGCCTGTTCTGGCAACTCTTGGACGTCACCGGCAGCGACCAGGTAATCAACTGCGGCATCGGCCGGGCCCGGTTCACGGCCCCCGTTCCCGTCGAATCCCACGTACGCCTGGCTGCCGAGATCACCGCGGTGGAACCGTGCAAGGGCGGATATCAGCTGACAGCAGCCCTGACGTTCCTTGTGGAGGGGTCCGAACGGCCCGCTTGCATCGCCGACATGATCATTCGCTATCTGGGGGACATCAGTGTTTGAGAACGTACAGAAGAAGTTCGCGTCCAGGGTCGACCCGATCGGCTGGGGTCCCGCTGTTGCTTCCGTCGCCGGCCGCGCAGTCAAGAATCCGCAGGCCCTGGCCACGGCGTCGACGACTTACGCCACCCGCCTTGCACGAATTCCCGGCGCCGCATTGCGCGTGTTCAATGAGGAGGATCCGAATCCGCCTTTGCCGGTAGATCTCTGCGACAAGCGGTTCGCCGATTCGGCGTGGCGCGAGAACCCGGCGTTCTTCGCCCTCCGCCAGAGCTACTTCGCCACACGAGGCCTCGTCGACGACCTGAGCGCGGCGGGCGCCGGAGATGTGCTGCAGGATGCCAAGGCCCGGCAATTCCTCAACCTGTTCATGGACGCCGTGGCGCCCACCAATTTCCCTTTGACCAACCCGGGCGTGATCACCCGTGCCTTCGATACAGGAGGCGCGAGCCTGTTGCGTGGCGCGCGGTTCGCCGCGCACGACATCGTCAAGCGCAAGGGGCAACCGGTGAAAGTGGATCGGGACGCCTTCACTCTGGGTGTGAATCTGGCCGCCACACCGGGCAAGGTCGTCTTCCGCAACGAGTTGATCGAGGTCATCCAGTACGAGCCGCAGACCCCGACCGTCCACGCGATCCCCATCCTGGTCTCGCCGCCGTGGATCAACAAGTACTACATTCTCGATCTCGCACCGAACCGCAGCCTCACCGAGTGGGCGATCAAGCACGGTCGCACGGTATTCGCCATCTCGTATCGCAATCCCGACGAATCCATGATGGACGTCACCATGGACGACTATTTCGTCCAGGGCTTCGGTGCCGCCATGGACGTCGTCGAGGAGGTCACCGGCTCGCCCAAGATCGAGGTGCTCTCGATTTGCCTCGGCGGCGCGATCGCTGCGATGGCTGCGGCGCGCTTTGCGGCCACGCGGGACGAACGGATCAGCGCGCTGACGATGCTCAACACGTTGCTCGACTACAGCGATGTCGGCGAGTTGGGATTGCTGGTCGACCCGGACACCCTCGACCGCGTCGAGATCCGCATGCAGAAGCAGGGGTTCCTGTCCGGGGCCGAGATGGCGGACACCTTCGACATGATCAAGGCCAAGGACCTCATCTTCAACTACTGGGTGTCGCGCTGGATGAAGGGCGAGAAGCCGACCGCCTTCGACATCCTCGCCTGGAACGAGGACAGCACCAGGATGCCCGCGAAGATGCATTCGCAATACCTGCGCTCGCTCTACGGCCGCGACGAACTCGCTCGCGGAGAGTACGTCCTGGCCGGTCGGCAACTCGACCTCGGCGCGATCACCTGCGACACCTACATCGTCGGCGCCGTGAACGACCACATCGTGCCGTGGGCGGCTTCGTACAAGAGCGTGCACCTGCTCGGTGGCGACGTCCGTTTCGTCCTCACCAACGGCGGACACATCGCGGGAGCGGTCAATCCGCCCAATTCCAAGAGCACTTTTCACTCCGTAGGCGCACCCGATTCGCGGGACGGCAGGTCCCTGCCGTCCGACCCCGAGGAGTGGCGCGGGCAGGCGGAGGCTCACTCGGGCTCCTGGTGGGAAGACTGGGCGGTGTGGTCGACCGAGCGCGCCGGCGACCTGATCGCGGCGCCTGCGATCGGCAGCAAGAAACATGCCGTGGTCTGCGACGCTCCTGGGGCCTATGTCCTGCAGTAGCATTGCTGGTTAGCAATGACCATGCTAACTTGCTAGCAGACATACGGGATGTGTATCCACTCGAAGGAGCCAGAACATGACCACAGCCAAGACCGTCACCGACGCCACGACCAATGCCGCAACCGCGGCTACCGCCGGTCTGAGCAAGGCGTTCGACGACACCACCGAGCGGATCCAGTCCCTCAACGAGAAGCTGGTCGAGGCCGCGAAGCAGACCGGCAACCTCTCGATCGACACGTACGAGCAGACTTTGCGCAGTGCGCTGGACTTCCAGGAGAAGGTTGGCGCCGCCAGCAATCTCGAGTGGGTGGGAACCTTGACCAAGGCTCAGACGTCTTTCGTCAACGGGGTCAGCAGCGCGTTGACGTCGGCTGCGCGCGAGGTTCTGAAGTAGATCGGACCGACGAGTGGCCAGCATGGATTCCATGCTGGCCACTTTCGTGCCTCGAGAGGAGTGATGACCGTGACGGCACGCGCGACCGAGCACCATGCAAGTCCCCCATCCACCGTGCTCGGGCTGGGTGCGGCAGCGATCGAGGGATGGTCGGGATACCTCACGGGACTGTGCCGACGACGCGCTGACGTTCTCGACGTGGCAACCGACTTCGCCGAGTTCTGGCGGGTCGTGACATCGCGGGAACGCCCGAGCTGGGCGCATCCGAACACCGTGCGCCGGCAGCGCCCCCTGGCCGATCTTCGCGACTATGCACTTCGAGGAGAGCGCGCCCAGGTTGCAACCCTCGTACTGCCACCACAGTCCGGCCGCGCTTCGTCGATCGTCGACTATGCGGCGGGACGGAGCCTGATGCTCACCCTCCGCGAGTCCGGGCTGACGAACCTGTATTGCCTCGACTGGAAACCCCCCGGTCCCAGCACCGTCGACGCGTCGATCGAGGACTACATCGCCCTCCTGTCCGAGACAGTCGACTCCCTCGGAGGACGGGTCAACCTCGTCGGTTACAGCCAGGGCGGATGGCTGGCCACGATCTACACGGCGCTGTACCCGGACAGTGTTCACACCCTTGTCGTCGCCGGAGCGCCGATCGACTTCCATGCCGGACGGTCCCAGCTCCTCGACTGGATCAGCCCCATGTTCCGGCGAACCGAGATGGCGTCGTTCCGATCGATCGTGGCCGCCGTTGCGGCACTGCAGCGCGGAATCAGCCAAGCGGTCGGCGTCCCACTCGGCAAGCCGGCCGGCGAATTCGAACGTGCCATGGGCCTTCTCGCCCACCTCGACGATCCCCGCTTCGTCGAGCGCTATCTCGATCTCAAGCGGTGGTTCGAATGGACGGAGGATATGCCGGCGGCCTTCAGCGACTGGATCATCCAGCAACTGTTCGTGTCGAATCGGCTGATCTCGGGCGGCCTCGAGGTCGGCGGGAGAGCCGTCATGCTCGACGCCATCACCTGTCCGCTCGTCCTGATCGCCGGCACCGCAGACCACATCACGCCGCCCGAGCAAGTCTGGGCGCTCGAGCGGTACGTCTCGACCCCCCAGGCGCAGGTCAGCCGACGCTCGGTGGAGGCCGGGCATCTCGGACTGCTCATCGGTCACGCCGCTCTCGAGGAACATTGGCTTCCCGTCATGCGCTCGGTCGCGGAAAGGTCTGCCCTCGAACCCGAGTGAGAACACCCCCACGGCCACCAAGTGATCATCCCCGACAAGATTCGGCCACGAGGCTCGAGAACCCACAACTCGGACGCCGCAACCACTACCCTCGGGCGCATGGCTATCGGGGTGAAGGTCCGAAGGTTCTCCAAGATCGCACCGCTGCTGCTCGCCGGTGCACTCGCGGCCGCGGTGCCGGGGCATGCCGCAGCCGAACCCGTCCGAGGTCCGGACGTGGCCTCGTGGCAACACCCGGGCGGATCACCGATCGACTGGTTCTCCGTCCGCAACGCAGGCCACGACTTCGCGATGGTCAAGGCCACCGAGAGCCTCAACTACGTCAATCCGTACTTCGTCCAGGACTGCCTCGCCATGCGCGTCGCCGGGGTCGCCCGCGGCGCCTACCACTACGCGGACCCCACCCAGTCGCCCGAAGCGCAGGCCGCCTTCTACTCGACGGTGGTCCTCGGCATCAACGGTCCGGGTGACATGCCGCCGGTCCTCGACCTCGAGCAGTCCGCGGGGCTGCCGCCCGCCGCGCTGATCGACTGGACGCACCGCTACCTCGACACGGTCCAATCGCTCACCGGACGTCAGCCGATCATCTACACCTATCCGACCTTCTGGCGGACGGCGATGGCGAACACCAACGAGTTCGCCGGATACCCCCTCTGGATCGCCGACTACAACGGCCAGAACACGCCCGGCCCCCTCCCCGGCGGCTGGAGCAACTGGACGTTCTGGCAGTACACCAGCACCGGTCGCATCCCCGGCGTCAACGGCGACGTCGACCTCAACGTCTACAGCGGGGCGCAGGGCGACTTCGCGCGGTACTCCAACAGCGCGTCCCCCTTCGGCAGCTGACGGCAGGCGGGCGCGATCAGCGGCAGGCCGGATTTCCGGGGAACGGGGTAACGCCCGCGCGGCAGCCGACGTCGGTGACGGCGGTCAGTCGCTCGACCGGTTCGCGGATCTCGAGCGCAGGCAGCAGGCCGTCGTTCAGGAGGGCGTTCTTCGTCGCGGGCGCGGTGGCGTTCTCGTCCAGCGTTCCCCGCGTACGCGCGAAGTTGACGAGTTCGTCGTACACCATCGACAACGCAGCCTCGGTCGTCTGGTCTTCCGGGTTCAGCCCGGCGAAGTCCACACCCGTCTCGTATTCGTGGCGGAGCGCGTGCGGACCCTGGTCGCAGGTGGGCTGATTCAGATCGATCCGGAAGTCCTGCCCGGCGGGGCCCGGCGGCGTGATCGTGCCGGCGTCGGTGCACACGTGGTGCGAGATGCGGTCACCGAGAGCGTGAAGGTAGATGCCGGTCCGGGCATTCCAGGAATTGTCGCCGACCCAGGAGTCGAACTGCGACGACAGGACGTTGTCGGTGATGACCTGCTGCCCGGTCATGTTGGTGAACGGGATGGCGGCCGGAGTCTCGAGGCTGTACATCCCGTTGATCGGGACCGGGTTCGCGTCTCCGTAACATGTTGCGCCCGTGCCGTAGTCGCCGTTGGCGGAGGGGTTCGTGAAACCTCCCGTGCACAGCGGCGCGTTGCTTCCCGGCCCGGCCATCGCCCACGTCCGCAGGTGCGTGAGCATGATCTCGTGCCGCGGATCGTCGACGTTCGGCTGCAGCCCGTTGGGCAGGGGATCCGTCGGCCCGCGCAACGTGGGCAGGAAGTGGAAGAGGAACCCGCCGGTGTCGAAGTGGGTGCGCACCAGGCCGCTGATGTCCTTGGTGGTCAGCGCGTCGGCGCCGGCGGCAGGCCTGCCGAAGATGTCGCGTGGGACGAACGTGCCGAGGTCGGTGGCCTCGTCGTACGCCGCGATCCAGTACGCATCCTGTTCGGAGAAACCGACGGTGCGGGCGATGATGTACGTCGAGTCCGAGTGCACGAGACTCCGTCCGCCGAGCGGGCGGCGCAACGTGACCCCGTAGCTGACGAAGGCCTCGGCGCCGCAGATCGGCGAGTTGGGATCGTCGAGTAGACATTCGGGTGGCAGCGGAGCGCAATTGTGCGGCGGGGCACCGTCCTCGGTGTAGCAAATATCCTCGGCAAATCCGTACACCGGTGGCGGTGACACGACGAAAGCGGCCGCGGTGAGCGCCATCGCCACGATGGTTCCACCGGCTCTTCGAGCGAATCTTCTCATCGAGGTGCACCTTTCGGTGAGGACGAGTATTCCCACATTAACACCGGGGAATACGCGCGCGGACCGGATTCGACGGAGGGTCGAAAGCGTCACCACCCGTGACTGTTTCAGGAGTCGATTCCAGGTTCCGCCCACGCCAGCCACTTGTCGTGCACTGCACCCATCACGTCGATGTCGTGAAAGCGGGCGAGCAACAGGGTCTGACAGAACACGTCGGCGACTTCGCGTCGGAAAGCCTCGTCCCGCTGTTCCGGTGATCGCCCCTTGTCCCGTGCCTGCCCTGTCGTCATCAGAAAGGCCTGGGTCAGCTCACCGACCTCTTCTTGCAGCTCGAGAAGAAGCCACGTTGCCCGATCGCCTCATGAGCGGCGCAGCGCCAGCACGGGAATCGTCCGAATGCCCACAGTTTTCTCAGCGTATCCGGCAAAGCCCGGATACCTACGAGCCTGCTCGGCGAAGATCCGACCCCGCTCGTCACCGGTCACCTCGCCGACGACCACAGGGTACTGCTCGGTACCACGTTCGATCTCTGCCTGACCTGCGGTGACGAGGTTGTAGTACCAGTCGGGATTTGTCGGTGCGCCGGCCTTGGAAGCGAAGACATAGATCGTGTCCCGGTCTTGCTCGTCCGGCAAATACATCATCGGGCTCACCAGCTCGCGCCCGGTCTTACGACCCTGATGATGCACCAGCACCATTGGAGCACCCTCGAACGGGCCGCCCACTCGGCCCTGGTTCGCCCGGAATTCGGCGATGACGTTCGTGTTCCAGTCTTTGGGACTGCTCATCGTAATAACCTCTCCTCGTCCGGTGCAGGGTGCGGTCAGATTCTCTGGTCGCCCGGCGTGGTGTTGGATTCCTGTCTCATTCCGGGCCGAACCTCCAGCGGCTGCACGCTTATCACCGTCAAATGTACTGACAGTCTGACTGATTCGGCTTCCGAACGCGCGCATGCGGGGTCGCGAACATCTGGGCGAGCCTTGCCCACGTCGAATCGACGAGGGTTTACTGCGCACAGGGGTATGTCGATCCGAATCGGACGAGGAGTGGGAAGAGTGGAAGGAGAACAACTCTCTTCCACTTTTAATGTATAGCGCACCCGGGGGCTTGCGGCAAGGCCCGGGTGGTGTCGCAGAATTACCGGCCTGAGCCGGAACCTGCGGAAATGGGAGTCGTGAGTGCGCGCCGAAAATCTGAATCCATATCACCCAACTCGGATCGGAGCTGTTGACGCGAGACCCCTTACCGTCGGCGCTTTCGACCTTCCGGACCACCTCGCGCCCAAGGCCGATCCGGTGCTGATCGCCGGCGACGAGCGGCACTTCGCGGCGATCGAGGAGAGCCTCGAGCAGTCCATCGCCGACCTGTCCCGCCGCATCGACTCGGAGCGCAAGGCGCCCCGACGTCTCGGTCAGGAGGCGATGGAGCGGGACATGATGGTTCACGACCTGAGCGCCCAACTGCGTGCCCTGCGCCGATTCGGCCTGGACCTGTGCCTCGGGCACATCGTCGGCGCCGACGATGCCGAGCCCGTGTACATCGGACGCCTCGGCCTCATGGACAGCGCGGGCAATCAACTGCTGGTCGACTGGCGCTCCCCCGCGGCCGAGCCGTTCTTCGGCGCCACCCACGCCAACCCGATGGGCCTGGCCAGCCGCCGCAGATACCGCTGGACCCGCGGCCGGATCAGCGACTACTGGGACGAGGTGTTCACCTCGGACGGGTTCGAAGGGAACGCTGCACTGGACGACCAGTCCGCGTTCATCGCCAGCCTGGGCAGCAACCGGTCGGCCCGGATGCGAGACGTGCTCGGCACCATCGCGGCCGATCAGGACGCCATCATCCGCGCGGGATCCGGCGGCGCCCTCGTCGTCGACGGCGGCCCGGGTACGGGCAAGACCGTCGTCGCGCTGCACCGCGCCGCGTACCTGCTGTACTCCGATCCCCGGCTCCGCCACGGCGTGCTGTTCGTCGGCCCGCACGAGCCGTACCTGGCGTACGTCGCCGACGTGCTGCCCAGCCTCGGCGAGGAGGGTGTGCAGCTCTGCACGCTGCGGGACCTCGTCACCGAGGGTGCGACCGCCCGGGTCGAGAAGGATCCGGAGGTGGCGCGGCTGAAGTCGTCGGCGGATCTGGTGAGGGCGATCGACGCGGCCGTGAAGTTCTACGAGGAGCCGCCCGCCAAGGGCATGACGGTCGCGACCGACTGGTCCGACATCTGGTTGAGCGCCGAAGACTGGGCCGAGGCGTTCGAAGCGCCGGAGCCCGGTACCCCGCACAACGAAGCGCGCGAACAGATCTGGGAGCTGCTGCTCACGATCCTGGTGGACAAGTACGACGGGGATGCTCCCGCGGCCCAGGTTCGGAAGTCGTTGCTGCAGAACGACGAATTGCGCGCGACGCTCGACAACTCGTGGACGATGATCGAAGCCGCGGATCTCGTGGGAGACCTGTGGTCGGTGCCCGCCTACCTGCGCAAGTGCGCGCCCTGGCTCAGCCCCGACGAGGTTCGGGCACTGCAGCGCGCGGACGCCAAGAATTGGACGGTGTCCGACCTGCCGCTCCTCGACGCGGCACGGCAGCGGCTCGGGGACCCGGAGGCGTCGCTTCGGCAGCGTCGGTACAACGCCACCGTCGCCGCCGAACGCGCGCGGATGAGCACCGTCGTCGACGACCTGATCGCGGCCGACGACTCCGAAATGCTCGTCATGTCGATGCTGCGCGGCCAGGACCTGCAGCAGTCCCTGGTCGACGAGACCGCCCTGCCCAGCGCCGACCCCGACCTGCTGGCCGGACCGTTCGCGCACGTCGTGGTGGACGAGGCTCAGGAACTCACGGACGCGGAGTGGCAGATGTTGCTGCTGCGCTGCCCGTCCCGCAGCTTCACCATCGTCGGGGACCGTGCCCAGGCCCGGCACGGGTTCACGGAGTCGTGGCGCGAACGGCTCGAGCGGATCGGGTTGGACCGGATCGACCTGGCCGCGCTGAGCATCAACTACCGGACGCCGGAAGAGGTCATGACGGAAGCCGAACCGGTGATCCGGGCCGCGCTGCCGGACGCCAACGTGCCGACGTCCATCCGCAGCAGCGGCATCCCCGTCGTCCACGGCCCGGTGTCGGACCTGCGCTCGATCCTGGACACCTGGCTGGCGTCGAACTCCGACGGAATCGCCTGCGTCATAGGCGATCCGACGTTCCGGCCGACGTCCCGCATCCGGTCGCTGACACCGGAACTGTCGAAGGGGCTCGAGTTCGACCTCGTCGTCCTCGTCGACCCGGAATCGTTCGGCGAGGGCATCGAGGGAGCCGTCGACCGCTACGTCGCCATGACCCGGGCAACCCAGCAACTCGTCGTCCTCACCAGCCGCTGACGTCGGAGACCGCACCGATCGGCGGCGGAAACGGGGTAGCCGCCGCCGAGCGCGGGCTGGGACGATGGGGGTGCCCTACGAGAGGAGACGAACGATGACAGCGTCCGATCCACAGGTCACCACCCGCGAGCAATGGCTCGTCGCGCGGCGCGAACTGCTCGCACAGGAGAAGGAACTGACCCGCCACCGCGACCGGGTCAACGCCGCCCGGCGCGCGCTACCGATGGTCGAAATCACCGAGAACTACGAGTTCGACGGTCCCGGGGGCCGGGCCCGGCTCGTCGATCTGTTCGACGGCCGCGGCCAACTCCTGATCTACCACTTCATGTTCGAACCCGACGCCGACGAAGGATGCCCGTCCTGCACGTTCACGTTGGACAACGTCGGCGACCTCCACCACCTCTACGCCCGGGACACCTCGTTCGCGGCCGTGTCGCGCGCACCCCTGCACAAGCTCGAGCAGTACCGGCAGCGCATGGGCTGGACGGTCCCGTGGTACTCCTCGCTCGGCAGCGACTTCAACTACGACTTCCATGTCACTATCGACGCGTCGGTCGCGCCGGTCGAATACAACTACAAGGACGCGGCGGAGCTCGAGCGCATGGACCCGGCGTGGAAGGGCTGGTCCGGCGAGGAGCACGGCGTCAGTGCCTTCCTCCGCCAGGGTGAGCGCGTCTTCCACACCTATTCCGGCTACGCGCGCTCCACCGACATGCTCGTCGGCACCTATCACTGGCTCGACCTCACCGCTCGCGGCCGTCAGGAGGACTGGGAACCGGAACCGCGCCGCGGCGACGACCCGTTCATGAGCTGGCTGCGCCGTCACGACGAATACGAACCGGAAGCGATCTCAGGAGAGAAGGTCTCCGACTGAACTACATCAGTTCGTATCCCGTCGCCTGCAATTCCAGGTAGTCGCGCACCAGCAGGTGGGAACCGGGCGTAGACACCGCAGTCCACGGAATGTGCTTGGGCAGCTGCAGTGCCAGCGATTCGGGTACCGCCTCGCGGCACCTGATGCCCGCCCGGGCTCGCGGTGTCAACGAATTCCACCACGCGTCGAGCACGCACCGGCATTGGGCGAGGTACTCCGAGAGCGGCCCCTGGAGCATCGCCATCTGCGGAATCGGATCGGGTCCCCCGGTGATGCCCGCGACGCACGAGTCCCCGCACACGGCCATCACCTGCCCGATGAACTGCGGCGGCATGATGCCTTCGGGGTCTCGCAGCAGGGCGAGGCGCGCGCCGGCGGAGAGCGCTTCATACGCCGTCACGGGGTCGATTGCCTCGTCACCCATGCCACGAAGGTACCCGGCCGGGGCCGTCTCCTATCGGGAACAGCGATTTGTTCATTTCGCGGCGTAGTCACGCCAGGCGCGTTCCCATTGCCGGGTCAGGGCCGGGTAGACGAGGAGATGCCGGAACGGTGCGATGGCGGCCATGTAGAGCCGCCCGAACCGGCCGTTGGGTTTGACGAGGACCGTCATCTGCAGCCCGTAGTCACCGTCCGCTCCCTGCACCCAGCCGAGATGCATCACGGTGTGCACGGTCTTGTTCGCCAGTTCGCGGGCGGCCTCCCGGTCGAGTTCGTAGACCGCTGTGAGCGGAATGCCCGCGTCGTCGGGGCCGCGGGGAGCGGCGCGGAGGTCGTCGGGCAGGCGGTCGCGGAGCGAGACGACCCGCTCGCCGACGCCCGCCGACGGGTCGTCCCAGCCGAACAGTTCGCCGAGCTTCCACCGGACGGCGAACAGGAACCGCACCACCCGGGGCTGTTTCGCGAGTCCGCCCCGGCCTCGCATCGCGGCGAGCATTGTGGGGAAGTCGTCCGGACCGGCTCCGGGAGTGCGGTACGACCACACGTCCTCGACGTCGAAGTCGCTGGTGAATTCGTGGATGCGCCAGGGCTGCTCGGTGTAGGTGGCCTCTGCTATTCGTGGCACTGTCGTCCCCGATCTATACGGCACCGTATATTTCATCTATACGGTACCGTACAAATTGACCGCGATCAATGGAGGTGGACCGATTCCCGCCGTCGCCCGCACCACACGAGACCGCTGGATAGAGGCCGGCCTCGACGCCCTCGCGCGAGGCGGACCGGACGCCGTCCGCGTCGAAGCACTCGCCGCCGAACTCGGCGTCACGAAGGGTGGGTTCTACGGCTACTTCGACGGCAGGCCCGCGTTGCTCACGGAGATGCTCGACGAGTGGGAACGCCGCTGCACCAAGGCCGTCATCGCCCAGGCCGACGCCGAAGGCGGCGACGCGGCCGAGCGCATCCGGCGCGTGGGTCAACTCACCTATTCGGAGGACCTGCACCGGATCGACCTCGCGATCCGGGCCTGGGCGCACCACGACCCGTCCGTCGCGGCACGCCTGCAGCGCATCGACAACGAGCGGATGCAGTTCCTGCGCACGATGTTCGGCACCTTCGTCACCGACCCCGACGAGATCGAGGCGCGCAGCACCCTGATGTTCGGGCTCGCCATCGGACGCCACTTCATCGTCGCCGACCACCCTGGGTACACCAAACGCGAAGCCATCCAACTCGCCGGGGAATTCCTCCTGCGCCCGTGAGGTCGCTCAGTCGATTCGGGTCGCTGAGGAACCGTGACAACGGTGCGGAACGAGAGAAGACTCGAGAACAGACCAGCCTGTCGGTTGATGCGACACCCAGGCCTACGAGTCCGTCGTAACGCTCACGGCGTGAATAGAGAGCCAGGTCCAAGGGTCACTCTGTTGGCGTCCAATGGTGCTTCGGCGGCAAACAATTGCGAAGAATTGGCCGGCTCCGGCTCGTCCAGTGCTGCCCGGCCCACGTATCGGGATCGGAGCGGAACATCATGACCAGTACACCTGCAGGAATCAACTGCCACCTGGTGTCTCCAGCGGGGTACCCCTAAAGTACGAGAGCGGCGATCAATCGGTGTCCGGGCCGTGCTATGCGGACTTCCCGGTCGGGACAGTCGTCACGGTGACCACCACACCGGACGCGGGCAATTATCTCAACGGTCTGGATTGCGGCAGCGGCGGGATGTTGGAGAACCCCTGCAAAAATCGGTCGATCAATGGCTTATGTCCCGAGTAGTCTGCGTGGGCATGGCACGGGATGAACGCGGTGTGATCGCCCAGAGTGAGGACTTCGCTGCCTGGTACAACGAGGTGGTGTTCAAGGCCGGGCTCGTCGACCGGGGTCCGGCCAAGGGCACCATGGTGATCCGGCCGTACGGGTACCGGCTGTGGGAGCTGCTGCAGTCCGAACTGGACCGCCGCATCAAAGACACCGGTCACGAGAATGCATACTTTCCGTTGCTGATTCCGGAGAGCTACCTCGGCCGGGAAGCGGAACACGTCGAAGGGTTTTCCCCGGAACTGGCGGTGGTCACCCACGCCGGCGGGAAGAAGCTGGAAGAACCCTTGGTGGTGCGGCCGACGTCGGAGACGATCATCGGTGAGATGATGGCCAAATGGATCAGCTCGTACCGCGACCTGCCGCTGTTGTTGAACCAGTGGGCGAACGTCGTGCGGTGGGAGCTGCGACCCCGAATGTTTCTCCGCACCACGGAATTTCTGTGGCAGGAGGGTCATACCGCGCACGCAGGCGAGGCGGCGGCCCGCCGTGAGACGATGCTCGCGCTCGACCTGTATCACGAGGTGGCGCGGGAGTGGGCCGCGATTCCGGTCGTGCCGGGTGAGAAGACACCCGGTGAACGGTTCGCCGGCGCGGTGGCGACGTACACGATCGAGGGCATGATGCGGGACGGCCGGGCGCTGCAATCCGGCACCTCGCATTACATGGGCACCAACTTCGCGTCGGCGTTCGACATCCGCTACACCGCCGACGACGGTCGAGAAGAGCTGTGTCACACGACGTCCTGGGGGATGAGCACCCGGATGATCGGTGGCATCGTCATGGCACACGGCGACGACAAGGGCCTGGTGCTGCCGCCGCGGTTGGCGCCGTACCAGGTGGTGATCGTGCCGATCGCCCGTGGCGGCAACGCTGCCGTCGAGGATGCGGCCGAGGACCTGGCTCGTCGCCTGCGTGCGGCGGGTGTGCGGACTCACGTCGATGCCCGGCCCCAGCTGACCCCCGGGTTCAAATACAACGAGTGGGAGTTGCGCGGCGTCCCGGTCCGGCTCGAACTCGGCCCACGAGATCTGAAGGCGGGCACCGCGATGATGGTGAAGCGTCTCGGCGACGACGGTAAGCAGGCCGTGCCGATCGACTCCCTGCCCGAAACCCTGCCGGGGGTCCTGGACGACTTCCAGGATTTCCTGCTCGCTCGCGCGACTACGTTCCGCGACAGCCACACTCGGACCGTCGACGACTGGGAACGGTTCGCCGACGCGGTGTCGACGGGGTGGGCACTCGCACTGCACTGCGGGAGCGCCACCTGCGAGGAGGACATCAAGGCCCGCACCGCCGCCACCCCGCGGTGCGTGCCCCGGGACGGCGAACCGGAGACGGGAGTGTGCGTGCGGTGCGGGGCGTCGTCGGCGTACGGGAAGCGGGTGGTCTTCGGACGCGCCTATTGAGGGGTGCCGATCACCACCCCTCGGGGGACTATTCGCACGGCAGGCATTCGAAGGACGCTGGGAACTCGGAAAACCGACCACCCGAACAAGCCCCTCGACCGAATGGAACCCTCGCATGCCCCACATCCTCGGCACCACCGTCCGCGACACGCACGAACACGATCCGCCGGGCCGCGTCTCACCCGACGTCGCACCCGCAGTCTCACCAGTCGTCTCGCCCGTTGTCGAATCCGCCCCGAAACCGGTCCGTCACCACTGGACCTTCGCGCGGATCGGCCTGTACCTGCTGCTCGCGTCCCTGCCGCTGCTGGCGATCTCCGCGCAGGTGTTCGGCGTCGTGCCGATGAACACCACCGGTGCGCTGGTGATCATTCCGCTCGCAACCTCCCTCGCCGTGTTGTGCGTGTTCGCTCCGCACCCGATCGACCGCATCGTCGGCCACGGCCTCGGCTGGGGAATGTTCGCGTGTCTGGCCTATGACGTCTTCCGCCTCGACACCGTGTATCTGCTCGGACTGTGGGGCGATTTCATCCCGAAGATGGGCACCTGGCTCCACTCGGGAACCGACAGCCGGACCGGTGCGATCGTCGGATACCTGTGGCGCTACTTCGGCGACGGCGGCGGAATCGGCATCGCATTCTTCCTCATCGCCCTGGCGGCCGGCCTCCAGCACCGGTCCAGTCGCACCGTTCTCCTCGCGTTCGTCACGTTCGCGGTGTTTCCGGTCTGGGCCGGGCTGATCGGCACGGTCGCGCTGTCGGACCGCGGTCAGCGCGACATGTTCCCGCTGACGCCGACGACGATCACCCTGTCGCTGATCGGGCATCTGATCTTCGGCCTGGTGCTGGGCCTCGGCTTCCTGCGGGCCCGGGGTCGCCTCGCGCAGCACTGGCCCTGGCCGCCGCTGATCCCCGTCCGCTCCCGCTGACCCGCACGTGAGTGGCAAAGCGTGCGCGAGCACACTTTGCCACTCACCTGGGGGTGAGGTGCGGATCCTTCGCCTTGCGGCCCACGGCCACGGACACCAGCATCAGTAATGCCGCCCCCGCGAAACAGGCGGCATAGCCGACGTGCGGGGCGAGGAGTGAGATGACGAACGGAACGGCGAAGCCGATGTAGATCAGGCAGTAGAACACCGCCACGGTCTGTGCGAGTTCGTCTTCCGGCGACAGCTTCTCGACGGACGCGAGACCCGACCCGAGCAGGATGCCGTAGCAGGATCCGAGCAGGAAGGCCGCGACGACGATCGCGGCGACCGACAGCGCACCGCCGGTATAGGCGACCACGGGCGCGGCGCCGAAACCCAGCACCCCGAGCAGGATGCCGACGCGGATTCCGGCGTCGTCGTCCTGCTCCGACCACCGTTTGGCCCACGGCTGGATCACCGCCCCGGTGATCAGGGTCAGCGCCGCGACGAGACCGGTGAACGCCACCGACGTGGAGCGCAGCGACTCGGACACGAGCGGCGGAAGCGTCGCGAACGACACGGTCGCCACCCCGAACACCCACGGCGCCCAGGGCGCGATGCCCCACCGGAACCGGGACGTCGCGAGCGCGGACAGGGGCTTGGCGACGAGGTCCGTCGCGCGGGCCCGTGCATCGGGCACCGACCACACCAGCGCCAGGGCCAGGGCCATCAACACGATGTGCACCAGATACGGGAGCAGTTCCGGCGCGGGCAGCCACTGCGCGATCACACCGGCGAACAGGGCGCCGCAGCCGAAGCCCGCCGACAACGACACCGCCGCGCGGCGCGCACCGGCCCCGGCCTGCGACGCGGAGCTGAGTTCCTTCATCCAGGCGGTGCCGGCGCCGAACGCCATGCCGGACGCGAGTCCGGCCAGCACCCGTCCCAGATAGAGCAGGTCGGGGACGGCGGCTCCCGCGATCAGGACGAGGGAGGAGACGATGCCGACGGGGATCATCGGACGGATCACCGCGCGCCGGCCGAACCGGTCGGACACGCGCCCGAAGTACAGCAGCGCAGGGATCAGCCCGACGACATACGACGCGAGCATCGCGGTGAACGAACCGCCCCCGAGACCGAGTTGGTCGCGGTAGACCAGCTGCATCGGGGCGAACTGGTTGGCTCCCCAGCTGACCGCGAACAGCGCGAAGGCAAGGCGGACCCAGGGCGAGAGCATCATCCGATCCTCCCAGAACCGGTAGCGCGGCGAAGTATCAACTCTTCACAGCTCGGGCGCCGCATTCCTGTGCACACTGGCCGTGTGCGGCGGGTCCGGGGATGTCTAGCGTCGAGCACTGAGCCCGAGCCGAGGAGGACATGTGTGGGGTAACGACGGCCGCTGGGTCGGCTCGGACGCGCACGCGATCGCCCGCGCCGTGACCGGCCGAGAGGTGTCCGCGAGCCAGGTGCTCGACGACCACCTGGCGCACATCAAGGCCCGCAACCCGGAGCTGAACGCCGTCGTCACCGTCGCCGAGGACCAGGCGATCCGGGCCGCCGACGACCTCGACACCCGGATCGGCCGAGGTGAGGACGTCGGACCGCTCGCCGGGGTGCCGTTCACGGTGAAGGACCTCATCGCGACCGCGGGGGTCCGGACGACAGCGGGTTCACGCGCGCTCGAGCACAACGTGCCGCGCGTCGACGCCCCCGCGGTGGCCGCGATGAGGGCGGCCGGCGCGATCCTCGTCGGCAAGACGAACACCCCGGAGTTCGGGGCCAGCGGTCTCACCCACAACGACCTGTTCGGGTACACCGTGAACCCGCTCCGGCCCGACGGGGTTCCCCGCTCACCCGGGGGTTCGAGCGGCGGCGAGGCGGCGGCGATCGCCTCCGGGATGAGCGTGGTCGGTCTCGGCACCGACTTCGGCGGGTCGGTGCGCTGGCCCGCACACTGCACGGGACTGCGCTCCGTCCGCCCGACCGTCGGCCGGGTCGACCCCGACGGGCAGTATCCCGGCGTCCCGTCCGGCGATCACCTGCTGACCAACCCGGCGACCATGCACGGCACGCTGCAGACGATCGGTCCGATGGCGCGGACGCTGGACGACGCGGCCCTCGTGCTGCGGGTGCTCTCGTCCCGGCAGTACCGGTGGACGGACCCGGGCACGGTAGACCTCTCGCGTCTCGACGTCACATGGGCGCCCGGTGAGGGGACCGTCCCGGTGGACGAGGAGATCGTCGCGGCCGTCGCCGGTGCCGCCCGGCAACTCGGGGCCCGCCCCTACCGGGGTGTTGCGCTGGCGGAGGGGAACGACCTGTTCGGGACGCTGCGGTCCGTCGAAACCCACACCGACATCGCAGAACTCGGCACCGCCTTCGGCGCGAACATCGCCGCGATGCTCGCCGCCGGGTGGGACGTGGACCGGCGCGGGGTCGAACGGCTGTGGGCGCGGCGATCGGAACTCGTGCACCGGTTGCTCGGCGAGATGGGGGACGTCCTCGTCCTCCCCGTCGCCTCGATTCCGGCGCCCCCGCTCGGCGAAGAACTGTTCGACGTCGGTGGGCAGTCGCTGACCTGGGCTCAGGCCCTGGCGAGTTGTCGCGCGATCAGTGTGACGGGCCTGCCGTCCGTCGTCGTCCCGGTGGGAAACACCCGGTCCGGGTTGCCGATCGGCGTGCAGGTCGTCGCGCGGCCGTGGTGTGAGCACGTCGCGCTGGCCGTGGCCGCCCGGTTGTGAGGCGACCACGGCCGGACGTCAGATCACCCGGTCCCGCCGAAGGTCCTCGATGTCTTCCTCGCTCAACCCGAATTCGCCCAGCACCTCGGCGGTGTCCTGTCCCAGCACCATCGGCGGCGCGTTCCGGATCGGCAGGGTTTCCTCGTCCACCCAGAACGGGCCCCGGACCAGCGGCACCTCACCGCCGTCCGGGGTGGCCACGGGCTGCACCATCTTCAGGGCCCGCACCTGCGGGTCGGCGAACGCCTGATCGATCGTGTGGACGGGACCGCACGGGATGCCCGCCGCACGAATCAGCGTCACCCATTCGGCGGCCGGACGTGCGGACAGCAGTTCGAGCAGTTCCTTGGTGAGCTGATCCCGATGTGCGAGTCGTGACTGGCCGGTGCGATATTCGGGCCGGTCGGCGAGTTCGCGGTCCCCGAGAACGTCGCACAGCGACTGCCAGTGCCGGTCCGAACCGGTCGCGATGATGATGGGGAAATCGGCGGTGTCGAACGTGCCGTACGGCGTGATCGTCGGGTGCGTGTTCCCGTTCGGCTCCGCGACGCGTCCGGTGCTCAGGTAGTCCTGCGCCTGGAACGACATGATCGACAGCGCCGATTCGAGCAGCGACGTCTGCACGTGATGACCCGCACCGTCTCGCCCCCGGGCCACGAGCGCCGCCGTGATGCCCAGCGCCGCATAGATACCGGACACCGTGTCGATGATCGGGATTCCGACGCGCATCGGCGTGTGGTCGCCGGCACCGGTCACCGACATCAGGCCCGACATGCCCTGCGCCACCTGATCGAGGCCCGGCGAGAACTGCTCGGGACCGGTAGGCCCGAAACCGCTGACACTCATGACGATCACCCCGGGATTGTCCGCGGCCAGCGATTCCTGGTCGAGTCCCATGTCCGCGAGGACACCCGGCCGGAAGTTCTCCACGATGACGTCCACGCCGACGGCGATGCGGCGCAGCAGTTTCCGGCCCTGTTCGCTGCGCATGTCGAGGGCGACCGAACGCTTGCCGCGGTTGACGGAGGTGAAGTAGAGGCTGTCGCTGCCGTCGAACGGCGGCCACTGCCGGGAACTGTCGCCACCGGAACGGGTCTCGACCTTGATGATGTCGGCGCCGAAGTCCGACAGCAGTGCCGTGCACAGCGGTCCGGCGGGGGCCCGCGTGAGGTCGAGGACCCGGATCCCGCTGAGCAACTGGTTCATGGTGGATCCTCGGTTCTCTGTGAAGGAAGGGGAGACCGTCCGAGAATTGCGGACTCGCCCGTCGATAGCGATGGCGAGAATGCACAAGCGGCCGCTGGGGATTTCGGCGCATTGTGTGCCGCGACGGCGGGTCGTCGCCGGTTAGCGTGAGCTACCGAAGAAGCACCCGAGGAGGACGAGACGATGCGCGACATCCTGACGGGCCTGGAATCGTGGTTCGACCGCGGCGAGACGTTCGCGCTCGCCACGGTGGTGCGCACCTGGAAGTCGTCCCCGCGGGCGCCGGGCGCGGCGATGGCCGTGTCGGAATCCGGTGAGGTCCTCGGAAGTGTGTCCGGTGGGTGCGTCGAGAGCACGCTGTACGAGACGGCGCGGAACGTGCTGGCCGACGGGCGGAGCCGCACCGAAGTGTTCTGTGTGGCCGACGACGACGCGATCGGTGTCGGACTGACGTGCGGCGGCACCATCGAGGTGTTCGTCCAGCGCATCGGACGGCACGACTTCCCGGGTTTCGCGGACACGGCGCGGCGCATCCGCGGCGGCGAGTCGATCGCCGTCGTGACGGAGACCGGCGACGGATCGCGAACCCGGCGCTGCGTGATCACCGGGGACGGCCCGGTGGGCGACCTCGACCTGAACGCCGCCGACGTCGACAGTGTCCGCCGACGGTTCGACGCCGGTGAGTCGCAGGTGTATCAGCTGCGGTCCGAGACGGTGTGCATGGTCGAGATCTTCGCGCCGCTACCGCGGATGTACATCTTCGGGGCCATCGACTTCGCCGCCGCCATGTGCACGCTGGGCGCGTTCGCCGGCTACCACGTCACCGTGATCGACGCCCGCGCCGTGTTCGCGACCCGCGCCCGATTCCCGGACGCCGACGACGTCGTCGTGATGTGGCCGCACCGGTTCCTCGAGACCGCACCGGTCGACCGCCGGACCGTGCTGGCCGTGCTGACCCACGACGAGAAATTCGACATTCCCCTGCTGGAACTGGCCCTGCGATCGGATGCGGCGTACATCGGCGCGATGGGCAGCCGGGCCACACACGACCGCCGCGTCGCGCTGCTGCGCGAACAGGGGACGACCGCGGCGGAGCTGGCGCGGCTGCATTCGCCGATCGGCCTCGACCTGGGTGCCCGCACCCCGGAGGAGACGGCGGTGTCGATCCTGGCTGAGATGATGAAGACAACCCGGGGCACCACGGGGCTCGAACTCCAGCTGCTCACCGGCCCGATTCACCGTGACGCGCCCGCCGGCACCGGCCGACCGCTCGAGTGCACTGCATGACCGACGTTTGACGGGTATTCACGTCGCGACTTATGGTCACACTTTCGCGCCATCCGGGGCGAGTATCGGATCAGGTGAGCAGGGTGTTGCAGTGACGGCGAGGGATGTCGGCGGTTCCGCTCCCCGGTTCCGCGCAGCCGCCGACACCGGCAACGGGACTGGTCCGGGCGTTGCGCCGCAATCATTCGCCGACGTGCTGGCGTCCGATCTCCTCGTCTCCCCGACACTCGTGGCCGGCGCGACCGGCACCTACCGTGAGGTGTCGAACGTCGCCGTGATGGCGGTGCCGGACATCGGACCGTGGCTCCGGCCCGGGCAGTTGCTGATCACCACGTCCGCGGTGCTGGGCCGGCTGGTCGAGCCGATCGACGCGTTCCTCGCCCGGCTCGACAGGCGGGGTGTCGCCGGGCTCGCCGTGCGCCTCGACGATGCCACCGCGGCGCTGCCGGCCGAGATGACCGATGCGGCCGACGAACTCGGGTTTCCCGTCGCCGTCGTCGCTAAGCCATACTCGCAGGAGCATCCGCTGTCCGGGGCTCTCGCCGAGTCGTCGGCCCGGCAGGTCGACGCCGTGTTCGAGGCGGACCGGCTGCGAAGGGTGCTCGTCGACGTCGTGATGGCCGGCGGCGGGTTCGCCGAACTCGCCGTCGCCGTTGCCCGTGAACTGGGTGGGGCCGTGCTGGTCACGACACCCGACGGACGTCAGTTGTGCCGGGCCGGCGACGAGTCCGAACTGGCGCTGCTGGCATCGAGTGCGGCGCTCGACGCCACCGGGCGGGTCCGCACCGACTCCACGGAGGGCGGGCTCGGCCTGCACCGGCTGGGCGACGAGTCCATCGCGGTGTCGGCGATTTCGGCGAACGGCATCGACCACGGGCGGCTGGTGCACTTTTGCACCGGACGCGCGCTGAGTAGCGAAGACCTGTACCTCGTCGAGCAGGCGGCGGCGGTGTGCGCCCTCGTGGTGGCCCGCGAACTGGTGGTCTCCTCGGTGGAGGAGAAGCACCGCGCCAACTTCGTGCGCGACCTGCTGCTCGGCCGCGGCGGCGAACACGAGCACGTGGTGGCGCACGCCAAGACGTTCGGCTGGGACCTCGACCGTCCCGTGGTGGTCGTGGTGATCGAACCGGATCCGGTCGGCGAGGACGAACCGTCGATGCCCACCCGGATGCCGCTCGTCGAACGGCAGGCGCGGGCGTTCACCAGCGCCGTCGCCGGCCGCGACCAGGGCGCCGCCGTCACCGCGCTGGCGACGGAGACGGTGATCCTGATGGGTGTCGGCACCGACACGATGAACCTCGTCCACGAACTCGTCGCCACCGTGCGCGGCGCCGGCGGCGGTGGTCGCCGCGCGTTCGGCGTGGGCGTTTCCCGGCCGACGGACTCGGTGGACGGCATCCCCGCCCTCTACGGCCAGGCCCGGACCGCGCTGAAGGTGGGACGGCAGATCGCCGGCGCCTGGGCGGTGACACATTTCGACGACCTCGGCGTCTACCGGCTGCTGAGCCTCGTCGAGGACGACCGCGAACTCGAATCGTTCGCGAGCGAGACGCTGCGCGAACTGACGGCCGACACAGCCGAGGCGCAGGACATGCGGCGCACCCTCGAGGTGCTGCTCGCCACCAACATCAACATCGCCGAAACCGCACGTCAACTCCACTTTCACTACAACACCCTGCGGTACCGGGTGGTGAAGCTGGAGAAGATGCTCGGGTCGTTCACCGATCACCCCGAATTGCGCCTCGACCTGTCGCTCGCCCTCAAGATCATGGCGATGCGCGGCATCAATTCCTAAAGTTGCCAATTTCGCCGGGCACGCCCTGGCAGATTCTTCTCACGCCGGGTGGCTGACGCTGTAATAACGTTTCCCTCCTATCGAGGTGTAACTGTGACGTGCGGCACATCGCAAGAAACCGGCCGCCGGCACCCCTGCACCGCCACTGTCTGAAAGGTCCCCCTATGCCTATCTGGACACTGCACGGAGATGGCAAGACCATCGCACCCGGGGAGGTCGTCACCCCCAGCGAACGGCTCAGCTGGGGCCGCACGATCGGGCTCGGCGGGCAGCACGTGGTCTCGATGTTCGGCGCCACGTTCGTCTTCCCGATCATCATGGGCCTCAATCCTCAACTGGCCGTGATGATGTCGGGTTTCTGCACGCTCTTCTTCCTGCTCGTCGTCAAGGGCCGGATTCCCAGCTACCTCGGGACGTCGGCCGCATTCGTCGGCGGCATCGCCGCCATCCGCGCCCAGGGCGGCACGTCGGCGCAGGTGACGGGCGCGATCCTGGTGTCCGGCCTCGTGCTCGCCGGGATCGGTGTGCTGATCCACTTCCTCGGCGGCGGGGTGGTGTTCAAGATCCTGCCGCCCGTGGTCACCGGCGCCGTCGTCATGCTGATCGGGTTCAACCTGGCCCCGGTGGTGGCCGGAACGTACTGGCCCCAGGACCAGTGGGTCGCGCTGACGGTGATGGTCGTGCTGGTGGTGGCGAGCGTCGCGCTCCGCGGATTCCTCGGCCGGGTCGCGATCTTCCTGACACTGCTGTTCGGCTACGTGCTGTCGTGGGTGCTCGACCTGACGACCGGCATGATCACGTCGTACGACCCGGTCGCCGGCGCGGTCACCGAACACTTCCGCGTCAACTGGGACGGCGTCTCCTCGGCATCGTGGATCGGGCTTCCGCCGTTCTCCGACGAGGCGAACGGCATCGTCGGCATCCACGCGCCGTCGTTCAGTCTCACGTTCATCGTCCTCGTGCTGCCCGGTGTCATCGCCCTGATCGCCGAGAACGCCGGACACGTCAAGGCCGTCGCGGAGATCACCAAGACCGACCTCGACCCGATGATGGGACGCGCCCTCATCGGCGACGGCCTGGCCACCACCATCGCGACCAGCGTCGGCGGATCCCCCACGACGACGTACGCGGAGAACATCGGCGTCATGGCCGCGACCAAGGTGTACTCGACCGCCGCGTACGCCGCGGCCGGGGTGATCGCGATGCTGCTGGGCTTCTCCCCCAAGTTCGGTGCCGTCATCTCCGCGACCCCCGGCGGGGTGCTCGGCGGAATCACGGTGGTGCTCTACGGGATCATCGGCCTGCTCGGCGCGAAGATCTGGAAGGAGAACGGCGTCGACTTCGGCAACCCGCTCAACCTGATGCCCATCGCCGCGGGCCTGATCATCGCGATCGGTGACGTGGAGCTGACGTTCAGCGACAGCTTCTCTCTGAGCGGCATCGCGCTCGGCACGATCGTGGTGATCGGGATGTACCACCTGTGCCGCGTCATCGCCCCGAAGGACGCCGACAACGCCGACGACGCCGGCACCGGCCGTCACCACCCGAAGCCGACCACCGACGACGGAACGGTCCCGGACCGGGTCGGTCAGCTCACGTGATCTGCCAGCGTCAGCACGTGAGTTTTGTCACTAGTTCACGAAACGTCGAGCGTACGATACGGGCAGGATCTGAGGAATGAAACCGTCGCCACTGACTTATCACCGACCTCGGTCGATCGACGAGGCCTGTCAGATCCTCGCGGACGTGGCTCACGAGGGGAAGGTGCTCGCGGGTGGGCAGTCGCTGATCCCGCTGCTCTCGATGCGGTTGGCCGCGCCGGCGCACCTCGTCGACATCGGATCGATCCCCCGGCTGGACGCGGTGTCGTCCTCGCGTGACCTCGGTGTCACGTTCGACGCCCTGACCACGCACTCGGTGCTCGAAGCCGACCGCGGCGCCGCACAGGTGCAGCCGCTGATCGGCCGCGGACTGCGCCTGGTCGCGCACCCGACCATCCGCAACCGCGGCACGACGGTCGGGTCCATCGTGCACGCCGACCCGTCCGCGGAGATGCCGGCGGTGCTCGCGCTGCTCGGTGGCTCGATCACCGTGCGGTCGGTGCGCGGGGTCCGGGAGATTCGGTCGACCGATCTGTTCGCCGGGCCGCTCGAAAGCACCCTCGAGGCGGACGAGATCGCGACGAGTGTGACGGTCCCGGCGGCCGAGCCCGGCGTCGGGACGGCGATCGACGAGATCGCCCGCAGGCACGGCGACTACGCACTCGTCGGGGTCGCCGCCCAGGTGCGGGTCGAGGGCGGTGCGGTGGGCGAGGCCCGGATGACGTACGTGTCGGCCGGCGAACTCGGTGAGGTCGTCGACTACACGGAGATCCTGCAGGGTGCGTCCGCGACCGACGACCGGGACCCGTTGTGGCGGAATCTGTCCGAGTTCGCGCGGGAACGGATCGACACCGAACCCGACATCCACGCCACGGCGCGGTACCGGTCGCAACTGGTCGCGGCCCTGACCGCCCGGGTCGGGTTCGCGGCCGCGCAGGACGCAGTGCTCGACGGTGCCGCCGTGCACGTGTCGGCGGGAGGAAGGTGACCATGACAAAGGCAACCCGCAGCATCGACGAGCAACTCGCCGAACTGCAGGAAGACACCGGCGAACAGCACGTCGCGGTGACGTTCACGCTCAACGCGGTGACGCAGACGGTGGTGCTGCCGTCGCGCACGCTGGCGTCCGACGCGATCCGCCACCATCTGCGGCAGACGGGAACGCACGTGGGCTGCGAGCACGGGGTGTGCGGCGCGTGCACCGTGCTGCTCGACGGCAAACCGGTGCGGTCGTGCCTGGTGCTCGCGGCGAGCCTGGAGGGCCGGGAGATCACCACGGTCGAGGGACTCGTCGAACCCGACGGCACGCTGCATCCGGTGCAGCAGGCGTTCATCGACTGTCACGGCCTGCAGTGCGGTTTCTGCACTCCCGGATTCGTCACGACCATCGCGGCGTTCCTCGAGGAGAACGACTCGCCGACCCGCGAGGAAGCCACCGACGCGATCGCGGGCAACCTGTGCCGGTGCACCGGCTACCAGAACATCCGCGCGGCCGTGCTGCGCGCCGCGGAGATCAAGCGCGAGCGTTCGGGCGAATTCCCGCTCGGCAAGGACGACGAGTCGGCACGCGCGTCACTCGATCCGAAGGTCCGCGGCACCACCAACCCCGTCGGGGGAAGGGCAGGGCGAGGATGAGCGTCACGAAACCCCGCACCACGCCGGCGGGCACGAAGGACACCGGCCGGGACACCGCCGAATCCGAGAAGCTGTTCGGCAAGCCGATTCCCCGCACCGAGGACGCCCGGTTGCTGTCCGGCAACGGCCGCTACCTCGACGACCTGGGCCACAACGCGCTCATCGCCGCGTTCGTCCGATCGCCGCACGCGCACGCCCTGATCACCGGGATCGACATCGACGCCGCCCTGGATCTGCCCGGCGTGCATGCGATCTACACATACGACGACCTCGTCGACGACTCCCCGGAGATGGCCGAGAACCTGCCCCTCCTCATCCCGCACCCGGCGATCACCGCACCGCGCAACGGGTATCCGCTCGCCAAGGACGAGGTCAACCACGTCGGCGAGGCGATCGCGATGGTCGTCGCCGACAACCGGTACGTCGCCGAGGACGCGTGCGCGAAGATCGACGTCACGTACGAGATGCTCCAACCGGTCGTCGGGATCGGCGTGGCCCGGCAGGCGGCCGCCGCCGTGCATGCGGACGTCCCCGACAACGTGGCGGCGCACCTGCAGCACGGATTCGGCGACGTGGACGCGGAACTGGCGAAGGCGCCGCACCGGCTCACCCTGAACCTCGAGATCGAGCGGTCGGCGTCGATGCCGATGGAGGGCAAGGGCGTCTACGCACGCTGGGACACCGACGAGCAGGCGCTCACGTTCTGGACGTCGACGCAGACGTCGACGTCGGCGCGCGCGGCGATTGCGGCACGACTGAACATGGCGCACAACAAGGTCCATTGCATCGCCCCGGACGTCGGCGGCGGATTCGGGGTGAAGATCGTCCATCCGTGGCCGGAGGAGGTCATGGTCACCTGGGCCGCGCGGCGGCTCGGGACGGCCGGCATCTCGAGCGAGGTCAAATGGGTCGAGGACCGGCGCGAGCACTTCGTGTCGAGTGCGCACGAACGCGGCCAGATCCAGGAGGTGACAGTCGGATTCGACGACGACGGCACCCTCCTCGCATTCGATTTCACGTTCTGGCACGACAACGGCGCCTACCTGCCGTACGGCATCATCGTCATGCTGAACACGTCGACGCAGGTGCTCGGGCCGTACAAGCCGAAATCGTTTCGGGTGGACGCATATTCGCTGTACACGAACACCGTCATCGTGACGCCCTACCGCGGCGCCGGGCGACCGCAGGCCGTGTTCGCGATGGAACGGGCGATGGACGCGATCGCGAAATATCTCGGCAAGGACGTCATCGAGGTCCGCGAGCACAACTTCATCCGGCCCGAGGAGATGCCGTACGACTTCCACCTCACGTTCCAGGACGGCCGCCCACTGATCTACGACACCGGCAACTACCAGGCCGGGATCGACAAACTCAAGAAGCTCATCGACTGGGACGGGTTCGCCGAGTACAAGAAGCAGGCGAAGGCCGAGGGCCGGGCCGTGGGCATCGGGATCGGCGCCTACGTGGAGGGAACCGGGCCGGGCCCGTACGAGGGCGCCCACGTCCTCGTCGAGACGTCCGGGAAGGTCAAGGCCGCAACGGGTCTGACCACCCAGGGGCAGGGCCACCAGACGGCGTTCGCGCAGATCGTCGCGGACGACCTCGGTGTTCCGGTCACCGATGTCGAGATCGTCACCGGCGACACCCGCCGATTCGGCTATGCCGTCGGCACGTTCGCGTCCCGCGGCGCCGTGATGTCCGGTTCCGCGTTCCATGTGGCCGCGCAGATGGTCGCGGAGAAGGCCCGCAAGATCGCCGGAGACGCACTGAACCTCGACCCCGCCGAACTGGAACTTCGCGGTGGGCACGTGTGCAAGATCGGCACACTGCCCGGCGTCGAGGGCACGTCCATCTCGCTGGGTGTCGTCGCCGTGCTGTCGAATCCACTGCGCTACGCGTTCGACGACGCGTCGCGGCAGGCCACCGGATTCGCGAAAGCCGACACGGACATGACGATTCCGCCGGTCCGGGAGGGCGAGCAGCCCGGACTCGAGGCCACCGGCTACTACTCGCCGCCGACGTCGACGTTCGCGTCGGGCGTGCACGCGGCGATCGTCGAAACCGATCCGGTGACGGCGGAAATCCACGTCCTGCGGTACGCCGTCATCCACGACTGCGGCAACGTCATCAACCCGCGGATCGTCGAGGGCCAGGTCATGGGCGCCGTCGCGCAGGGTGTCGGCGGCGCCTTGTACGAGAAGATCGTCTACGACGAGCACGGCCAGATGCTGAACGCGTCGTACATGGACTTCCTGATGCCGTTCGTCACCGAGATGCCCGACTCGCTCGAGATGGACCACACCGTCACCCCGTCCGGTCTCAATCCCCTCGGCATGAAGGGCGCGGGCGAAGCGGGCGTGATTCCGACGTCCGCCGTCATCGCCGCCGCGATCGAGGACGCGGAAGGCATCCCGATCACATCCATGCCGATATCCCCTTCGGAGTTGTTCGAGCTTCGCCTCGCGCACGCGTCGTCACAGAGCAAGGAGAACGAATGAGAATCGCAGGCACCGCCCTACTGACCGCACCGCCGGAGGCCGTGTACGACAACCTGCAGGACGGAAAGGTCCTCGCGGCCACCATTCCCGGGGTGCAGTCCCTCGAGCAGGTCAGCGACAACCATTACAAGCTGTCCATCACCGCGGGCGTCGCATCCATCAAGGGCACCTACGACGGCGAAGTGATTCTGTCGCAGCAGAATCGGCCGCAGTCGTTCGTGATGACGGCGTCCGGGGCGGGCGCACCCGGCACGGTCAAGGCCGACGTGACGGTGCGGCTCGAGGAACGCGACGGCGGCACCCTGCTCAGCTACGACGCGGACGCCGTGGTCGGCGGCATGGTCGGTGGCGTCGGGCAGCGGATGATCACCGGCGTCGCGAAGAAGATGGCCGGGGTGTTCTTCAAGGGCATCGACGGCGTCATCGCCAACGGCATCCCGCCGGCCGAGGTCGCCGCGGCGGCGGGTGAGGCCCCGGCGGTCGTCGGCGTCGCGCAAACAGCCCCGGTCCCCGCGACGGCCGCGGCCCGGCTGCGGGCACCCGAGGTGGCTTCCACGGCAACCGTTCTCGCGTCGGCCGCACTGGGCGCCGGCATCGCCCTCGCCGGTGTTCTCGTCGGCGGCATTCTCGTGCGGGGCACCTGCTCGAAGTAACCCGCGCACACCTTCAACACGGCACCCCGAACCGCCCGGTTCGGGGTGCCGTCGTCTGTCCGGAGCGGGCAGCGCCGAACGAGGACCGCCGAGTTCGGCGATATGTGACAAAGAAACCGGGCGGCGGAAACGGTGCAATTGCCTTACAGAGACGAGCCCAGGAGGAATCGTGGAATCCAGGAAGATTCGGGTCGGTATCGACACCGGCGGAACATTCACCGACGTCGTGGCTGTGGACGAGGAGTCCGGAGCCGTCGTCACCACCAAGACACCCTCGACGCCTGCCGACCCGGCGCAGGGATTCCTCACCGGAATCGAGAAGGTGCTCGCCAAGCTCGGCGAGACCGGCGACGCGATCGGCGCCGTCAGCCACGGCACCACCGTCGCCACCAACAAACTCCTCGAAGGCAAGGTCGAGAACCTCGGGTTCATCACCACCGAGGGGTACGAGCACGTCCTCGAGATCGCCCGGCAGTCCGTCCCCGACGGCTACGGTAACTCCTACTTCTGGGTCAAGCCCGACCGCATCGTCCCCGCCGACCGCGTCCGCACCATCGGCGGCCGGCTCGCGTTCGACGGCAGCGAGATCCGTCCCCTCGTCGAGGACGACGTCCGCCAGGCCGCCCGCTTCTTCGCCGACCGCGGCATCCGCACCATCGGCGTGTGCCTCATGCACTCCTACGCCAACCCGAGCCACGAGCGCCGCGTCCGGGACATTCTCCTCGAGGAATACCCCGAGGCGACGGTGAGCATCTCCAGCCAGGTGCTGCGCGAGTACCGCGAATACGAGCGGTCCATCACCACGCTCGTCGACGCGGCCGTGAAACCGAACATCCGCAACTACGTGAACAACATCGCGAACCGGCTGCGCGAATTCTCCTCCGACGAGGGCGAGGCCCGCGACATCCCGTTCTACGTGATGAAGTCGAACGGCGGCGTGCTCTCCGCGAAGGAGGTCGTGCACCAGCCCATCACCACGGTGCTGTCCGGCCCGGCGGCCGGCGCGCTCGGTGCCGCGCTCATCGCGAGTGTCGCCGGCGTCGAGCAGGTCCTCACGTGCGACGGCGGCGGAACGTCGACCGACGTCACCGTCGTGGTCCGCGGCGAGCCCGCGCTCACCACCGAGGGCCGGGTGGGCGCGTACCCGTCGAAGATCCCGATGATCGACGTCGTCACCGTCGGCGCAGGCGGCGGCTCCATCGCCTGGCAGACCCCCGAGGGCACGCTGCGCGTCGGACCGCAGTCGGCGGGCGCCGACCCCGGCCCGCTCTGCTACGGCAAGGGCGGCAGCGAGCCGACCATCACCGACGCGCACGTGCTGCTCGGCCGCATCCCACCCCACCTCCTTGGCGGCGAGATCCCCCTCGACACCGAACTGGCCCGCAAGGGCGTCGAGCAGCTCGCCCACCAGCTGAAACTCGACTTCGAGGCCTGCGCCACCGGCATCCTCGAGGTGTCGGCGTGGAACCAGGCCAACGCGCTGCGGCAGATCACGGTCAAGCGCGGCCTCGACGTCCGCGACTTCACCCTCGTCACGTTCGGCGGATCCGGGTCGCTGCTCGCCTGCCGGCTCGTCGACATCCTCGGACTCAAGGACGTCCTGGTCCCGCTGAACCCGGGCAACGTGTCCGCGTTCGGACTGCTCACCGTCGACGTCCGCAACGACTACGTGCAGACCCACGTCTGCCGGCACGACCGGCTGGAGATCGCCGAACTGCAGTCGGGGCTGGACGCGCTGGCCGCCGAGGCGGAAATCGCACTCGCCGACGAGGGCTTCGGGGAGTCGGAGCGCAAGTACGCGCGGTCGGCCGACCTCCGCTACCTCGGCCAGGCGTTCGAGGTGCGCGTGCCCGTCGGCGACGGTCCCGTCACCCCGGAGCTGATGGACCAGGCCGCGGAGCGGTTCCATCAGGCGCACAAGGAGCTGTACGGGTACGACTTCCGCGGCGACCCGCATCAGCACGTGGAGTGGGTGAACCTGCGCGTCAGCGGCATCGGCCCGATCAAGCGCCCGACGCTGAACGAGATCGCGGCCGGCACCGGAGCGGAGTCCGCCGTGACCGGCACCCGTCCGGCGTACTTCGACGAATGGGTCACCACCCAGGTCTACGACCGGGCCCGGCTCGGCGCCGGCGACGTGCTCGAGGGCCCGGCGGTGATCGAGGAATTCAGCTCCACCATCCCCGTGCACCCCGGTTTCCGGGCGCGGATCGACACCTTCGGAAACATCCGCATCACCAAGATCGCCGACTCGAACGGAGCGAACCGATGACCGTCACCACCGAACCCGTTGCAGTGCAGGCGGTCAAGCCCTACCGGCTGACACCGGTCGACGGAACGACACCCGACCCGGTGCTCGTGGAGATCGTCGCCGGCTACCTCGCCAGCGTCGAAATGGAGGTCGAGACGTCCATCTCGCGGACCTCCCGCTCCCCGATGATCCGCGACGCGCACGACTTCCGCGCCGGCATCCACGACCGCAACCTCCGGAAGCTCACGGGCCGTTCGTATTCGGCACTGGTGCACCCGGTTGCACGGGACTTTCCGCTCGACACCATGAAGCCCGGCGACGTCTACTTCCACAACGACGTCTACCTGTCCGAAGGCGGCATCGGCCACCTCCCCGACCTCTGCGTCACCGTGCCGGTGTTCGCGACCCGGCCGGGCGACACGGAACCGTCCGTCGTCGCGTTCGTGCAGGCGTTCGGCCACCACGACGACATCGGCGGCTGCTGCCCGGGATCGATGCCGTCCGGCGCGACCACGGTGTACGAGGAGGGGCTGATGGTCCCGCCGATCAAGCTGTGGGATCAGGGCGTGCCCAACGAGGCCGCGCTGCGCATCATGACCCGCAACTCGCGGATGCCCGACGCCCTGGCCGCCGACCTCGATGCCGAATGCTCGGCCTGCCTGATGGGCGCCCGGCGTCTCACCGAACTGTTCGAGCGGTACGGCTGCGACACCGTCGAGGCGTGCTTCGACGCGATGATGGACGCGACCACCGAAACGTACCGGCGGGAGATCCTCAGCAAGATCCCGAAGGGCGAGTACACGTGGGAGGACTATGCCGAACACGACGGCGTCGACGAGCCCATGCTGCACCGGCAGCGGATCACGCTCACCAAGACCGGCCCGGAGGACGAGGGCGGCGAACGCCTCATCCTCGACTTCAACGGCACCGGCCCGCAGGCGAAGGGTCCCATCAACCACTGCGGTGACTATGCCGACGGCAACTTCCTCATCAAGTGGCTCGCGCCGATTCTGCGCAACCTAGCCGACAGTCCCGAGCGGATGGCGGAACTCGACGTCAACGAGGGCGTCGTGCCGTTGATCGAGATGAAGTTCCCGGAGAAGGGCACGTTGATCACGCCGATCTTCCCGGCGCCCACCAACGCCCGCACGTTCGTGATCCTGCGGCTGCTCGGTGTGCTCGCGGGTGTCGTCGCGAAGGCCGTCGACGGCAACATGCCCGCCGACCAGGAGACCATCCGCTACACCGGGGTGTACGGCGAGGACTTCGACGGGCACTCGTACCTGATGCGGGAGGTGCTCGGCGGCGGTTCCGGTGGCCGGCACTACGCGGACGGTGAGGACACCATCCACGTCGTTCCCGACTCGCGGAACTTGCCGACCGAGTTCACCGAGAGCCGGTTCCCGTTCATCGTCGAGAAGCTGGGCCTGGCGAGGGACTCCGGCGGCGCCGGACGCTACCGCGGCGGCCTGGGCTACGAGAAGCACATCCGGATGCTCAAGGACGCGAACTTCATGTCCATCGCCGACCGCTCGATCCTCTCCTGCTGGGGAGTGAAGGGCGGCAAGGCCGGACGGCCCTTCTCCGTGGTCCTCGACCCGGGCGGCCCGAACGAGCGCGAGTTCGACGCGCTGACCGACGCCGAACCGATCAAGGCCGGTGAGGTGGTGCGGATCCGCACGACCGGTGGCGGCGGCTGGGGCGACCCCCTCGACCGTCCGATCGAGGAAGTCGTCCGGGACGTGCTGTGGGGCAAGGTGTCCGCGGAGGGCGCCCGCGCCGACTACGGTGTGGTGCTGACGTCGTCGGCCGGGGAGCCGGTCGCGGACGTCGACGCCACCGACGCGCTGCGCGAGCAGATGCGCGACAGCCGCGGCCTGGACGAGCCGTTCTTCGACCGCGGTCCGGGTTACGAACGCCTCTCCGGCGGTGCGAAGTTCGCCGAGTTCGACTTCATCGACCGGTGATCCGATGACCGAGTCACTCTCCCGCTGCGCCGGCATCGCCGTCGTCGGCGCCGCGGGGAAGACCGGAGCCGCCGTCGTGGCGGCGCTCGAGGGACTCGCCGACGTACGCCGGGTGGTGCACACCGCCCGGCGTTCCGGCGATCACGCCGTCGACCTCGAGACCGGGGCGGGTCTGGCCGACGCGCTGTCGGGGTGCCGGGGCGTGTACTTCATCGCCCCGAATGTGCATCCGGACGAGCCCGCCCTCGTGCGCCGGTTTCTCACGGCCGCTGCCGCCGCCGGTGTCGAGCATTTCGTCTACCACTCGGTCGCGTGGCCGTACACCCCGGCGATGCCGCACCACGTCGACAAGGCGCGGTGCGAGGACGAACTCCGGACGTTCGACGGGCTCCGGTGGACCGTTCTGCAGCCGTGCGCCTACGCTGAGAACTTCGCCGCGGTCCTCGACGGCACGGGCACCGCGGTCGACGTGCCGTACAGCCCCGACGCCCGGTTCTCGTTCGTGCGTCTCGCCGACGTCGCGGAGGTCGCGGCCCGCGTCCTCGTCGACGGCGCGGATGTCCACCACGGCGCCACCTACGAACTCGGCGGCCCGCAGGCCCTCAGCGTGCGGGACCTGTGCGACCGGGCGAGCGGGCCGGTGTCGGTGAAGCAGGTGTCCGTCGACGAGTGGATGTCGCGGCACGGGCAGTCGCTGTCCGAGGACGGTCGTGCCCGGCTGTCGGCGATGTTCGAGTTCTACGACCGGCACGGGTTCACCGCGGGCAATGCCGTGTTCGAGTCGCTGCTCGGCCGCCCACCCAGGTGAGCGGCAAAGCGTGCCAGGGCACACTTTGCCGCTCACCTGTCAGACGCCGATCCGGCCGCCCGACTTCCACACCGCCACGACGGCGGGACGCGGCTGGGTGTCGCCGCCGTCGGGCCAGTGCGACGCCGGATTGTCGGCGCTCGCGTCGTCCAGTTCACCCGGGTGCTGCACGCACACCGTGACCCGCTCCGCGCTGACGATCGGACCGCACGTCTCGGCGCCCTTGGGCACGGAGAGGAACTGCTTGGTCTCGCCTCGGTTCGCGCCGTCGAGGACGACGCTGAACAGGCCGTCGTTCGACTTCAGCGCGTTGCCGTCGGTCGAAATCCACAGGTTGCCGTGGGGGTCGAACGCCAGGTTGTCGGGGCAGGAGATCGGGCTGACGCTCTCCTTGTCGAAGCCGCCGAAGTAGGTGTCGGCGGCCGTCGGGTCGCCGCACACGAGCAGCAGATTCCAGGTGAACGCGGTGCCGGCGTGGTCGTCGGTGAGTTCGAGGACCTGGCCGTTCTTGTTGTTGTTCCGCGGGTTGGCCTCGTCGGCCGCCGCCGCGCCGTCGATGCCGCGCTTGCTGTTGTTGGTCAGCGCCACGTACACCTTGCCGGTGGTCGGGCTGGGTTCGAAGTCCTCGGGGCGGTCCATCTTGGTGGCACCGACCTTGTCGCCGGCCTGCCGGGTGAACACCGCCACCTCCTCGGCGCTCATGCCGTCGACGAGCGACTCGCCGCGGCCGTCCTCACCGGTGCGCAGCAGCGGGATCCACTCACCGGTGCCGTCGAACGTGCCGCTCGCCGGCAGTGTCCCCGACCCGTCGATCTGGTCGGCGGAGTTGCCGGCGAACTTCGCGACGTACAGCGTGCCCGCGTCGAGCAGCGTCATGTTGTTGCGGACGGCGGCCTGGCTGTTGCCGTCCATCATCTTCCGGCTGGAGACGAACTTGTACATGTAGTCGAAGCGTTCGTCGTCGCCGCTGTACGCCACCACCGTGCCGTCGTCGGTGACGTGGATGGTGGCGGCCTCGTGCTTGAACCGGCCCAGCGCCGTGTGCTTGACGGGTGCGGACGTCGCGTCCCACGGGTCGACCTCGACGACCCAGCCGAAGCGGTTGACCTCGTTCGGCTCCTGGGCGAGGTCGAAACGCTTGTCGAAACGCTCCCACTTACGTTCGGACGCAGCGCCTTCCACGCCGTACCGCTTCAGCCGCGCGGCGACGGCGGGGTCGGTGACCAGTTCGGCGTTCGCGAAGTACTGGTTGAAGTTCTCCTCGCCCGACAACACCGTGCCCCACGGGGTGACGCCACCGGAACAGTTGTTGAGCGTGCCCAGCACCTTCGTGCCCGTCGGGTCCGCGGACGTCTTCAGGAAGTCGCTGCCCGCGGCGGGGCCGGTGACGACGAATTCCATCGTCGCCGTGATGCGCCGGTTGTACGGCCCGAAGTCGGGAGTGAGCGCGCCCGAGCCGGATTCACCCTTCACCTGCACCACGGACAGTCCGTGGGCGGCGAGCGCCGTCTGGAACTGCTCCGGTGACGGGTTCTCGGCGTCGTATCCCTTGAACATGAACGGCTCGGTGGTGTACTCGTGGTTGACCACCAGCAGGAAGGTGTTCGGCTGCCCCTCGACCGGCAGCAGTCCGGCGAAGTCGTTGTTGAACCCGAACTGTTGCGCCTGCGCCTGGGCGGTCTGGTTGTCGAAGTCGAACGCGGGGGCCCCGGGCAGCACGGGGTCGCCCCAGCGGATCACGACGGCCTGCTCGTACCCCTCGGGGACGACGACGGCGTCCTCGGTGTTGGGGGCGACGGCGCCGAAGTTCGTTCCCGCCGGGGTGACACCGTCCGAACCGACCGTGCCGGAGGCGCTTCCGCTGCCGGAGTCGTCGGAGCAGGCCACCAGCGCGCTGCCCGCGCCGACGGCGAGGACGGCCATCCCCGTCCCGCGCAGCATTCCGCGCCTTGACAGGGCGGTGCGGGCGATGTCGCGGAAATACTCGCCGTGCGAGGTGTTGGGCACGTCGTGGGTGCACGCGTTTCCGCATTTGTACTGGCAGGTGACGGAAGCGCGCGAGGACGCGCCGTCATGGTTGACGAACAGTGCGAGGGGTTTCAATCTCACCGTGGCTCCCGATTCGAATGCGGACAACTCCGGCACCGTAGAAGTTGCAAGCGAGGGAAAGGGAACGTATGTGTGAACGCGCGGACAACGAGGCGACCCTAAGTCTGGAGTGATTTACGTCTAGCCAGCAGCCCGGACGGCGTGCACGATGGATAGATGGACGCCGTCGATGCGCTGCGGGAAATTGCGTTCTGGCTCGAGCGTTCGCGCGACGAGGGACCCAGGATCGGTGCCTTCCGACGGGCGGCCGATGTGCTCGAGTTCTCGACCGTCGAGGAGCGGGAAGCCCTGGCGGCGAACGGCTGGGTATATCTGCCCGACATCGGTCCCGAGGCGGCCGCGATCATCCGTGAGTGCGCCGATGCGGTGCCGCTGTACCTGACGTATCTGCGTGGTTCCGCGGAGCCGATCGGGCTGGGCGGAAAGGAGCTGCTCGAGGCCCTCCGCGGCGACCTGCACACCCATTCGGATTGGTCGGACGGCCGGTGCCAGCTCCGGGAAATGATGCGGCGCGCGGCCGCGCTGGGGCACGACTACTGCGCGATCACCGACCACTCGCCGCGGTTGACGGTCGCGAACGGGCTGTCTTCGGAGCAACTGCTCGTCCAATTGAATCTGGTCGCCGAACTGAACGTCGAGCTGGCGCCGTTCCGGGTGCTCACCGGCATCGAGGTCGACATCCTCGACGACGGCTCCCTCGACCAGGACGACGACCTGCTCGCCGAACTGGACATCGTGGTCGCGAGCGTGCACTCGCACCTGGACACCGACCGGGCGACGACGACCAAGCGGATGCTGCAGGCGGTCAAGTCCCCGCACGTCGACGTGCTCGGGCACTGCACCGGCCGGCTCGTCGAGGGGGTCCGGGGACCGCGGCCCGAATCGAAGTTCGACGCGGAACGCGTGTTCGACGCGTGCCGGGAGTACGGCACCGCGGTGGAGATCAACTCCCGCCCCGAGCGTCGCGACCCGCCGGGACGGCTGATCGACCTCGCACTGAACAGCGGCTGCAAGTTCTCCATCGACACCGACGCGCACACCACCGGGCACCTCGCCTGGCAGGGCTACGCGTGCGAGCGCGCCGCCGAACGCGGAGTCGAGCCGTCGGATGTGATCAACACCCTGCCCGTGGCCGAGTTGCTGGAGTGGACCGGCGCGCCGATTCGGCAATGATCCGGGTCGTGCTGATCGCGGCCGCGGTGGCCGCCCTGCTGATCGGCGCCGCGTGGGTGCTGCAGCGAAAACTGATCTACTACCCCGACACCACCCCGGTGCCACCCGCAGGCCGGCTGATCGCCGGGGCGGAGGACGTCACACTGGCCACGTCGGACGGCCTCGAACTCGGTGCCTGGTACGTCCCGCCCGCGGTCGGCGAGCCGCGCATGACCGTCCTCGTGGCCGCCGGGAACGCCGGCAACCGGGCCGACCGGGCGCTACTCGCCTCCGACCTCGCCGCCGCGGGTTTCGCCACGCTGCTCTTCGACTACCGCGGGTACGGCGGCAACCCCGGTCACCCCACCGAGGAGGGGCTGGCCCTCGACGTCCGGGCCGCTCGCCGGCACCTCGTCGACGAGCGTCGCGTGCCGCCGGAGCGGCTGCTCTACTTCGGGGAGAGCCTCGGAACCGGCGTCGTGACCGAACTCGCGACCGAGTATCCGCCCGCGGGCCTGTTGCTCCGGTCCCCGTTCGTCGACCTCGCCGCCGTCGGCAGGGCGCACTACCCGTTCCTGCCGGTCGGGCTGCTGCTGCGCGACCGTTTTCCCGTCGCCGAGTTCATCGCTCGCATCGACGTGCCCGTCACCGTGGTCTACGGGACGGCGGACACGATCGTCCCGCCGGAGCAGAGCGCCCGCGTGGCCGAAGCGGCCGGCGACGTCGACACCGTCGTGCTGGCCGGTGCGGGGCACAACGACGACGTGATGTTCGGCGGCCCGGAGATCGTTCGCGCCACCGTCGATCTGGCGCTCCGCGCCCCGTGAGCCTTTTTGGTTGTTCCAGCTACCAGAAAGGCGCACGGGCGCGTCAGCGCACGATCACGACGTCCAGCGTCCGGGGACCGTGCACGCCTTCGACGCGGTTGAGTTCGATGTCACTGGTGGCGCTGGGACCGCTGATGAACGTCAGCGGTGCGGTCGCGTCGAGGGTCTGGAAGGCCTGTGGCACGGTGTCGACGATCTGGTCGGTGCGCACGATGCAGATGTGGTGGTCCGGGACCAGAGTCAGCGCCCGGCGTCCCTGACCTGCGCCGCCGTCGAGCACGATGGTCCCGGTGGCGGCGATCCCGAGGGTGCAGCCGGTGACGACCACGTCGACGGCGTCGAGTTCGAGCGTCGACAGTTCGGCGGGTGCGCCGTCGACGACGACGTCACCGCGCGGCCGCCACGACTGCGGCAGGTCCGGTGGGACGACGGCCCGCTTCCCTTCCGCGATGAGTCCGGTGACGATCTCGGCGACGGTGCTCGTGTCGGCGCGGTGGACCTGTGCGCGGTAGTCGTCGACGGTGTGCGCGAACAACTCGACGTCGCCGGGGCCGGACGCGGGCTCGCGGTGGTAGTCGCGGGGAACGGGTTCGGGGACCGGTGCGTCGGCGAGTGCCGACCGGATCCGGGACAGTATCTCTGCGCGTGCGGTCATCGTGTCGTGTCCTCGTGTGTGCGGGCCCACCATTGTCGGAACGTTTCCTTCGGTGGGGCGGGCAGGTCGCGGCTCGCGGTCCATTTCGACGCCGGGTACGGCAGCGACGTGATGCGTCCGGACCGGCCGCCCAGCACCCGGCCGACCTTGGCCGCCGTCTCGGCGGCGGCGAACCGTTTCTCCGACCCCATCACGAAGCCCGCGGCCTTCATGGCGAGGTCCTGGCCGCCCGGCAGTCCGTGCCGTTCGGAGTCGACCTGTTCCGCGCGCAGGTGCACGAGGATGCTGGGGATGTCGATGCGGACCGGGCAGGCGTCGAAGCAGGCGCCGCACAGGGTGGACGCGTAGGGCAGTGAGGCGTTCGGGTCGTCGTGACCGGTGGTCCCGGTGAGTTGCGGGCTGAGGATCGCGCCGATCGGCCCGGGGTAGACCGACCCGTACGCGTGCCCGCCCGCCCGTTCGTACACGGGGCACACGTTCAGGCAGGCGCTGCAGCGGATGCAGTGCAGCGCGGACCGCCCGGTCTCGTCGGCGAGGACGTTGGTGCGACCGTTGTCGAGGAGGACGACGTGGAAGTTCTGCGGGCCGTCGCCGGGATGAACCCCGGTCCACATAGAGGTGTAGGGGTTCATCCGCTCGGCGGTGGACGACCGCGGCAGCAGTTGCATGAACACCTCGAGGTCGGTGAACGTGGGGACTAGTTTCTCGATGCCCATGAGGGTGATGAGCGTGTCGGGGAGGGTCAGGCACATGCGTCCGTTGCCCTCCGACTCCACCACCGCGAGGGTCCCGGTCTCCGCGACCCCGAAGTTCGCGCCGCTGATCGCGACCTTGGCGGACAGGAACTTTCGCCGCAGGTGTGCCCGCGCGGCCATCGCCAGCGCCCGGGGGTCGTCGGTGATGTCCTTGTCGACGCCCGGCATCGCGTTCAGGAAGATCTCGCGGATTTCGGCGCGGTTGCGGTGGATGGCGGGAACGAGGATGTGGCTCGGTTTGTCGTCGCCGAGTTGGACGATGAGTTCGGCGAGGTCGGTTTCGATCGCCGCGATCCCGTTCTCCTCGAGATGTTCGTTGAGGCCGGTCTCCTGGGTGGCCATCGATTTGACCTTCACCACCTCGTCGGAGCCGGTGGCCCGGACGAGGTCGGTGATGATCCGGTTCGCCTCGTCCGCGTCGCGCGCCCAGTGGACGGTGCCGCCGCGGGCGGTGACGTTCTCCTCGAACTGCACGAGCAGTTCGGGGAGCCGGGCCATCACGTCCGCCTTCAGGGCGCTGCCGGCCCGGCGCAGTTCCTCCCAGTCGTCGACCTCGGCGACCGCGGCGATCCGTTTGTTGCGGATGGTGGTGGTCGCGGCGCCGAGATTGGCACGCAGTTGGGTGTCGGTGAGCGCCTTCCGGGCGGCGTCGGGGAAAGATTCTGTGCCCCGGATGTTTCCGGTGCCGGCGTGGAAGGTGGGTGAGCCGAGGAACGTGGTCATGCGTTGCTCCCGATCTTCTCGGTGCTCGCCAGGATCTCGGCGAGGTGGACGGTGCGGACCCCGCTGCGCAGCCGGGACAACCCGCCGCCGATGTGCATCAGGCAGGACGAGTCGCCCGCGCTGCACACCTCGGCGCCGGTGCTCAGGACGTTGCCCATCTTGTCGGCGAGCATCGCGGTCGACGTCTCGGAGTTCTTCAGCGCGAACGTTCCGCCGAAGCCGCAACAGGATTCGGCCGCGGGCAGCTCGATCAGGGTCATTCCCCGCACCGCGCGCAGCAGTTGCAGCGGTTTGTCGGCGACGCGCAGCATCCGCAGCGAGTGGCACGTTGGGTGGTACGTCACCCGGTGCGGGTAGTACGCGCCCACATCGGTGACACCGAGGACGTCGACGAGCAGTTCCGACAGCTCGTACGTCCGGGACGCGACGTCCTCGGCGCGGGTCGCGAGCGATTCGTCCCCGTACCGGCGGGCGACCATGGCGTGCTGGTGCCGGACGGATCCGACGCACGAACCGGACGGGGCCACCGCGACGTCCCACGACGGTCCGCTCTCGAACGCCTCGACGTGGTGACGCACGAGCGGCAGCGCCTCGGCCTGGTAGCCGGTGTTGACGTGCATCTGCCCGCAGCACGTCTGCTTCGGCGGGAACACGACCTCGTGGCCGAGCCGCTCGAGGAGGCGGACCGTGGCGGTGGCGGATTCGGGGAACAGGGCATCCGCCAGGCAGGTGGCGAACAGGGCGATTCTCATCGGGTACTCCAACCGGGCTGGGCTGTGGTCTGACCACAGTAGCGCACTGTGGTCAGACCACACCAGGTAAACTTCGGTCGTGCGCACACACGAGGTCGTCCTGCACCGCATCGAGCAGGATCTGGTGGCCGGCAAACTCACCGTCGGGGGTCGTCTGCCGGCCGAGCGCGCACTCGCCGAGGAACTGGGCGTCGGACGCTCGTCCGTCCGCGAGGCCATGCGGGTGCTCGAGGCGATGGGCATCGTCCGCACCGCCGTCGGCTCCGGGCCGGACGCGGGCGCGATCGTCGCCGCCGACCCGGCCGCGTCTATCGGCGCGGCCCTGCGACTGCACATGGCGACGCGCACCCTGCCGATCCGCGACGTCGTCCAGACGCGCACGCTGCTCGAGTCGTGGGCGGTGCAGGAGGCCGCCGGGCAGTCCGGTGACCTCGACTTCTCGGCCATCGACGCGCTGCTCGACGCGATGGACGACGAGGACCTGTCCCCGGAGGCGTTCCACCGCCTCGACGCCGACCTGCACGTCGCGATGGCCGGACTCGCAGGCAACGTCCTCGTCGAGGCGATGATGGTCTCGCTCCGCGACTCCATCCACGGCTACGTCATCCAGGCGGTTCCACTGCTCGACGACTGGCCCGCGGTCGCGACCCACCTCCGCTGCGAGCACCGCGGCATCGTCGCCGCCCTCCGCGGCGGACGCGGCGCCGAGGCCGCCGGCCTGGTGCGGGAGCACATCGAGGGGTTCTACGGGCTGATCCGCTAGGCGCTTCGCGCCCGTGCGCCTTTCTGGTTGCGCCAACTACCAAAAAGGCGCACGAGCACGGAGTGCCTCAGTACGCCTCGAGGATCTGCGCCTCCGCGTCTTCGAGGTAGGTCTTGAGCAGCTGACCTGCGGCTTCGGTGTTGCCGGCGACGAGGGCGTCGTAGATCTCGTGGTTGCGGGTGAGGTAGGGCCCGTGGAAGCGGTGGGCGTCGTCCATGACGTGGAAGACGAGCCGCGCCTCGTTCCAGACACTGCGCATGAGTTCGTCGATGCGGTTGCTGTTGTTGAGGCTCGCGAGGGCGCTGTGGAAGTAGATGTCGGCGGTGCCGACGCCGGTCCAGTCCTCGACGGCGAACCGCTCGTCAGCCAGGTTCAGGGCCTCGGCGACGCCGGACAGGTCGCCGGTCTCGGGGTCGAATCCGTTGACGCCGGCGCATTCGACGACGCGCCGGCAGATGTAGAGCTCGGTGATGTCCTCGGCGGTGGGTACGCGGACGAAGACGCCGCGGTTGAGTTCGTGCGCGACGAGTCGGTCTTCGATCAGGATCTGGAAGGCCTCGCGGACGGTGTTGCGGGAGACGTCGAGGGCGGCGCAGATGTCGGGTTCGGACAGTCGCGCCCCTGGTTGGAACGTTCCGTCGATGATGGCGTCCCGCAGAATGCCCGCGACCCGGGTGGTCCTGCTGGTGCGTTCGAGCAGGCCGCGGTGAGCGGCCAGGCGGGAATGCGCATCGCCGCGAAGGGCATTCGAGCTGGTCAAGTCCACTCCTCAGGTTTCGATCTCGACCGCAATCATAGTTGTCAGCTCGGTTCCGCGATTTCTTCCAGGATAACAATCCCCTCGAGGTATTGCAGGATCGTTGAACGATTTGTACCGTGATGGGAGTTACATCGGATTCTTCGAGCAGTTACATCCCTTCTTCAGGCGAGGTGCCATGACCACAGATACACAGACCGAGGTCGCGCAGGCGCGCCCCTTCGACTGGTTCCGCACCCTCGGGCCGAAGGGAAAAAGAGCGTTCGTCGGGGCGTTCGGCGGATACGGGCTCGACTCCTACGACTTCCAGGTCCTCCCGCTCGGCCTCGCGGCCATCGCCGCCTACTTCGGCCTCACCACCGGTCAGGCAGGCCTGCTGACCACGGTGACGCTGGTGGTGTCCGCGCTCGGCGGCGCCCTCGCCGGCATCCTCGTCGACAAGATCGGCCGGGTCCGCACCCTGCAGGTCACCGTCGCGACGTACACGATCTTCACGGTGCTGTGCGGTTTCGCGCAGAACTTCGAGACGCTGCTGATCTTCCGCGCCTTCCAGGGCCTCGGCTTCGGCGGTGAGTGGGCGGCAGGCGCGATCCTCGTCGCCGAATACGCCCGCGCCGAGTACCGCGGCCGGGCCGTCGCCTTCGTGCAGAGCGCGTGGGCCGTCGGCTGGGCGCTGGCCGTGATCGTCTACACCGTCGTCTTCCAGCTGTTCAGTCCCGACGTCGCGTGGCGCGTGCTGTTCTTCACCGGTGTGCTGCCCGCCTTCCTCATCATCTGGGTTCGCCGGAATCTGAAGGACCCCGAGGTCGTCACGGAGCGCCGCGAGTCCGCGGGCAAGCAGACGGGCTCGTTCGCCGCCATCTTCCGCGGCGGGCTGCTCCGCACCACGGTGTTCGCGTCGCTGCTCGCCACCGGTGTGCAGGGCGGCTACTACACGCTGGCGTCCTGGCTGCCGACGTTCCTCAAGACCTCCCGCGGACTCGACGTCGTCGGCACCGGCGGCTACCTGGCCATCCTCATCTCCGGCGCGTTCCTCGGCTACGTCAGCGGTGGCATCCTCACCGACAAGCTGGGCCGCAAGCGGACCATGCAGTTGTTCGCGTTCCTGTCGGCGATCTTCATGGTCGGCTACACCCAGGTGCCCGAGGGCGCGAATACGCTGATCCTGATCCTGGGCTTCCCGCTCGGCTTCTGCACGTCGGCGATCTTCAGCGGATTCGGATCGTTCCTGTCCGAGCTGTACCCGACGCAGTCCCGCGGCACCGGCCAGGGCTTCACGTACAACTTCGGCCGCGCGGTCGGCGCCGTGTTCCCCGCCGTCGTCGGTTTCCTGGCCGCCACTCAGCTGGGTATCGGCGGCGCGATGATCTTCGGCGCGCTCGGCTACGCCATCGCCGTGTTCGCCCTGTTCTTCCTCCCCGAGACCCGCGGGAGCGAACTTGCCTGACTCGCCGACCGACCTCCGCTCCGCGTTCCGCTCGGGACGCGTCACTCCGACCGCCGGTCTGGCGCCCGGATTCGCGCAGACGAATCTCATCGCCGTCCCGCAGGACTGGGCGTACGACGTGCTGCTGTTCACCCAGCGCAACCCGAAGCCGTGCCCCGTCCTCGACGTCGGCGACCCCGGCTCCCGGACGACGATGCTCGCCCCCGGCGCCGATATCACCACGGACCTGCCTCTGTACCGGGTGTGGAAGGACGGCGAACTCGCGGACGAGACCACGGACGTGTCCTCGCTGTGGCGCGACGACCTCGTCGCGTTCCACATCGGGTGCAGCTTCACGTTCGAGCACCCGGTGGCCGCGGCCGGGGTGCCGCTCCGGCACGTCGAGCAGGGCAGCAACGTCCCGATGTACGTCACCGACCGCGAGTGCAGGCCCGCCGGGCGGGTCAGCGGACCGATGGTCGTGTCGATGCGACCCGTCCCCGAACACCAGGTGGCGCTCGCGGCGGCGATCTCGGCGCGGATGCCCGCCGTCCACGGCGGGCCCGTGCACGTCGGTGATCCCGCGGAACTCGGAATCGCCGATCTCGCGGCCCCCGACTTCGGCGATCCGGTGAACTTCGAGCCCGGCGACGTCCCGATGTTCTGGGCCTGTGGGGTCACCCCGCAGGCGGCGGTGATGGCGTCCCGGTTGCCGTTCGCGATCACCCACGCACCCGGGTACATGCTGATCACCGACACCCCGGACAGCGAGTACGTCCTGGAGGTCCCCGATGCGCGTTGACCTGAACTGCGACCTCGGCGAGGGCTTCGGGCAGTGGACGCTGGCCGACGACGAGGCCCTCCTCGACGTCATCACCAGCGCGAACATCGCGTGCGGGTTTCACGCGGGCGATCCGATGATCATCCGCAAGGCCTGCGAGAGCGCGGCCGGGCGAGGCGTCGCGATCGGGGCGCACGTGGGGTTCCGGGATCTGGCCGGATTCGGCCGGCGGGAACTGGCGGTGTCGCCCGCGGATCTGCGCGACGAGACGCTGTACCAGATCGGTGCGCTCGCCGGGTTCGCCCGCGCCGCCGGATCCTCGGTGACGTACGTCAAACCGCATGGTGCGCTCTACAATTCCGCGGCACTCGACTTCGAGCGGGCCGATGCGGTCGCGTCGGCCATCGACGAGTTCGCCGAGCCGCTCACGCTGATGGGACCACCCGGATCGCAGTTGCAGCGGGCCGCGGAGGCGCACGGCATCGAGTTCGTCGCCGAAGGGTTCGCCGACCGCCGCTACACCGCCGCGGGCACGCTGACCCCGCGCTCGGTGCCCGGCGCCGTCATCGACGATCCCGACGTCGCCGCCGCCCAGGCCGTGCGGATGGTGTCGACCGGAACGGTGGAATCGATCGACGGGGACGACGTCGCGGTGGCGGTGCGCAGCATCTGCGTGCACGGCGACACGCCCGGATCCGTGCACACCGCGCGCCGGGTCCGTCACGCCCTGGAGAGTGCCGACGTCACGCTCGGATCCTTCACATGACCACCCCCACCCGGATCCTCCCGGCAGGCGATCGGGCCCTGCTCGTCGAACTCGACTCGGAACCCCTGGTCGTGTCGCTGACCGAACGCCTGCGCCGGACGCCGGTTCCCGGCATGGAGGACGTGCTGCCCGCGGCGCGCACGGTGCTCGTCACCACCACACCGCGGACCGACCTCGACGAGGTGCGCCGCGCCCTGCGGACGTTGACCGTCGACCTCGAGGCGCACGACCACACCGGCGTCCCCGAATCGGAACCGGTCACCATCCCGGTCCGCTACGACGGCGCCGATCTCGCCGACGTCGCCGACCTTCTGCGGATGAGCCGCGACGACGTGATCGCCGCCCACACCGCGGCCACCTGGCGCTGTGTATTCATCGGATTCGCACCGGGTTTCGCCTACCTGAGTTGCGGCGACGACCGGCTCACCGTGCCCCGGCGCGCGCAGTCCCGCACCGTGGTGCCCGCCGGGTCCGTGGCCCTCGCCGGCGGCTACGGCGCCGTGTATCCGCGGTCCTCACCCGGCGGATGGCAGATCATCGGAACCACGGACTCCCCGATGTGGAACCTCGACGCGCAACCCCCGGCGCTGCTGCAGCCGGGACGTCGCGTCCGATTCGTCGACGAGGAAACGCTGTGAGTGAACTCGAAGTGCTTGAAACGGGTCCGCTCAGCCTGATCCAGGACCTCGGCCGCCCCGGCTACCTGAGTTCGGGTGTCGGCGTGTCCGGCGCCGCCGACCGCGGGTCCGCGAGACTCGCGAATCGGCTGGTCGGCAACGACGAGAACGGCGCGTGCATCGAGGTGCTGATGGGCGGGCTCGCCCTGCGTGCACGGGCTGTGACGACCGTCGCCGTCACCGGTGCACCCGCCGCGGCGCTGCTCGACGGCATCCCGATGGGTCACGCGAGCGTCATCGTGATGGAGCCGGGGCAGACGCTGCGGTTGCAGTACGCGCAGGTCGGGCTGCGCAGCTACGTGGGGGTGCGCGGTGGCCTCGCGGTGTCGGACGTGCTCGGCTCCCGCAGCACCGACACCCTCTCCGGGATCGGCCCGGAAGCGTTGAAGCCCAACGACATTCTGCCCGTCGGCACGTGGACGAGGAACTTCCCCAACGTCGACGTCGCACCCCTCGCCGCGATGGACCCGGGACCGCTGTCGGTGCGCGTCATCGGCGGCCCCCGCGACGACTGGTTCACCAACCCGGACGCACTGACCACCGGTGCGTGGGCGGTCTCCCCGGACACCGACCGCATCGGCGCCCGCCTGAACCGGCACGCCGGCGCACCCACCCTGCAGCGGACGTCCGAGGCCGAACTCCCCACCGAGGGCGTCGCACTCGGATCCATCCAGGTTCCGCCGAGCGGGCAGCCCGTCGTGTTCCTCGCGGACCATCCCATCTCCGGCGGTTACCCCGTCATCGGCGTCGTCGTCGACGAGGACATCGACCGGATCGCCCAGGCCCGCCCAGGCCAATTGATTCGCTTCACCACTGCGTGATCGGCTTCGCGCCGATCCCACTACAGGAGATCACCCCATCGCCATGAACAGCATCGGCACGGAACTCGACACACCCTGGTCCCACGAGTCGTGGCGCACCACGCTGCTCGCGGAACCGCACCGTCAGGGCACCGCGGTCGCACGCCACTACGCGTCCGCGCTGCCGATCAGCTACGCCACCGAAACCGATCCGGCACAGGCGATCCGCGACGTCGCCGAGGTGGAACGGCTCGACGTCGACAGTGTGGCGCTGACGTTCACCACCACCGAGGCGTCCGCGCCGTACGAGAACCTCAAGATCTACGCCGTCGGGAAACCCGCACCGCTCAACGAGGTTCTGCCGATCCTGTCCAGCCTGGGCGTCAACGCCCTCGACGAGCGTCCGGCCGCGCTGACCCGGCCGGACGGCAGTCGCGCCTGGATCTACAACCTGACCGTCGACCTGCCGGCTGTCACGGACGGCCACGGGGCGACGCGGGACGGCCGGATCGCGGACGCGTTCCGCGCGGCGTGGACGGGTGAGACCGAGGTCGACGGGTTCAACGCGCTCGTCCTGCACGCCGGGCTCGGCTGGCGTCAGGTGACGGTTCTTCGGGCGTACGTCGCGTACCTGCGTCAGGCGGGGCTCCCGTACAGCCGCAGCAACGTCGAACGAGTCCTGCTGGGCAACACCGGCATCACCCAACTGCTCGTCGAGTTCCACGCGCTCCGGCTCGACCCGGCCCTCGACCGGGACGCCGCAGCGGAAACCGCGCTCGACGAGCGCATCTCGGCCGCGATCGACGCCGTCGCCGGAATCGACGCCGACCGAATTCTGCGGGCCCTGCTGTCGCTGATCCGCGCCACCACCCGCACGACCTACTACGCCGACGACCCCCGGCCCGGGCGCGCCCTCGCGTTCAAGTTCGACTCCGCGTCGATCGACGAATTGCCGCTGCCCCGGCCGAAATACGAGGCCTACGTGTACTCGCCGCAGATGGAGGGTGTGCACCTGCGGTTCGACGACGTCGCCCGCGGCGGCCTCCGGTGGTCCGATCGGCGCGACGACTTCCGCACCGAGATCCTCGGACTCGTGAAGGCGCAGGCGGTCAAGAACGCCGTCATCGTCCCCGCAGGGGCGAAGGGCGGCTTCGTCGTCAAGAACCCGCCCGCGCCGACCGGCGACGCCGCCGCCGACCGGGAGGCGATGCTGGCGGCCGGAATCTCCTGCTACCGCGAATTCATCTCGAGCCTCCTCGACATGACGGACAACCTCGACATCGCGACCCGGCACGTCATCGCGCCGGACGGCATCGTCCGCCGCGACGGCGACGACACCTACCTCGTGGTCGCCGCGGACAAGGGGACCGCGGCGTTCTCGGACGTCGCCAACGCCGTCGCACTCGCGCGCGGGTACTGGCTCGGCGACGGATTCGCGTCCGGCGGGTCCGTCGGCTACGACCACAAGGCGATGGGCATCACCGCCCGCGGCGCGTGGGAGAGCGTCGTGCAGCACTTCCGTGAGATGGGTGTCGACACCCGCACCGACGACTTCACCGTCGTCGGCATCGGCGACATGAGCGGCGACGTGTTCGGCAACGGGATGCTGCTCAGCCCGCACATCCGCCTCGTCGCGGCGTTCGACCACCGGCACGTCTTCATCGACCCCGATCCCGACCCGCAGACGTCCTGGGACGAGCGGGCGCGGCTCTTCGGCCTCGGCAGGTCCAGCTGGAAGGACTACGACCGGGCGGTCCTCAGCGAGGGCGCGATGATCGTCGACCGTGCGGCGAAGTCGGTTCGCCTCACACCGCAGGCGCGGTGCGCGCTGGGGATCGAAACGGATCGGGCGCTCACCACCGTCGAACTCGTCCGCGCCGTCCTCGGTGCGCCCGCGGACCTGCTGTGGAACGGCGGCGTCGGCACGTATGTGAAGGCCACGTCGGAAAGTCACGCGGACGCCGGCGACAAGTCGAACGACGCCGTCCGGCTCGACGCGTCCGCGCTGCGGGCCCGGGTGGTCGGCGAGGGTGGCAACCTCGGCCTCACCCAGCTCGGCCGGATCGAGTACGCGCGCAACGGCGGTCGCATCAACACCGACGCACTCGACAACTCCGCCGGTGTCGACTGCTCCGACCACGAGGTCAACATCAAGATCGCCCTCGCAGGTGCCACCGCCGACAACACGCTCACCGCGCAGGACCGCCGAGAACTGCTGTCCGACATGACCGAAGACGTCAGCCGGCTCGTCCTCGCCGACAACCGCAGCCAGAACGAGATGATGAGCCTCAACCGGGCGCAGGCGGCGACGCTCGTCAGCTTCCACTCCCGCATGGTCGACGACCTGGAACGGCGCGGCCACGTGGACCGCGCCATCGACGTGCTCCCCACGTCCGCGCAGTTCGGCGCCCTCGAACGCGAGCAGAAGGGCCTGACCAGCCCGGAACTGGCGCAGCTCACCGCGCAGGTCAAGCGGTTCATCAAGAGCGAGGTGTCGGGCACGACGCTCCCCGACAACAAGGTCTACGCCGGGCGGCTCCACGACTACTTCCCGCCGCGGCTCGGCCGCGAGTACGCGCACACGGTCGCCGTGCACCCGCTGCGCCGGGAGATCGTCACCACGTCGGTCGTCAACGACATGGTCGACCGTGCGGGGATGACGTTCGCCTTCCGGCTGCGGGAGGAGACCGGCGCCGACTCGGCGGAGGCGGTGAACGCCTTCACCGCCGTCACCGAGATCTTCGGCCTCGGAGCGACTTTCGGGCGGATCCGGGCGGCGGCCGAGACGACCCCGGCGTCCGGGACGAACGCGCTGACCGTGCAGACCCAGCGGCTGATCGACCGGGCGTCGCGGTGGCTGACCACGCACCGGCCGCAACCGCTGCCGCTCGAGGCCACCATCGCCCGCTACCGGCCGGTGGTCCGCGAACTCGGACCCCGCGTGCGGGAATGGTTGCAGGGCGACGAGATCACCGCGGTCGAGGGCCGTACCGAGGCCCTGACGTCGCGGGGTGCGGACGCCGGGATCGCCGCCGACGTCGCGGATCTCCTGCACACGTACTGCCTCCTCGACATCGTGGACATCGCGGAGATCTCCCAGCACCGCGCGGAGGACGTCGCCGAACTGTATTTCGCGCTGTCGGCGCACCTGCACATCAACACCGCGCTGACCGCCGTCACCGCCCTGCCACGGCTGGACCGGTGGCACGCCCTCGCCCGCCTCGCCCTGCGCGACGACCTCTACAGTTCGCTGCGCGCCATCACCCTCGACGCGCTGTCCGTCAGCGAACCCGGCGACGACGCGGCCGACAAGGTCGACCAGTGGGAGCAGCACAACGCCGCCCGGCTCGCCCGCGCGCGGGCACTGCTCACCGAGATCGAGTCGGAGGTCGCCACCGCACCCACCCTGGCGCTGATCTCCGTCGCGGCCAGGCGGATCCGGGCGATGACGCGGTAGGCGCTTCGCGCCCGTGCGCCTTTCTGGTTGTTCCAGCTACCAAAAAGGCGCACGAGCCGCGGAGCGGCCTCTACAGCACCTGCGACAGGAACTGCTGCAGCCGTTCGGTTTCGGGCTTGTCGAACAACTGGTCCGGTGTGCCGGTCTCGACGACGGCGCCGTGGTCCATGAACAGCACGGTGTCGGACACTTCGCGGGCGAAGCCCATCTCGTGGGTGACGACGACCATCGTCATGCCACCCTTGGCGAGGTCGGCCATCAGGGCGAGCACGCCTTTCACCAGTTCGGGGTCGAGCGCCGACGTGGCCTCGTCGAAGAACATCACTTCGGGTTTCATCGCGAGGGCGCGGGCGATCGCGACGCGCTGCTGCTGCCCGCCGGACAGGTTGCCGGGCCGTGAGTCGGCCTTGTTGGCGAGGCCGACGAGTTCGAGTTGCTCGAGCGCCAGCGACCGCGCCTCGTCCTTCGACATGCCCTTGAGCTTGCGGGGGCCGAGGGCGATGTTGTCGACGACGGTCTTGTGCGGGAACAGGTTGAAGTGCTGGAACACCATGCCGATGCGCTGCCGCAGCTTGTCGGGGTTGTCCTGCAGCACGGACTTGCCGTCGAGGAGGACGTCGCCCTGGTCGGGTTCGTGCAGCCGATTGAGGACCCGCAACAGGGTGGACTTGCCGGAGCCGGACGGTCCGATGACGGTGACGGTGTCGCCGGCGTCGACGTGGAGGTCGACGCCGCGCAGCACCTGGTTGGTGCCGAACGCGAGGTGCAGGTTGGTTCCAGTGAGAGAGACGGCCATCGCCCTATCCCCTTTCCACGACGATGGACTGTTCCACCGGGTCGAGCGTGCCGGACGTATCGGCGCGGCCGGTGCGCAGACGGTTGTCGATGTAGTTGACGAGGTGCGTCAGCGGGATGGTGAGCGCCAGGTAGAACAGGCCGGCGGCGACGAGCGGTGACAGGTTGCCGGTCTGCGCGTTGAGGTCGCGGCCGACGGCGAACAGTTCCCGCTGGCTGACGAGGAGGCCGAGGAAGTAGATCAGCGACGAGTCCTTGATCAGCGAGATGAACTGGTTCATCAGCGCGGGCAGCACCCGCCGCACACCCTGCGGGACCACGACGAGCGTCATCGACTTCCGGTAGCTGAAGCCGAGCGCCCGGGACGCCTCGAGCTGCCCGGGTTCGACGCTCTGGATGCCGGACCGGAAGATCTCACCGATGTACGCGGACGCCAGCAGCGACAGCGCGGCGGCGCCGAGCCAGTACGGGTTGTTGCCGGTGAGTCCCTTGACGACGGGCCCGACGCCGAGCCCGACGATGAGGATGATGACGACGGCGGGCAGACCGCGGAACACGTCCGTGTAGACGCGGGCGGGCCAGCGCAGCCAGCGGGTGCGGGAGATGCCGGCCATCGCGAGCAGCATGCCGAGGACGGTGCCGACGATGCCGGATGCCAACGCCAGGATCAGCGTGTTCGGCAGACCGGTCTTCAGTAGGTCGGGGAAGGCCCGCGTGTAGAGGTTCCAGTCGAAGAACGTGTCCTTCAGTTGCTGGAGTGTCGACTTGGGTTCGGCGACGGGGGTTTCGGTGGTGTTGTTCGCGTTCTGGGCGGCGAGCGCGGCGAAGTCCGGGAGGTCGGGCGCCGGCGCCGCCTTGCTGCCCGGTTTCCAGCCCTCGGGCAGTTCGCGGGGCACCCAGTCGGAGTACAGCTGGGCCCAGGTGCCGTCGGCGATGACGGCATCGAGCCCGGAGTTGAGTGCGTCGACGAGCGGCTGGTTCTCCTTGTTGACGGCCCAGCCCACATAGTTGTTGACGCTGAAGGTGTTCTCGACGATCGACGTGGGATCGCCCGGTGCGATGGCGCCCTCGGCCTGCTGCGACGGCGCGACCCAGGCGTCGATCTGCCCCGTCTTGAGGTTGGCGTACGCAGTGGCGTAGTCGGGGAACTTCACCGGGTTCAGCTTCAGCGTGTTGACGACGTAGTCGTCCTGGACGGTGCCCTGGACGACGCCGATGCGGGTCGACGCGTTCAGGTCGTCGAAGCTCTGGATCGGTCCGCCGTTGGGAACGACGAGCGAGAAGTAGCCGAAGTCGTAGCCGTTGGTGAAGCCGACGGTGTTGCGGCGTTCGTCCGTCGTGGTGATGGACGAGGACCCGACGTCGAAGCGGCGCCCGGCCACCTGGGCGAGAAGCCCGGCGAACTCGGTGCCGACGAAGTCGACACGCAGGCCCAGCTTGTCGGCGACGGCCCGCAGCAGTTCGTTGTCGTAGCCGGTGAACTGATTGTCCGAGTTCACGCAGATGCTCGGCGGTGCGTCGGACAGGGTGCCGACGGTGAGCACCCCGGGGGTGATGAGGTTCAGTTTCGACGTGTCGATCTGGTCGAGCGGGGTGGTCGACGGCGTCGTGTAGCGGTCTTCGGCCGCGGCACCCGAGGCGGCGAGGTTGGTCGGGGCGGCGGTGGCCGCGCCGACTCCCGGCGGGGAACACAGATCCTGCGGCGCCGACCCCGAGTTGTCGCCGCCGCTCGAACACGACGACAGGGTCAACGCCAGCAGGGCGGTGAGCAGTAACGCCACCACCACACGGATCTTCGCTCCGACGGAAGAAAACATGGTGAGCAGCGTAACCCTGGCAGGCGGGATCTCCGGGCTCGGAGGACGCCTCGGCGACGCCCGTCACTCTCCTTGTTTGTCATACAAACAAGAAGAAGTTATTGTTTGTCGTACAAACAACTTGGAGGGCAGCCATGGCGTCGCAGACGGGCCGAGCAGCGCGCGGAACCCGGGAGTCCGGTCGGCAGACCCGCGACGCCCTGTTCACCGCCGCCACCGAACTGTTCCTCGAGCATGGCGACGGCGTCGCGATCACGCAGATCTGCGCCGCCGCCGGCGCCCACCCCAACCAGGTGACGTATTACTACGGGTCCAAGGAGCGGCTCTTCGTCGAGGTGGCCTGCGCTGCCGTGCTGCGCGCAGGCAAGCGGGCCGAGGACGACGCCGCCACCGCGGAGACCGTCGGCGACTACACGGAGAAGCTCGTCGGCTCCCTGCTCGGGGCGGGCGCACCCAGCGTCGAATTGTTCGTGGAAGCGATGCTCATGACGGGCCGCCGCGGCGAACTCCGCGACCTCATCACCGACACTCTCCGCACCCTGCACTCCTCGGGCGAGGACGCACTCATCCGCACCCTGATGCGCACCGGGTGGCAGCTGCGCGCCGGCATCGACGTCGAGGCGAAGGCGTTCTGGTCGGCGATCTTCGGACTGGTGATCCAGAAGACCGCCACCGGCGAGAGCTTCGGCTATTCGCTCGAGGAGGCCGTCGCCGTCATCTTCGCGAACCTGCAGATCCCCGAGACCGTCCTCAACACCTCCATCGACTGAACCCCTCTTCAAGGAGCGCGATGAACGTCGTTCGCGTATTCGACAGCAACGTCCGCAAGACGCCCGACAAGGCGTTTCTCCACTTCCAGGGCCGGAACCATACGTATGGTTCCGTGCAGGACGGCAGCCGCCACGCCGCGGCACTCCTGCGGAAACTGGGGGTCGGGCGCGGTGACCGCGTCGCCCTCATGTGTTTCAACACCCCCGGCTTCGTCTACGCCATGCTCGGCGCCTGGCGCATCGGCGCGGTGGTGGTGCCGGTCAACCACAAGATGCAGGCGCCCGAGGTCGACTACGTCCTGCGGCACGCGCACGTGCAGGTGTGCGTCTTCGACGGCGAACTCGCGCCCGTGATCGAGCGGTTGCAGACGTCGGTGGTGCTGCTGTCCACCGACACCGCAGTGGACGGGTGCACCTTTTTCGACGACGCGATCGCGGACCTCGACCCGATCGACGGCATCGACGTCGACGAGAACGACCCCGCCGAGATCCTCTACACGTCCGGCACCACCGGCGCGCCCAAGGGCTGCGTGCACAGCCACCGCACCCTCGTGCGCGTCGCGACCACGGCGGCACTCGGCCTGTCCATCACCCGCGACGAGCGGCTGCTGATGGCCGTCCCGATCTGGCACGCGTCCCCGCTGAACAACGGGCTGATGGCCACGCTGTACATGGGTGGCACCGTGGTGCTCCTGCGCGAATATCACCCCGTCCGGTTCCTGGAAGCGGTTCAGCAGCAACGCATCACATTGTGCTTCGGGCCGCCGGTCATCTACACGACGGCACTGAACGCGGTCCCCGACTTCGCCGCCTACGACCTGTCGAGTGTCCGGGCCTGGCTGTACGGCGGCGGGCCGATCGGCGCCGACGTGCCCGCCGGGGGGATCGGCGAGATCTGGGTGCGCACCGATACCGTGATGCAGGGCTACCTCGACGACCCCGACCCCACCGCGGCCGTCTTCGCCGACGACGGCTGGTACCGCACCGGCGATCTCGCCCGCACGGACGACGACGGCTACCTCTTCATCGTCGACCGCGCGAAGGACATGATCATCACCGGCGGTGAGAACGTCTATTCCAAGGAAGTGGAGGACGCCATCTCCGGCCACCCCGACGTCGTCGACGTCGCCGTCGTGGGACGCCCGCACCCCGAGTGGGGCGAGACCGTCGTCGCGCACGTCGTGTGGCGGGAACCGGACGTCGTGGGAGCCGACGACCTCCGCGACTACCTGTCGGACAAGCTGGCCCGCTACAAGATTCCCCGCGACTACGTGTTCGCCACAGTGCTGCCCCGCACCCCCACCGGCAAGATCCAGAAGCACCTGATCCGCACCGCGAGCTGACTCACGAAAGACACCGCCATGACTACTTTTTCCGAAACGAACGTCACCCATCCCGCACCCCACCGGACGCACACCGTGCTCAACCAGTCGGTGCCCCGCATCGACGTCAACGAGTTCACACTCGACACGGTGTTGTCCGAAGGTGTGCGCCGCCACGACGCCGACTGGGCCACTGCGGAACTCGCCGACATCGGCGCGCTCGTCGGCAGCGCCACATTCCAGCACGACGCCGAACTCGCCAACACGATCATTCCCGAACTGAAGACGTTCGACCGCTGGGGCAACCGGATCGACGAGGTCGAATACCACCCGTCCTACCACCGGATCATCTCCGCGGCCGTCGCACACGGCGCGCACACGTCGGCGTGGGCCGATCCGAAACCCGGCGCAAATGTCGCTCGTGCAGCCGCATTCATGCTGTTCGCGCAGATCGAGCCGGGCCACTCCTGTCCGATCTCGATGACCAACGCCGTCATCCCGTCCCTCGAACTGCAACCCGACGTCGCCGCGATCTGGAAGCCGCGCGCCCTGTCCCGCAGCTACACCCCGGAACTCGACGCACCGGGCAAGGCGTCCGCGATCTTCGGCATGTCGATGACGGAGAAGCAGGGCGGCTCCGACGTCCGCGCCAACACCACCGTCGCGAAGCCCGCGGGCCGCGGCGGTCCCGGCGCCGACTACCTGCTCACCGGCCACAAGTGGTTCTGCTCCGCACCGATGTCCGACGCGTTCCTCGTGCTCGCGCAGGCGGAAGGTGCAGGCGGCGAAGGTCTCTCGTGCTTCCTGCTGCCGCGGATCCTCCCGGACGGCACCCGCAACGTCTTCCGCATCCAGCGGCTGAAGAACAAACTCGGCAACAAGTCCAACGCGTCGTCCGAGATCGAACTCGACGGCACCGTCGGCGTCATGGTCGGCGAACCCGGTCGCGGGGTCCGCACCATCATCGAGATGGTTGCGCGCACCCGCCTCGACTGCGTGCTCGGCAGCGCGGCGGGGATGCGGCAGTCCGTCGCCGAGGCCGTATGGCACGCCCGGCACCGTGCCGCGTTCGGTGCCGTCCTGGCCGATCAGCCCGCCATGACGTCGGTGCTCGCCGACCTCGCGCTCGAGTCCGAGGCGGCCACCGTCACCGCCCTGCGACTCGCCCGCGCCCACGACGAGGACGCGAGCGAGCAGGAACGCAGCTTCCGCCGGCTCGCGACCGCCGTCGCGAAGTACTGGATCTGCAAGCGCGGCCCGCACCACGCCTACGAGGCACTGGAATGCCTGGGCGGCAACGGCTACACCGAGGACTTCCCGCTCGCCCGCCGCTACCGCGAACAGCCCGTCATGGCCGTCTGGGAGGGATCGGGGAACGTCATCGCCCTCGACGTCCTGCGCGCGATGACCCGCGAACCCGACAGCGTCGCCGCGTTCGACACCGAGGTGAACCTGGCTCGCGGCGCCAACACCGTGCTGGACGCGCACCTCGACCGGGTCCGTACGCAACTCGGCGAACTCGCCGGACTCGACCCCGCCGACGCCCAACGCCGCGCCCGCGCCGTCGTCGAATCGATGGCCCTCGCGCTGCAGGCGTCGCTGCTCACCCGGTTCTCGCCCGCCGCCGTCGCGGACTGTTTCGTCGACGCCCGCCTCGGCCCCGACCGCGGCCACGAATACGGCACCCTCTCCCCGGCCGCCGACCTGCGGGCGATCCTGAAACGCGCGTAGCGCCCGTGCGCCTTTTTGGTAGCCGGAACAACCAGAAAGGCGCACAGGCGGCGGAGCCGCCTACCGCAGGACCGTCGGGCCCAGGAACTCGCATACCTGCAGGGCGAGTGCGAGATCCAGCTTGCTGTGTGTGCCGGTGGCTGGGTCGCCGAGTGCCTTGGTAATGCGGTATTTGACGGTGTTGCGGTGCAGGTTCATCTGCTGCGCGGTGTGGAGGTGGCTTTCGCCGGTCGCGAAGTAGGTGCTCAGCGTGGCCCGCAGGGTCGCGGCCTGGTCGGTGTTCTCCGCGAGCGGGCCGAGGACCTCCCACACCCACGCGCGGGTGGAGTCCAGGTTCTCGGCGAGGAGGGACACGACGGCGACGCCGCGGTCGCCGAAACCGACGATCGGCCGGACCTGGGTGTGGGGCACGGTGGCGACGGAGTAGGCGGCCCGCGCCTGTTCGTGCGACCGCCGGAATCCGGCGACCCCGGGCGCGGGCAGGCCGATCGCGGTCCGGATGCCGGGCTTCGACGGCAGGGTGGCGGCGAGTTCGGTGGTGTCGAGGACCGGCTTGCGGCGACCGAAAGGGAGCCAAGCCCAGAGGGTTCGACGGTCGATGGCGGTGACGATGGGAGCCGAGTCGGTGGCGAGGTGGCGGGCGAGGTCGCGCACGTAGTGGTCGAGCGCGTTGAGGCTCGCCTCGGTGTCGGCACCGGTGGACCACAGGATCATCGCGACATGTGTCTGGTCGAGTCGGTACTGCGTCTCGGTCTCGAACGCGGACCCGTCGGAGCCGGTTCCTGTGAGGAGGGTGTGGATGGTCGACGAGTGCACGTTGCCGCGGGCCCCCAGCCACCGCCGCCGTTCCTGCTCGTAGGCGTCGAACACGTACAGCGTGATCCAGTCGATGTAGCTGTACACTACCTCCGAAATATGTTTGAGCACAGCAAGAGTCAGCGGACCGGGCAGTTCGAGGGCGCCGACCTCGTCGTAGCAGATCTTCATCAGATCGTCCTGGCCCATGTGATACGCGCGCACCAGCGAGTTCGACGACACGTCGCGTTGCGCCAGCCGCAGCGCGTACTCCACGGCGGCGGTGGTGGGCTGGAGATGGTCGACGGGAATGTCGTTGGCCAGAACGTGGACGATTGTCGAGACGTTGCCGTGCACACTGGCCTCGAGTAGTTCGACGAGTTGCGGGTCCTCGTCGAGTTGGTCGATCTCGTGCGCGAGCAGCGCGCTCATCGCGCGGGTGATCTCCGCCTGCCGCGCATCGAGTTTCCGTGCGATGCCGGCAACGATGTCGAGGACCTCGGTCTCCGCCATCGCCGGCACCCGCGCCATCCGGCGACGGGCACCGGCGCGGCGGTCACTGGGGGCGGGACTGCTCACAGCACGTCCCCTCCGGCGCGGCGCAGATAACGTAGCGCGGACTGGGCGGCGTTGTACCCGCACATGCCGTGCGCGCCGGCGCCGGGCGGTGCGGACGCCGAGCACAGGTAGGTGCCCGGAATCCCGGTGCTGTACGGGTCGAGGGCGATCCGGGGCCGCAGCACTACCTGGGTTTCGGTGTTGGCGCCGCCGATGATGTCGCCGCCGACATAGTTCGCGTTGGACGCGGCCAGTTGCACGGGACCACTGCTGACGGTGGCGACGACGCGGTCCCGGAACCCGGGGGCGAACCGTTCGATCTGCGCGACCACCGCCTCGGTCGCGTCCCCGGAGTACCCGTGCGGGACATGGGCGTACGCGTACAGCGGGTGCAGGTTCCCGTTCGACCGTCCGGGGTCGGCGACATACTGCTGTCCGACGAGGACGAACGGCCGCTGCGGCATCCGGCCCGTCGCGACGGCGCGTTCGGCGTCGGCGATCTCCGCGAAAGTGCCACCCAGGTGCACGGTTCCGGCACGACCGCAGGCGGGGTCGGTCCACGGCACCCCGCCGTCGACGGCGAAGTCGACCTTGAACGCGGCGGGTCCGTGCCGGTACCGGCGGTAGGCCTTGGCGACCCGCGGCGGCAACCGGTCGCCGAGGATGTCGGCGGCGGCGGACGGTGCGAGGTCGAGGAGGACGACGTCCGCCTGCGGAATGTCCCGCACACTGCGGACCCGGGTGCCGGTGGTGATCTTGCCGCCCCAGTCGGTGAACATCGCGGCGAGCGCGGCGGTGATCGACTGCGACCCGCCCTCGGCGACCGGCCAGCCGTAGCGGTGCCCGGCGGCGACGATCATCAACCCGACCGCGGACGTCGCGGGCCGGTCGAGACGGTAGTACGCGTGCGCGGCGACGCCGCCGAACAGTGCGCGGGCCTTCTCCGTGCGCCACCAGCGGGCCGTGACGGTGGCCGGGAGCAGGGCGCGCGGGCCGAAACTCGCGAGCTTGATCGGGTGCCGGGGGACGTTGGCGATTGGGCGCATGAGGTCGGCGGCGAGGTCGTCGAAGCCGTCGGCGAGTCCGCCGAACATCCGCTGCCAGCGGGTTCCGTCGTCGCCCAGGCCGGCGGCGGTGTCCTCGACGGAGCGGTGCAGCAGCCCGGCGTCGCCGGTGTCGAGGGGGTGCGCGCAGTCGATCTCCGGCCACTTCCACGTCAGCCCGAACCGTTCGAGGTCGAGGGTCCGCAGGTACGGCGACCCGGCGCCCATCGGGTGGAAGGCGGAGCACTCGTCGTGCAGCAGTCCGGGGATGGTGAGTTCGCCGGAGCGGGTGCCGCCGCCGATGGTGTCGGCGGCCTCGAGGACCTGGACGTCGACGCCGTGCCGGGCGAGGTGGACCGCGGCGGCGAGCCCGTTGGGCCCGCTACCGACCACGACCGCGGTCGTCACGGCCGCACCGCCACGTTCGACTTCGGCAACCCGCTCTCCTTGTCCTTTCCCTCCAGTCTCCACTGCACGTCGAACGGAATGGGCCCGTTCGGCAGCCACGGCTGCTCGTTGATCGCGTCCGACACCTTGTAGGTGCCCCGTTCGATGACCCCGAGGGCGGCGTCGATCACCTTGTACTCCTGAATGCCCTTGTGGATGGGCTGCGATTCGATCCAGGCGATCACGAATTCGCCCGGCGCGAAGTTGCAGCGGCGCTGCAGTGCGGCGATCAGGAACTCGTTGTGCAGGTGGCCGTCACCGAAGTTGAACGCCACCAGCGAGTTGCAGCTGAACTCGGCCTCCCGAAGCGAGTACGTGTCGATGTCGTCGCCGAGGTGCCGGCTCATCAGCGACAGCAGGGCGCGGCCCTGGCTGTGCATCGACCGCCAGCCGAGCAGCTGATGCATCACCACGTCCGCGACCTCCGGCGGGTAGGTGGCGAGCAACTGGGTGCGGGTGTTCTGGCTGGGCCGCTTCACGAATTGGTCGAGCTTCTCCTCGGCGCCCGGCGCGAACGCCCAGGTGGCCGACGCCCAGTTGCCGGCGTATTGGCGCATCGACGGCAGGAACGAGACGAGGTCGGGGCGCAGGTTGCCGAGGATCGGGAAGAACACCAGGGCGGCGACGATCACCGCGGTCAGCCACACCGAGGACATGTCGGCGACACCGTACCCGTCCCAGGCGGGGAATCCGACGAACAGGAAGATCGACGCGTAGGCGAAAAGCAGATTCCATTCGAGCGGCACCGCGAGCGGGAACGTCGACAAGATGAACAGGTGGAACGCCACCATCAACGCGACCGCGAGCAGCGTCAGCGTGCGATTGGTGGAGAACAGCAGCACCAGCGGCGTCACCACCTCCACGACCGTGCCGAGCACGTGGGCGACACCACCGGCGACGATCGACGGTCGCAGGTCCTCGGGGAAATTGCGGTAGTGGGCGCGCTTGATCTTCTTGAACGGCATCCACGGGGTGTTGGACAGCATCGGCGGGACCACCATCGAGAAGTGGTGTCCGAGCTTGGAGATCCCGGCGCCGACCCACACCGACACGATGAGCAGCTTGAGCGCGATGATCATGTCGACGAACGGCAGGACTCCGAAGAAGACGACCGCCGGGAAATACTGCTCGCCGCGGGCGGCGATGAAGATGACCTTGTCTCGCAGCCCGATCACGATCAGCAGTGCGATCAGCGGCAACAGGAGCGTGGGGTCGACCAGGCCGTGGTTGCCGGGCAGCACCGCGTCGATGGATGGTGTGTGCACGCCGGCGAACCCGAGCGTGAGCACGATGTTGATCAGAATTGCGGCGTAGATCAGGACGTCGAACACGGTGCGGGTGTCCCCGGAGGTGAGCGGTACCTTCCCCGGCCACGGTGGGAGCCGGATGGTGCCGGGCCGGAGCCAGAACAGGGCGCCACCCATCATCGGCTTGAAGTGGCCGGCGAGCGGACCCCAGGAACCGCCCAGGCCAATGGTCTCGATCAGCAGGGTCCACAGGATCAGTTTCTGGTACACGATCGGTGCGTTCCACCACGCGCCGACGTCGAGCACGTTGTACCCGGAGGTGAACGTCGCGATCGACAGTCCGGCGCCCAGGTAGAGGACGAGCAGTTTCAGAATGTAGATGGTGTGCACCATCTTCGGGGTACCGAAGCCGTAGTCGACCCAATGCGTCGACATGGCGCGGATCCGGTCGAAGAAGGGTCGGTCGAGGAAGGTGGCGGGGTCGACTTCGGGGAAGTTCCCGGTCTTGAATCCCATGGGGAGGCTCCTTGTGGGTAGGGGTCATCGCCTCGGGTGGCGCCCGAGGTCTGGGGTGGTGCCGGATCAGTTGACGGCGGCGGTCCGGTGTCTGCTGCGCAGTCCGGGCTTGTCGATCTTGCCGACGGGGTTGCGGGGCAGCGCGTCGACGACGTGAATGGCCACGGGCAGTTTGACTTTCGTGAGCCGGTCGCGCAGGTGCTCGTCGAGCTGCTCGTCGGTGACCGGGCTGTCGGGGTAGGCGACGACGTAGGCGACCGGGACCTCGCCGTACACCTCGTGCGGCGCGCCGATCACGGCCGCCTCGAGGACGTCGTCGTGGGTGGCGAGGGCGTTCTCGATCTCCTTGGGGTAGATGTTCTCGCCGCCGCGGATGATCATGTCCTTGATGCGGTCGACGAGGGTGAGGTACCCGTCCTCGTCGAGGCGGCCGACGTCGCCGGTGTGCAGCCACCCGTCGACGACGGTACGTTCGGTTTCTTCGGGCCGTCCGAGGTAGCCGCGCATCACGTTCGCGCCCCGGATCACCACCTCCCCGACGGTCCCCACCGGTGCCGGTGCGCCGGACTCGTCGACGATCGCGATGGTCTGACCCGGCAGCGCGGGGCCGACCGTGCCCAGCTTGCGGACACCGCCCGGCGGGTTGCACGCCGACGCGCACGTCCCCTCGGTCAGCCCGTAGCCCTCGACGATGGCGAGACCGAAACGCTGCTCGGCGCGGTCGAGGAGTTCCTTCGAGATCGGGGCGGCCCCGCACACCGCGAACCGCAGCGACGAGAGGTCGGTGGCGGCGTCCTGGGAAACCAGCAGGGCGTAGATGGTCGGGACCGCGGAGAAGTACGTCGGGCGCAGGCGGGCGACGTCGTCGAAGAACCGGGCCGGAGAGAAGCGTCCGGTGACGCTCAGCTGACCGCCGGCCAGCATCGGGGTCAGGAAGCTGACGCAGATCGCGTTGACATGGAATAGCGGCAGAATCAGCAGGCAGTGGTCGTCGGCGGTGAGCGAGAAGTGCTGCACCATCGACGAACTCATGAACTGCAGGTTGTCGTGGGTGAGCATCACGCCCTTGGGTTGTCCGGTCGAACCGGACGTGTAGATCAGCAGGGCAACGTCGTCTGCGCTGGAGGTCGCGCCCGGCGCCCAGTCGGGGTCGGGAGTGGTCGCCATGTCGTCGACGGCGATCGCCTGCCGGCCGCCGGTGGGTGCGTCCGGTCCCTCGTTGACGACGAGAACTGCCGCGGCGTCCGCGATCTGATACGCGGCCTCCGTCGCGGTGAAGGTGGGATTGACCGGGGTCGCGGTCGCTCCGATCCGCCAGGCGGCCATGAGAGCGACGAGCAGTTCGGCGCGGTTGGGCAGCATGATCGCGATGACGTCACCGCGACCGACGCCGTGCCCGGACAACTGCGCGGCGAACGCGTCGACCCGCTGCGCGAACTGCCGGTAGGTCAGGTCGAGGCGGTCGTCGCGCAGGCACGGCGCATCTGCGCGCTGCGCGGCGAGGTCCCAAGCGAAATAGCCGATGTGCGACACGATTTCGATCCCCTTAAGTGGTGGTGTGATCCACGACACTATCGGCGGGTGTGAGGATGAGAAACGGTCTCGGGGGCTCGAGTTCGCGCGCCGCGTTGTCGGTTGAGCACAACCGCGGGCATCCAGGGGTTGACACCGTGCCGCAGCCGTGGTCAATATATGCAAACGCTTAGAAAATAAGCATATGCTTAGAACTGAGGGGCTGCAGGTCCGCACCGACTGCCGTCCACCACGTCAATCGGTAGGAGTTACCCGTGCCCGAGGCCGTCATCGTTTCCATTGCCCGTTCCCCGATCGGTCGCGCCATGAAGGGGTCGCTGGTCGGCATGCGCCCCGACGACCTCGCCGCGCAGATGGTGCAGGCGGCCCTCGACAAGGTGCCCGCCCTCGACCCGACCGACGTCAACGACCTCATCCTGGGCTGCGGCCTGCCCGGCGGTGAGCAGGGCTTCAACATGGGCCGCAACGTCGCCGTCCAGCTCGGCTACGACTTCATTCCCGGCACTACCATCACCCGCTATTGTTCCTCGTCGCTGCAGACCACCCGGATGGCGCTGCACGCCATCAAGGCCGGCGAGGGGGATGTGTTCATCTCCGCCGGCGTCGAAACGGTGTCCCGGTTCGTGAAGGGCAACTCCGATTCGCTGCCCGACACCCAGAACCCGCTCTACGCGGACGCGCAGACCCGCACCGAGAAGCTCGCCCAGGGCGGCCAGACCTGGGTCGACCCCCGGCAGGAGGGTCTGGTCCCCGACACCTACATCGCGATGGGCCAGACCGCCGAGAACGTCGCCCAGGTCACCGGCATCACCCGCGAGGAGCAGGACCGCTGGGCGGTGCGCTCCCAGAACCGCGCCGAGGAAGCGATCGAGAACGGTTTCTTCGCACGGGAGATCACCCCGGTCACCCTGCCCGACGGCACCGTCGTCTCCGCCGACGACGGCCCCCGCGCCGGTACCAGCTACGAGGCCGTCTCCCGGCTGAAGCCGGTGTTCCGCCCGGACGGCACCGTGACCGCCGGTAACGCGTGCCCGCTCAACGACGGCGCCGCCGCCCTGGTGATCATGTCCGACACCAAGGCCAAGGAACTCGGTCTGACGCCGCTGGCGCGGATCGTGTCGACCGGGGTGTCCGGTCTGTCGCCGGAGATCATGGGCCTCGGCCCGATCGAGGCGTCGAAGCGTGCCCTCGCGATCGCGGGGTTGGGTATCTCCGACATCGACCTCGTCGAGATCAACGAGGCGTTCGCGGTGCAGGTGATCGGGTCGGCGCGGGAGCTGAACATCGACGAGGACAAGCTGAACGTCTCCGGCGGCGCGATCGCCCTCGGTCACCCGTTCGGCATGACCGGCGCCCGCATCACCGCCACCCTGCTGAACAACCTGACCACCCACGACAAGCAGTTCGGCCTCGAAACCATGTGCGTCGGAGGCGGTCAGGGCATGGCCATGGTCCTCGAGCGGCTGTAGGCGGCTCCGCCGCCCGTGCGCCTTTCTGGTTGTTCCAGCTACCAAAAAGGCGCACGAGCGCGAAGCGCCTAGGCCAGGCCCGACAGCGGCGGCGGGGTGTTCTCGTCGCGCCAGGCGATGGCCTCCTTCAGCGTGCCGAGGTCGTAGTCGGGACCACCCACGCCCACGGTGAAGAGGGTGACGCCGGCGTCGACCCGGGCCGCCGCGTCGTCGACGCCCGGCCACGACGTCGAGTGCTGGATGCTGTCGGGGCTGCGCCCGGCGCTGCGGGCGTGCTCGGCGAGGATCCCCGACTTACGTCGGTAGGTGTCCACGTCGCTGAAGCTGTGCCAGATGTCGCCGTATTTGCCGACCAGCGGCAACGTCTTCTTCTCGCCGCCGCCACCGATGAGGATCGGAATGTGCCGGGTGGGTGCGGGTTCCAGCTTCTCGAAGCGGGCGGTGATCCGCGGGAGGTACTCGCCGAGCAGATTGATGCGCGACCCGGCGGTGCCGAATTCGTAGCCGTACTCGTCGTAGTCGCGCTCGAACCAGCCGGCGCCGATGCCCAGGATCAGACGTCCGCCGCTGATGTGATCGACGGTGCGGGCCATGTCGGCGAGGAGATCCGGGTTGCGGTAGCCGGCGCATGTGACGAGCGCGCCGATCTCCACCCGTTCCGTCTGTTCGGCGAACGCCCCGAGCATCGTCCAGCATTCGAAGTGCGCGCCGTCGGGGTCACCGGACAGCGGGTAGAAGTGATCCCAGTTGAAGACGATGTCGACGCCGGCGTCCTCGGCCCGCAGCACCGCGTCGCGGATCATCCCGTAGTCGGGCGCGTGTTGCGGCTGAAGTTGGACGCCGATGCGAACTGGACGAGTCATTCTGGCTCCTCGGAGTAGACGGTGGGCCTTCTCGATCCATACTGCTCGCGCGACGGCCGGGCGCACAACGAACTGCCGTGGAAGACTGGGCGTGTGAAGGTCACCCAGCGGCCTGACCCGCCAACCGGCTTCCGGCGGGCATTCTTCCGCGCGCCGATCTATCTCTACCGTTGCCACCTCGGGTTCCTGCTCGGCGGCCGATTTCTGCTCCTCGAACACGTGGGGCGCAAGTCCGGCGCCCGCAGGCAGGTCGTGCTCGAGGTGGTCAACCACGACGCCGTCGGCGACGGGTACGTGCTGGCCGCCGGGTTCGGTCCCAAGTCCGATTGGTACCGGAACCTGCGGGCGCAGCCGAACGCGACGGTCCAGGTGGGCCGTCGGCGACTGTCCGTGACAGCCGAATTCCTCGATGCCGAGACCGGCGCGGACTTCATGGCGCACTACGCGGCAGAGCATCCGAAACTCGGGATGCGGATCGCCCGGGGCATGGGCTTCGACGTCGACGGCAGCGCGTCCGACTTCCGGGCCGCGGGCCGCGAGATCCGGTTCGTCAGGCTGCGCCCCCGCGACTGACGGTCCTCAGTTCAGCCGCACCCCGCCGGCGAGGAGCATGGTCCGCAGGACGAACGCCGCCTCGGGGCCGATGATCTCCCCGACCAGGGTGAGGTAGCGGTCCACGTACTCCGGGCCGTGCGGTGCGACCGTCGGGAATTCGGGATCGGACGGGTCGAGGTGGTGGGCGATCTCGTGCAGCACCACCAATTCGCGAAACGCCCAGGCGTTGCCATTCCGGTGCTCGGGTACCGCGATTGTCGCGCAATCGCTTTCGTAGTGCGCGGCTTTGTTGCCGGACCTCGCCCGGACGTGGATCGGGGTGGCCGCCCGCGTCCACGTGGACCGCACCCAGTTCAGGGCGAGGACGCGGTCGACGTAGTCCTGCACCGAATCGATGGACGCGAACTTGCGTTCCACCGGCAGCGTCACCTGCGAACCCAGGACGTCGACGACCCGCAGGCCGCGTTCGTCGGCGCGGTCGAACATGGTGCGCACCAACGCCTCCGCGTCGTACACGGCGGTGCGCTGGGTGTCGCGGGGTCGCTTCACGACGGGATCTGTCTGCGCGCGACCGACAGTTCGGGGGAGTTGCTCAACCGGGCGGTCCGGGCGGCGCGATCCCCCGCCCGCTGCGCACTCGACGAATGTCCGGCGGACGCCCGGCCACCCCGCCACGTGCCCCGGGCCTGCGAGTTCTCCGAGTAGTAGTCTTTCAGCTCGAGCTGCTTGTCGCGCAGGACCAGCGCCGTCTCCGCCGACGATTCCGGCACCGACACCGCCTGCTCCTCGGCCTCCTTCTTGGCGTCGGCGAGGCGCTGCCCGATCCGCGCGGCGTAGGCGAGCTGGAAGTTCAACCGGGCGGTAACGCCGGCGACGGGGCGTCGCACCCGGGTCGAGACCCGGCGGCGTCCACGCGTCTCGACCTGTGTCCGGACCGTCGTCTCGCCGCGGTACTCCCCGGACTTGATGTAGGCGTCCGACGCCCGGACCATCTGGATCAGCAGGCTCGCATACAGGGCCTCGCAGACGTCGATATCGCCGGCGAACCCGTACGCGTAGATGACGGCCGACGTCTGGGCGATGTCGCACTGCACGTCGTTGGCGGCGGCGATCACCAGGAACAGCTGCGCGTACGTCCGCAGACCCTTCTTGCCCGGTTCACCGATCGTGATCAGCCGTTGCGTGGGCGTCGCCTGCTTTTCCCGGCCTGCCGCGTGCGCGCGCGCCACCGCGAGGTCGATCGAGGAGGCGGTGGCGAGCCGCTGGGCCGCCGCCATGAAGGCCTCGCCCTCGTGCGGGTTGTCGGTGGATTCCGCCTGCCGGAGGAGCCCACCGATGCGGGTCAGCATCTTGTCGGAACTCACCAGGGCAGGCTATCGCCCGTGCGCCTTTCTGGTCGTTCCCGCTACCAAAAAGGCGCACGGGCGCGAAGCGCTCTGCGTTCACACGGTATTCACGACCCCGTTTCATTGGGGCGTTCATCCCCAGCTGTGGAGAAACCTGTACATGAATCCGACCAACATGATTCGGACCGAGGGGAATTCGTACCGGACTACCCACAGGTGAGTGAGAAAGTGTGTCAACAGGTACATTTTCACGCACCTGAGCGCGGCGCCGGGTAGAAGGGACTTCGACGTTCATGGCCACAGTGACCTATGACGGTGCCACCTGCCTGTTCCCCGGCTCGGACAAGCCGGCCGTCGACACGCTCGACCTGAAGATCGAGGACGGCGAGTTCCTGGTCCTCGTCGGCCCGTCCGGTTGCGGCAAGTCGACGTCGCTGCGGATGCTGGCGGGACTCGAGGACGTCCACAGCGGGCGGATCCTCATCGGTGACCGCGACGTCACCACGCAGGAACCCAAGGAACGCGACATCGCGATGGTGTTCCAGAACTATGCGCTGTACCCGCACATGTCGGTGGCCGAGAACATGGGTTTCGCGCTCAAGCTCGCCGGCGCCGCGAAGGACGACATCCGCACGCGCGTCGAGGAGACCGCGAAACTCCTCGACCTCGAGCCGTACCTGGACCGCAAGCCGAAGGCGCTGTCCGGCGGTCAGCGGCAGCGCGTGGCGATGGGACGCGCCATCGTCCGGCAGCCGCAGGTGTTCCTGATGGACGAGCCGCTGTCCAACCTCGACGCCAAGCTCCGGGTGCAGACGCGCACCCAGATCGCGCAGCTGCAGCGGCGCCTCGAGACGACGATGGTGTACGTGACGCACGACCAGGTCGAGGCCATGACCATGGGCGATCGGGTGGCCGTGCTGAAGGACGGGGTGTTGCAGCAGTGCGCGTCGCCGCGCGACCTCTACAACCGGCCCGCGAACGTGTTCGTCGCCGGTTTCATGGGTTCGCCTTCGATGAATCTCTTCACGCTGCCGATCACCCCCGACGGGGTGCTGCTCGGCGACGCGACCATCCCGCTGCCCCGGCAGCTGCGGTCCGACACCGACGAGCGCCAGGTGGTCGTCGGGATCCGCCCGGAGCATCTGGAACTGTCGACCACCGGCATCCCGATGGAGGTGGCGGTGGTGGAGGAACTCGGATCCGACGCCTACATCTACGGCCGCAGCACCGTCAACGGTGAGACGCAGCAGTTGGTGGCCCGCGCCGACTGGCGGAACCCGCCCCGCAAGGGTGACCTGGTGAAACTGCACGTCGACCCGTCGCAGGTGCACCTGTTCTCGGCGTCCGAGGGCTACCGGCTCAGCTGATCGCGGCGCCTCCTGACCGATTCAGGACGGGGGTAATGCAGGCTTTCGACGGTGTTCCATGCCACAGTATGTCTCGACACCGCGCCGGTGCCGCGAGTTCTGTCGTGCCGGTAACGGGTTCATCCACATCTACCTACGGGGAGACTCCATGGTTCAGATTTCGAGAGCGGTCCGGCGCGCCGCGGTGTTTGCCACCGCCGCCTCGCTGGTCACGCTCACCGCTTGCTCGAGCGACAGCGGCAGCGATTCCACGTCGGAGAACCTCGACGGCCGCGGACCCATCACGTACGTCGAGGGCAAGGACACCACCGAGACCGGTGTCGTCCGCCAGATCATCGACGCGTGGAACGCTGAGCACCCGGACGAGCAGGTGACGTTCAAGGAGCAGTCGAACGACGCCGATCAGGCGCACGACGACCTGGTCCAGCACCTGCAGGCCAAGCAGTCCGACTACGACGTCGTCGCACTCGACGTCCCCTGGACCGCGGAGTTCGCGGCCAAGGGCTGGCTGCAGCCGCTGACCGGCGAGTTCGCGGTGGACAACACCGGAATCCTCCCCGCCACGGTCGACAGCGCCACCTACAACGGCACCCAGTACGCGGCGCCGAAGAACACCAACGGCGGCCTGCTGTACTACCGCAGCGACCTGCTGCCCGCCGCACCGAAGACGTGGGCCGAGCTGTCCGCGGCGTGTGAGGTCGCGAAGACCAACAACATCGACTGTTACGCCGGTCAGTTCGCACCGTACGAGGGCCTGACGGTGAACACCGCCGAGGTCATCAACGCGTACGGCGGCTCGTTCGTCGGCGAAGACGGCAAGACCCCCACCGTCGACAGCCCCGAGGCCCGCGCCGGCCTGCAGGTTCTGGTCGACAACTTCAAGAACGGTGACATCCCGGCCCAGGACACCACGTTCAAGGAGCCCGAGAGCCAGAAGGCGTTCGAGGACGGCAAGTCGCTGTTCCTGCGCAACTGGCCGTACGTGTACGGCACCGCCGACAAGGATTCGTCCGCGGTGAAGGGCAAGTTCGCGGTCGCCCCGCTGCCCGGCAAGGACGGTATCGGCGCCTCGACGCTCGGCGGCTACAACGCGGCCATCAGCGCGTACTCCGAGAACAAGGCGACGGCCCGCGACTTCCTCACGTTCCTGCAGGGTGAGCAGGCGCAGCGGATCATCGCCATGGGCTCGCTGCCGCCGGTCCGCGCCGCACTGTACGACGACCCGGAGATCATCGCGGCCTTCCCGTTCATGCCGACGCTGAAGGTGTCGATCGAGAACGCCGTCCCCCGTCCCGTCACGCCGTTCTACCCGGCGGTGTCGAAGGCCGTGCAGGACAACGCCTACGCTGCCATCAAGGGTGAGAAGTCGGTGGATCAGGCGATCACGGACATGCAGTCCGGTATCCAGTCCGCAGGCTCGTAGAGCACAGGAGTGAACATGGCCGTTCCGACTGGGACCTCCAGTGGAGCGCCGGCCCGTCCCGCGGCCGGGGGTTCCGACCCCGGCCGCGGTTCGCGTGAGAAGAGCGAGAACACGCGAAGCTCCGGGCTGAGCGGTCGTCGCGCGTGGATGTTGGTCGTACCGACCCTGGTCGTGCTGGCCGTCGTCATCGGCTACCCGGTGGTCCGGGCAGTGGTGATGTCGTTCCAGAAGGACGCGGGACTCGATCCGACGACCGGCATGTTCGTCGAGGGCGGCTGGGCCGGATTCACCAACTACACGCACTGGATTCTGCAGCAGTGCACGTCCCCGAGCGGAGTGTCGGTGGCGTGCCCGCCCGGCACGCTCGGCTCCCAGTTCTGGTCGGCCGTCGGGAACACCGCGTTCTTCACGGTCGTCACGGTGACTCTCGAGGTCGCGATCGGCCTGTGGATGGCGATCATCATGGGCAAGACGTTCAAGGGCCGCGCCCTGCTGCGCGCTGCGGTCCTGATCCCGTGGGCCATCCCGACCGCGGTCACCGCCAAGCTCTGGTACTTCATCTTCGCCTACGACGGCATCGCCAACCGCCTCCTCGGCACCGAGATCCTGTGGACGTCGGACGCCTGGCCGGCCCGGTTCGCGGTGATCATCTCGGACGTCTGGAAGACCACCCCGTTCATGGCCCTGCTGATCCTCGCCGGCCTGCAGATGATCCCGCAGGACGTGTACGAGGCGGCGCGCGTCGACGGTGCCACCGCCTGGCAGCGGTTCCGGCAGATCACGCTCCCGCTGGTGAAGCCGGCGCTGATGGTCGCGATCCTGTTCCGCACCATGGACGCCCTCCGCATGTACGACCTGCCCGCCATCCTGACGGGTGGCAACCCGGCCACCACGACGGTGTCGATCCTCGTCGTCGACCAGGTGCGGCAAGGGTTCAACAGCGCGTCCGCACTCTCGACCATCACGTTCCTCCTGATCTTCGCGGTGGCATTCGTGCTCGTGAAGTTCCTCGGCGCCAACGCCGTCGAAACGCAGGAAGCCCAGCGAAAGGGGCCGAAGCCGTGACCCACCGCGCCCCGGAGCTCGAACTCCCGAGCAAACCCCCCGCCCGCAACCGTCCGACGCGGCTCGCGTTCAAGAACTCCCGCATCTACATCGGCGTCGCGATCATCCTGGTCTGGGGGCTCGCGCCGTTCTACTGGATGATGGTGACGGCGTTCCGCGACCCGGACTACACGTTCGACACCACCCCGTGGCCCACACACGTTACGCTCGAGAACTTCCAGAACGCACTGTCGACGAGCAGCGGCAACAACTTCACCCGCGCCGTCGTCAACAGCATGATCATCGGCGGAATCACCACCGTCATCGCCCTCGCCGTCGGCATCTTCACCGCCTACGCGCTGGCCCGCATCGAGTTCCGGTTCAAATACGTGGTGGTCGGCATCGTGCTCGGGGCGTCGATGTTCCCCGTCGTCGCTCTGGTCACCCCGCTGTTCCAGCTGTTCACGAACATCGGCTGGATCGGCACGTACCAGGCGATGATCATCCCGAACATCTCGTTCGTCCTGCCGCTCACCATCTACACGCTGACGTCGTTCTTCAAGGAACTTCCCTGGGAACTCGAGGAGGCGGCCCGCATCGACGGTGCCAGCCGCGGTCAGGCGTTCCGGCTGGTGATGTTGCCGCTCGCGGCGCCGGCCCTGTTCACCACGGCCATCCTCGCGTTCATCGCGACCGTCAACGAGTACCTGCTGGCCAGCCAGCTCTCCAGTGACGCCACCGAACCCGTCACCGTCGCGATCGCCCGGTTCTCCGGCAACGACCCGCATGTCGTGCCGTATGCGGCGATCATGGCGGCGGGCACGATCGTCACCATTCCGCTGGTGATCATGGTGCTGCTGTTCCAGCGTCGCATCGTGTCGGGCCTGACGGCCGGCGGCGTGAAGAGCTGACGAGGTATCGGTAGTGCATCCGGTGGCGAAGCGGCAGCGGCTCGAGGTTCTGATCGGGATTCTCGGGTTCTTCACGGTGATGGCGTTCGTCGCCGCGGTCGTCGAGGTGTTCCGCGACGACCCCGGCGTCACCCCCGCGCTGGTGCTGGCCGGGTGTCTGGTGCTGTCGGGGCTGGCGATCACCGCGCGGAACCGGGTGCACTGAAACAGTCCGGTCGGTACGGATAGTTGCTGAGCGGTAGCGCGCCGCGCGCCACGCCCCCGGTCGTTCACATAACATACGTACGGGTGGGTGCGACGATCCTCCGTGACCGGATAACTGACCGGGAGTGTGTAAGTGAGTTCTGGCAACGACGCGACGGACAATCGTGCCTCCGATCCGGGAGACACACCGCCCGCAGACGACGGTTCGGCCGAGGCGACCACCCCACCACCGGACGGGAAGAAGAAGCGCACCCGGTGGCGCGCGGTCCGCCGGGTGAGCCTGGTCGTGATTGCGTTGCTGCTGGTCATCCCGCTCGTCGTCTTCCTGGTCAGTTACATCCGCGCCGAGGTCCCGCGACCGTCGGACATGAAGACCAACCAGGTGGCGACCGTCTTCGCCGCCGACGGCACGACCGAGCTGACCAAGGTGATCCCGCCGGAAGGCAACCGCACGGAGATCGCGCTCGACGCCATCCCGCAGCACGTCCGCGACGCCGTCCTGTCGGCGGAGGACCGCAACTTCTACTCCAACCCCGGGTTCTCGGTCACCGGTTTCATGCGCGCCGCCCGCGACAATGTTCTCGGCAAGGAAAGCGCGGGCGGTGGGTCGACGATCACGCAGCAGTACGTCAAGAACGTGTTGGTCGGCGCGGATCGCAACGTGTACCGGAAGATGCGGGAACTCGTGATCTCCACCAAGATGGCCCGCGAGTGGTCCAAGGACGAGATTCTCGCCGCCTACCTGAACACCATCTACTTCGGTCGCGGCGCGTACGGCATCGAGGCGGCGTCGCGCGCGTACTTCGACAAGCCGGTCGGCGATCTCACCGTGGCCGAGGGAGCGGTGCTCGCCTCCGTGATCCAGAGCCCGTCCTACCTCGACCCCGAAGCGAACCTCGATCAGTTGCAGGCGCGCTGGAACTACGTCCTCGACGGCATGGTCTCGATGGGTGTGCTGAGCCAGCAGGATCGCAGTGCCGCGGAGTTCCCGGTCACGGCGCCGTCCAATCGGCCCACCGACGCCAACTCCGCGCCCGGCCCCGACGGCCTGATCCGCAACCAGGTGCTGCACGAGTTGTCGGATGCGGGGATCTCCGAGCAGACCCTCAACACCGAGGGCCTGCAGATCACCACCACGATCGATCCGAAGGCGCAGCAGTCCGCGATCGACGCCGTCCACGACAACCTCGAAGGTGAGGATCCGGCGCTGCGGACCGCGGTCGTGTCCATCGACCCGCGCACCGGCGGGGTGCGCGCGTACTACGGCGGCGAGGACGGCGCCGGCTTCGACTACGCGCAGGCGCCGCTGCAGACGGGGTCGTCGTTCAAGGTCTTCGGCCTGGCCGCCGCACTCGATCAGGGCATACCGCTCTCGGCCCGGTTCAGCAGCGCCCCGCTGACCGTCGGCAGTGTGCAGATCGGCAACGTCGAGGGCGAGTCCTGCGGCACGTGCACCATCGCGGAGGCGACGAAGCGGTCGCTGAACACGAGTTTCTACCGGTTGATGATGTCGTTGGACAACGGCCCGCAGGCCATCGCCGACGCCGCCCACAAGGCGGGGATCCCGGAGTTCATCCCCGGAGTGCAGGGCAAGACGCTCAGCGAGAACGGCGGCGAACCGGAGGGCGGCATCGTCCTCGGCCAGTACCTGTCGCGGCCGATCGACATGGCGTCGGCGTATGCGACGCTCGCCGCGTCCGGGGTCTATCACCAGCCGTACTTCGTGCAGCGCGTCGTGACCGCCGACGGTGTCGTGCTCCTCGACCGGGCACCCAGCCCCGGCGAACAGCGACTCGACCCGGCCGTCGCCGACAACATCAGCCAGGCACTGATGCCGATCGCCTCCTACTCGCGGGGTCACGCGCTGGCGGGGGGACGCCCGTCCGCGGCGAAGACCGGCACCGCGCAACTCGGTGACACCGGTGAGAACAAGGACGCCTGGATGGTCGGCTACACACCGTCGCTGTCGACGGCGGTGTGGATCGGCAAGGCCGACGCCACCGCCATCAACAACACCTGGGGCGGGTTGATCTACGGTTCGGGTCTGCCGTCCGACATCTGGAAAGACACGATGGACGGCGCGCTCGAGGACACCGACTGGGAAGACTTCCCGTGGCCCGACCCGATCGGCGGTCAGGCCGGCGTGCCGACGTGGAGCGGTCAAACCGGCGGCGACGGAACAGCTCCCGGCACCAGCGGGGTCGTCCCGCCGCCCGGCGCGCCAACCCCCGCACCCGTCGAGGTTCCGCCCCCGGCGGCCGTCCCGGTGCCGCCCGTCCCGCCGGTACCCGCACCGGTCCCGGCGCCCACCCAGATCGAAATCCTGCCGGGCGTCATCATCCCGCTGCCGGGTTAGCCGAGGTTCTGGAACCCGCCGCGCGGCGGAGTCCGGTGCGGCAGCACCACAACTCGCAGCGCGGCGCGCAGGCTTTCCTTCGTCTTGGCCCACGCCCGCGACTCGTCCTCGCACATGGCTGCCTCTTCGGCGTCCTCCTCGCGGGCGAGTTCGGCATTGTGGCGCCACTCGATCTCCTGCTCGGAGCAGAGGCGGAGGAATTCAAGGATGGTGTCGCGGTCGCGTCCGCAGATTTCCGCGACGTCGTCGGGGTCGAGGCCGCTCTCGGAGTCGAGGTGGATCAGGGTCACGAGGGCGGCGGGGAACTCGTCCGCGCATTCGTGCTCGGCGGACGAGGACGTGGCCTCGGGCGTGGAATTGAGTTTGCCGCCGAGCTTTTCGGCGAACGCGTCGTCGATGGTGTCCACGAAATGCTCGAACATCCGGAACACCGACACCAGATGATCGGCCACGAACGGTGACCCGTCGATGCGCATGACGGCGACCACGTTGTCGACGATGAGCAGGAACTTGATGTCGGGCCACTGGCGGTTGAGGTCGGCGAGAGCTTCCGCCGTGCGCGTGCGATCACTGATCGTGTGGACCACGCGGGCGAACACCTCGACGCGGGCGTCTTCCTCGATCGCCCGCACATACGTGGGGAGGTCGCCGACCCACACGAGGATGTCGCCGTCCGCGTCCTTGCCCGGTTCCTGCTCGAGCATGGCCTCGACCGCGGCGTCGACACGGTCGCGCAACCCGGTGCCGTCGCGCAGCTGGGCGGGGACGTCGGCGGTACCGAACTCGGCGGTCTCGTCCCGGCCGCCGGTGATCGCCTTCAGGAACGAGGGGTGCAGAAGGTCCCAGATCTCCCGGAACACGGTGACCGTCATCGACGCCAGCAGGTGGGCGTCCTCCCGGTCGGCGTCGAGGTAGTACGACGCGGAACCGTTGCCCTCGTCGACGTGCTCGCACAGGTCGGGGCGGTTCCAGCCGAGTTCGATCAGCCGCTCGTGCTCCTCCGCGGTGAGCGCCCGCGCCGGGTGCAGGAAGCGGTTGGACGGCACCTCGCACCGCACCTTGTCGCCGGCCCAGGCGAAGAACCGCACACACGCGGCGGTCTCGACGAGGCCCTCGTCGACGCTGTCGTACTGCGACTGCAGCACCAGTTCGTCGTCGTCCTCCATCGCGTGCACGTAGCCGGTCAGACGGTCCTGGAGCTCGGTCCAGGCGTCGTCGATCTCGCGATCGAAAGTGTTGTCGGACATCACGCCTCCCTCGATGAATCCTGGGTGTCACCGTAGAGGGAGGGTCTGACAAGAAGTCGAACACAAAGGCGAATGCACCTTTCGTCGCCATGAAGACGACGAAAGGTGCATTCGCCGGGAGCTGAGCGACCTATGCGCTCGGTAAAGCTGCGTGGATTACTCCGCGCCGATGATGAACGCCTCGAGCTCGATGCGAGCCTTGTCGTCCGCCATCTGGACCGGCGGGGACTTCATCAGGTACGCGGACGCCGGGTAGACGGGTCCGCCGATGCCGCGGTCCTTGGCGATCTTGGCTGCGCGGACGGCGTCGATGATGATGCCTGCCGAGTTCGGGGAGTCCCAGACCTCGAGCTTGTACTCCAGGTTCAGCGGAACGTCACCGAACGCGCGACCCTCGAGGCGGACGTACGCCCACTTGCGGTCGTCGAGCCAGCCGACGTGGTCCGACGGGCCGATGTGCACGTTGCCCGGACCGAGGTCGCGGGTCAGGTTCGACGTCACGGCCTGCGTCTTGGAGATCTTCTTCGACTCCAGGCGGTCACGCTCGAGCATGTTCTTGAAGTCCATGTTGCCGCCGACGTTCAGCTGCATGGTGCGGTCGAGCTGCACGCCGCGGTCTTCGAAGAGCTTCGCCATCACGCGGTGGGTGATGGTGGCGCCGACCTGCGACTTGATGTCGTCGCCGACGATCGGGACGCCGGCGTCCTTGAACTTCGCGGCCCACTCGGGATCGGAGGCGATGAACACGGGCAGGGCGTTGACGAACGCGACATTCGCGTCGATGGCGCACTGGGCGTAGAACTTGTCGGCGTCCTCGGAACCCACGGGCAGGTACGAGACCAGCACGTCGACCTTGGCGTCCTTCAGAGCCTTGACGACGTCGACGGGCTCGGCCTCGGAGATCTCGATGGTCTCGGCGTAGTACTTGCCGATGCCGTCGAGGGTGGGGCCGCGCAGCACCGGAACGTCGGCCGGCGGGACGTCGGCAATCTTGATGGTGTTGTTCTCGCTGGCGAAGATGGCCTCGGACAGGTCGAATCCGACCTTCTTGGCGTCGACGTCGAACGCGGCGACGAACTGCACGTCGCGCACGTGGTACTTGCCGAACTTGACGTGCATGAGGCCGGGAACGGTCGCCGTCTCGTCGGCGTCCTTGTAGTACTGCACGCCCTGAACCAAGGACGAGGCACAGTTCCCCACGCCCACAATGGCTACGCGCACCGCGGTGCTGTTCTCACCCATGGTCGGGTTCTCCTTCTTTCTTAGGTGTTGCTGTCGATTGCTCGGCGGCGATCAGCTCGTTGAGCCAGCGCACTTCACGCTCACTGGATTCGAGGCCGAGCTGGTGGAGCTGCTTGGTGTAGCGATCCAGCGTGCCGCTTGCTCTGCCGATCGCGTCTCGAAGCCCCTCCCGGCGCTCCTCGACCTGGCGTCGTCTGCCTTCGAGAATCCGCATCCGCGCCTCGGCGGGGGTGCGGCTGAAGAAGGCGAGATGAACGCCGAATCCATCGTCGGTGTAGTTCTGCGGACCCGTGTCGGCGACCAGTTCCTTGAACCGCTCCTTGCCGATCGGCGTGAGCTGGTAGACGCGGCGGGCGCGACGTTTGACGGTCCCCGGAGGACCTGCGTCTTCGGCGATCAATCCGTCTGCCTGCATGCGTCGGAGCGTCGGGTAGAGGGAACCGTAGGAGAAGGCGCGGAATGCACCCAGGAGTCCCGTCAACCGCTTGCGTAGCTCGTATCCGTGCATGGGTGACTCGTGGAGCAGCCCGAGAATTGCCAATTCGAGCATGTCCACCCCCTGAGTCGCCCGACCTAACCGTGTGATGCGATTCAAAACTATATCGCACCGATATATAGGACGATACGCCCGCTCGATACATGGGACAAGCCGTCACAGGCTATTGACCCTGGTCCGGGCGCGCGGAATCGCCGACGATGCGTCAGTGGGCGGGACAGCCACCCGGACGCTCAGTCCTCGAACGGGTAGATGTCGAACGGCTCGCCGTCGAATCCGACGACCATGTGCCCGCTGTCGCCGTCGGCGTTCTTCACGTGGATGGAGATGGTCGGCGGTCCGTCGTCGGAGCCGGGTTCGTAGCCGAAGGACACGATCTCCACCGCACCGTCGGGGACATGCAGCGTTTCGGGTGCCCCGGCGAGCAGTCCGGCGATCGCGACCTGGTCGACGGTGCCGAGGTCGAAGGACCTCTCGTCGGCGGCGCGGCTGGAGGAACTGCCCCAGTCGTCGAACTCGCCGTCGTAGAGGTAGGAATCGGACTGCCTCGCGTTTCCGGAGGCCGGCCGGTCGACGACGGCGTGTTCCGGGTAGAGGCCGAGGTCGTCGGCGACGGTGTCGCCGTACTCGGCGCGGTACTCGTCGAGGAAGAAGTGCAGGCCGGCGCCGGTGGTCAGGTTCGGCACCGACTTCGACGGGCCGAGATCGCTGTTCGCGACGGCCCCGGCGATGCCGCCGACGGCGGCCGCGGCGACGACGAGGATCGCGGCGTACACCCACCGCCGGGGCGATCGTCGGCGGCGCGGCGACACGACGGGACTGGCCGCGAGCCTGCTGGGGATCTGGAGGTCCCCGATCAGGCGTTCGAGTTCGTCGAACGTCTTCGCCCGCATCGCAGTGGAGGTGCGCGAGGCGTGTTCCGAGGCGGACAGTTGACCGTCGGCGAGGGCGGCGTCGAGCAACCCGCACGCATCGGCGCAGTCGGAGTCGCGGGCGCGGACACCGGCGAGTGTGGTCCTGGGCATCTGCGTCCTATCGGCCGAAGGGACGGACGCTCAGGGGTTCGCCGGACGGGGCGAGTTCCATGTATCCGCTCTCACTGAACTCGTTGGTCACGTAGATCGACACGGTGGGGCCGCCGCTGTCGGTCTGGAACGAGATGTGACTGACTTTTCCGTCGGGGACGTTCAGGCTCACCGGGGCACCCGCGACCGTCCCGCCGATCCTGTCGAGGTTCAGCGTCGTCAGGTCGAACACGGGGGTGTCGACCTTCCGGGTTGTCGGGGTGCCGGACGCCGTGAAGCCGCCGCGGTAGCCGTAGCTCACCATCCGGTTCGGTTCGAGTGGGAGCGCGCGTTCGAGGCTGGCGTGGCCGCCCTCGTAGAGGGTGAGGTCGTCGACGATCAGGTCGCCGAACTTGGCGCGGTACCGGTCGAGGAACACCTTCATGCCCTCGGGGGACACGGGGTTCGGGGTCGCGACGACCAGTGGTTCGACGGCATCGAAATCGATCTGCTGCGCGACGGGCGTCACGGTGGCCTCCGCGTCTTCGCCGGCGGCGAGGGTGAAGGCGCCGACCGCCGCCACGACCGCGACCGCGGCGACGGCGAGCGGGAACCAGGGCTTGGCGGTGTCGCGCGGGGGCCGTGCGTCCGGTGGTGCGTCGGCGGGCCGTTGCAGGTCACCGACCAGAACGTCCAGGTCGGCGAGGGTGCGGGCCTCCGAGGCTAGGTCGGACATCGCACGGTGCTCGGACTTGTTGATCTGGCCGTCGCCGAACGCGGCATCGAGCAGTGCGGACGTGTTGGCTCGATCGACGTCTCGCGCCCGCGTGTTCGCGGGGTATCGGCTGGCCACCCGAGGATCTTAGAGCCCGGACAGCTAGTTCGCGGGATTCACCTGCCACACGTCTCCGCCGAGGGTCGCCCGCAGATAACCCCCACCGGTCTGGGCCTTGTCGTAGACGTACACGTTGATCGCGGGTCCCTTGCCGCCGTCGGCGAGGAGGACGTGCCCGATGCTGCCGTCCGGGACGCCGACCAGCCGGGGTGCGTCGGCGATGAGCGCGACGAGTTTGGGGACGTCGACCTGGGCGAGGTCGACCTCGCCGGTTCCGGGGAGGCGTTGCGTGCGAGTGTCCGACGTCTTGAATCCGCCGCGGAAGTCGTACCGGTCGACCTTGTCGGGGGCGTCCGGCGCCGTCCGCGACAGGATCGCGTACTGGTCGTACAACCCCAGTTCGTGGACGGTGAGGTCGCCGAACTTCTGCCGGTACTGCTCGAAGAGGGCGTAGATCCCGTCCTGGGTGAGGGGCTGCGCCGCGCCGACGATGATCGGCTCGACCGCGGGTACCGCGACCTCCGGCTGGGCGAGGGGCTTTTCGACCTGCGCCGGGACGGGTGTGACGACGGGGTCGGGGCCGTCCTGCTCGGTGAGCGCGAGACCGATCGCGCCGACCGCGATCACCGCCCCGCACGCGACCGCGATCCGCAGCGCCAGGCGGGGTGATCCCGGGGTCCGGACGGGTGCCTGATCCGTGACCGCCGACGGCAGTTGCAGGTCGCTGATCAGCAGGTTCAGCTCGGCCAGGGTCTTCGCGGACATGGCCTGCGCGGACCGGTCGTGGTACTCGCCGGCGCCGAGCTGGCCGTCGGCGTACGCGGCGTCGAGTTGGCTGCATGCGTTGACCCGGTCGAGGTCACGTGCGCGAGTCTGCGAGGACGGTCCTGAGGCCACATCGGCATCGTAGTGCGGCAACCGGGTTTGACCAGCGTCACTCGACCGACCCCTTCTCTCCGAACGCGACGCACGTACTCTGGTCTCCGTGCGGATACAGCGGCAGGTGGTGGACTATGCGCTTCAGCGCCGGTCTCTCCTGGCCGAGGTCTACTCGGGCAGGACGGGTGTCAAGGAGGTCTGTGACGCCAGCCCCTACCTGCTTCGTGCCGCAAAGTTCCACGGCAAGGGCAGTGACGTGGTGTGCCCGATCTGCCGTAAGGAGCAGTTGACTCTGGTTTCCTGGGTCTTCGGCGACAAGTTGGGCCCGGTGTCGGGTTCGGCTCGTACGGCCGAGGAGTTGGTGCGTCTCGCGTCCACTCAGGAGGAGTTCTCGGTTCACGTGGTCGAGGTGTGCAGGACATGCAGCTGGAACCATTTGGTTCAGTCCTATGTTCTCGGTACCGTTCCCGCACCGAAACGGCCCAGGCGGTCGTCGCCACGGCCTCGGCCCCCGAGCCGTCGCACCGCGAGCGAGTAGACACGCCCGAACACGGACGCGGGCCGAAGAATGCCCACAGACGTAACGCAGGACTGAAGCCGGTCCACAACCACTGGAGATTTGTACGTGAGTTCCCCCCGCAGCAACGCCCCGGGTGATCGACCGAACGGACCGAGACGACCGAGTGGCCCCCCGCCACAGGGGCGCCCCGGAGGTCCACCACCCCGCGGCGGACAGCCTGCGGGTGGTCCCCCGCCGCGTCGTATGCCGCCTCCGCCCCCGCAGGGTGGTGGCCGTCCCCCCGGCCCGCCGCCGCGTCGTCCCGGTCCGCCGCCGCAGGGTGGTGGCCGGCCGCCCGGTCCCCCGCCGCGCCGTCCCGGTCCCCCGCCCGGACGTCCCGCGGGTGCGCCCCCGGTGGTGCGCAACCAGTCGGGCCCCGGTGGGCGCCCACCGGGACCGCCGCCGTCGAACGGCCGCAAGACCGGTGGCGGCCGCGGTGGCGAACCGCCGAAGGGTGGAAAGAAGACGGCTGTGAAGAAGTCGCGGTGGAAGATCGTGCGCCGGACGGCGTACGCGTGTGTCGCGCTGGGTCTGATCATCCCGATCCTGCTGTTCATGGCGGCCTACGTCGTCCAGGACGTTCCGCGTCCCGGCGACCTCAAGACCAACCAGGTGGCCACGATCTACGCGTCCGACGGCACGTCGGTGCTCAGCAAGGTGGTGCCGCCGGAGGGCAACCGCACCGAGGTGACGCTCGACCAGATCCCGAAGCACACCCGTGACGCGGTGCTCGCTGCCGAGGACCGGGACTTCTACTCGAACCCCGGCTTCTCGATCGGTGGTTTCGCGCGTGCCGCCCGCGACAACGTCCTGGGCAAGGACAGCGCCGGTGGTGGCTCGACCATCACACAGCAGTACGTGAAGAAGACGATGGTCGGTTCCGAGCGTTCGCTGACGCGAAAGATGAAGGAACTCGTCATCTCGTCGAAGATGGCGCGTGAGTGGTCCAAGGACGACATCCTCGCCGCGTACCTGAACACCATCTACTTCGGGCGTGGTGCGTACGGCATCGCGGCCGCGTCGAAGGCGTACTTCAACAAGCCCGTCGACCAGTTGACGGTCGAGGAGAGCGCGGTGCTGGCGTCGTCGATCCAGCTGCCGTCGCTGCTCGACCCGGAGACCAACCCGGAGGGTGCGCAGGCGCGCTGGAACTACGTGCTCGACGGCATGGTGTCGGCCGGAACGCTGCAGCAGTCGGCCCGGTCGGTGATGCAGTACCCGCCGTACGTGCCGATCGCTCAGGTCGACAACGGCAACCAGGATTCCGGACCGGAGGGCCTGATCAAGAACCAGGTTCTGCGGGAGCTGGGTGAGGCCGGGATCAGCGAGCAGCTGCTCAACACCGAGGGCCTCGAGATCACCACCACGATCGACCCGGTCGCTCAGGCGGCGGCTGTGGATTCGGTCCGCTCGAACATGGAGGGTGAGCCGGAGAACCTGCGCACCGGTGTCGTGTCGGTCGACCCGAAGACCGGCGCGGTGCGGGCGTACTACGGCGGCGAGGACGGTGGCGGCTACGACTTCGCGAACGCCGGCCTGCAGACCGGTTCCTCGTTCAAGGTGTTCGGTCTCGCCGCGGCCCTCGACCAGGGCATCCCGCTGTCGCAGATGTACGACAGCTCGGAGCTGACCGTCAACGGCATCACCATCAGCAACGTCGAGGGCGAGGGCTGCGGCACCTGCACCATCGCCGAGGCGCTGAAGCGGTCGCTGAACACCAGCTTCTACCGTCAGGAACTCGAACTCGACGGCGGACCGCAGGCAATCGCCGACATGGCCCACAAGGCGGGCATCCCCAAGGAGATCCCCGGCGTCGGACCTTCGCTGACCGAGCCCGACGGCAGTGGTCCCAACAACGGCATCGTGCTCGGCCAGTACCAGTCGCGGGTCCTCGACATGGCGTCGTCGTACGCCACGCTGGCCGCGTCGGGCACGTACCACGCCCCGCACTTCGTGCAGAAGGTCGTGAGTGCGGACGGGACGGTGCTGCTCGACCGCGGCGGCGACACCGGTGAGGACCGCATCGACAAGGACGTCGCCGACAACGTGACGTCGGCTATGGAGCCGATCGCCGGGTACTCGCGCAATCACAACCTGGCAGGCGGACGCCCGTCGGCGGCGAAGACCGGTACCGCGCAGCTCGGCGACACCGGCCAGAACAAGGACGCCTGGATGGTCGGGTACACCCCGTCGCTGTCCACGGCGGTGTGGGTCGGCACCACCGACGGTCAGGCGCTGAAGAACAGCGGCGGCGCCATGATCTACGGTTCCGGTCTGCCTTCCGACATCTGGAAGGACACGATGGACGGCGCCCTCGACGGCACCGACGTCGAGAAGTTCCCGAAGCCGGGTTCCATCGGTGGTCAGTCGGGTGTCCCGGCCTATTCGGCGCCCGCACCGACCAAGACGTCGGCGCCGCCGTCGAGCACGTTCCAGTTGCCGACGGAACTCGTGCCGCCGGTGGTCGTGACGCCGTCGCCGGTCGAGATCCTGCCCGGCATCACCATCCCGATTCCGGGTCTGGCACCGCGGCAGACCACCCCGGCCCCGGCCGTGCCGGCGGAACCGGAGACGACGACACCGCCGAACGCCGGTAACGGCCAGCAGCAGGTTCCGACCCGTTAACGGCGACCGGTAGCCTCGCGGAGTGGCCGACAACCGTGACGCGCACGCCGTCCGAGACGCGGGCGAGACGGAATTCGTCTCGCCCGCGCCGCTGGCGAAGGATCGGCGTTCCGCGGACTGGCGGGATCTTCCCGGGCGCACCGACCCGCTGACCGCCGATCTGTCCGGCATGATCGGCGGTCCGGTCGGACGGCACGCAGTCGTCGGGCGCAGCCGGTTCTTCACGCCGATGCGCGCCATCCTGTTGCTGGCGATCGTGTTTCTCGCGCTCGGCTGGTTCGCGAAGGCGCCGTGCATCCAGCAGGCTCCCGTCGGCGAGAACGGTGCGCTCGGACTCGACTGGAGCGGCAGCAGGCAGTACGTCGCGATGTGTTACTCGGACACGGTCCCCCTGTACGGGGCGGAACGGTTGAACGAAGGCGCGTTCCCCTACAAGAAGTGGTGGGAAGAGACCGCGGGTAACGGTCAGATCCAGCGCCGCTACATGGAATACCCGGTGATCTCCGGGCTCTACCAGTACGGCGCGATGACGATCGCGAAGTCGTGGGATGCGGTGCATTGGTTGCCCGGTGCCCTGCAGGTCGCGATCTATTTCAACGTCGTCGCGCTAGGTCTGGCACTGGCCTGGCTGGTCACCGTCTGGGCGAGTGCGCTGCTGGCCGGACGCCGGATCTGGGATGCCGCGCTGATCGCCGCGTCCCCGCTCGTGATCGTGCACGCGTTCACGAATTTCGATCCCCTCGCAACGGCTTTCGCCGCGGGCGGGCTGCTGGCGTGGTCGCGGAAACGGCCGGTACTGGCCGGGATCCTGCTCGGGCTCGGCGGCGCCGCCAAGCTGTATCCGCTGCTCCTGCTCGGACCCCTGCTGGTGCTGTGCCTGCGCACGGGCCGGGTGCGGGACTGGTCGGTGACGGCACTGACCGGGGTCGGTGCGTGGATCGCGGTGAATCTGCCGATCGCCGTGCTGTTCCCGCGCGGCTGGGCCGAGTTCTTCCGGCTCAATTCCGAACGCGGCGCCGACCCGGATTCCGTCTACAACGTCATCTCCTCATTCACGGGCTGGACCGGATTCGACGGAATCCTGGCGGCCGGTGAGGCGCCCACCGTGCTCAATGCGGTGTCGTTCCTGCTGTTCGCGCTCGTGTGTGTCGGGATCGGGTATGTCGCGCTGACGGCGCCGCGACGGCCGCGGCTCACCCAACTGTGCTTCCTGCTGGTCGCGGGTTTCCTCCTCACCAACAAGGTGTGGAGCCCGCAGTATTCGCTGTGGCTCGTGCCGCTGGCCGTGCTCGCGTTCCCGCACCGGCGGATCCTGCTGGCCTGGATGACGATCGACGCACTCGTGTGGGTGCCGCGCATGTTCTACTACCTCGGCGTGTCCAACAAGGGGCTCCCCGAGCAGTGGTTCACCGCCGCGGTGGTGGTCCGCGACGTCGCGGTCGTGGTCATCTGCGCGCTCATCCTCCGCCAGATCTACCGGCCCGGCGAGGACCTCGTGCGGTACGGCTTCATCGACGATCCGGCGGGCGGGGTGCTCGACCAGGCGCCCGATGCGCAACCGCGGTGGCTGCCGGCCTGGCTACGCCCGCGGCCACCGGTAGAAGCGGCTCCCGCTCACGGCGTTTCGCCGGGCTAGGGCTTCGACAGCACCAGCGCCGCCCCGACCGCGAACACGGCGATCGAGAGACCGAGGGCGATCGCGCGGATCGACCACTGGCGGGCGTCGGCGGCGGCGCGCACCGACAGGTCGTACTCGCCGCGCTCCCACAGTCGGTGGACGGTGCGCGCACGCAGCAGCGCGACGATGCCGAACGGCACGAACGCGATAATCGCAAGAATGGCGAGCGGCAGACTGCTGGCCGGCGGCGGTGCCAGCGGCCCGCGGTAGTCCGCCCCGGTGTCCTGCTGCTGCGACGTCATGCGTTGCCTCCCCGTGGTGGTGCCCACGACCGTGGGCGACGACGTGGAGTATAGACCGTCGAGATCCCCGACTGTGCAGTGCCTTTCGCGGGGACTGCGGTTACGGCCCGGCTACCGGCCGGTCTCCACGGCGGGCGGATGCGCCCGGGCCGCGACCCACGCCGCCACCTGGGTGCGGGAGCTGACGGCCAGCTTGTCGAAGATGTGCTCGACGTGCCCGTCGACGGTGCGCCGCGAGATCACCAGGCCCTCGGCTATCTGCCGATTACTGAGACCCTGCGCGAGCAGTTCGGCGATCTCCTGTTCCCGCTTCGTCAGCGGCGACGCCTCGGCGACGGGCGCCGCCGCGTCCTCGGTTCGGGTGCCGAGCGCGAGGTCGACCGCCTGCTCGATGGTGAGCCGGACCGCGGGCGTTGCGAGTTGGGCGAACTCGCCGGGCCCCACCATGCGGGCGGCGTCCCGCTCGGACGACTGTGAGTCGTCGGTGATCTGGGGGCCGAACGCCGCGACGGACGTGCCGAGCCGATGCCACACCCCCTTCGCGGCGCCGCACAGTGTCGCCGCCGCGTTCGCGTCACCGCTCGACGTCGCCACCCACGACAGCACCTCGATCGACAGCGCAGTGCAGATCTTGTCCTTGAAGTCGCGTTGGATCCGCAGCGCCTGCTGGGCGGCGTCGACAGCGTCCTCGGCCCGGCCCAGGTGGAAGTACGCGACGCTCGAAACCCAGAGGGCGTAGGCCTTGTTCCACTTCTCGCCGTGCCTGTCCGCCACCGCGATCACGTCGCGGCACGTCTCCAGTGCGTCGTCGAGACGTCCGTCGTAGGTCTGCGCCATACCCAGTTCGAACGACGCCGTCAGCGCCGAGGCCGTGTCGCCGACGGCGCGGTGAACGGCGATCGCGTCCCGGAACAGCAGGATCGCGTCGGCGGGGCGGCCGGAGAACACTGCGTGAATCCCCGCCCAGTGGTCGGCGTGCGCCCGCAGTCGCTCGTCGCCGAGTGCCGTCGCGATCGCCGTGCATTCGTCGAGGTGTTCCCGCGCGGCGTCGCGGTCACCCTGGATCAGCGCGGTCCACGCGGTCACCCACAGCACGTCGCCACGCTCCCGGGTCGGTTCGGTGAGCCGTTGCAGGATCCGCTCGAGCCGGATCCGCCCGTCCGACAGGTTGCCGCCGGCGATCCAGTGGTACCGCAGCGCGACGGCCAGTTCGGCGGCCGCGGCCCGCTGCGAGTCGTCGTGCAGGGCCCAGTCCAGGGCGGCGACGAGGTTGGGGTGGTCGATCCGCAGTGCCGCGAGCGTCTCGGATTGTCCTGGCCCGCACCAGTCGAGCGACGACTGGCGGGCGCGCTCCGAATAGTGCTCGAGATGTCGCCGGTACAGTTCGTCGCGTTCCCCGCCGCGGTCGAGGAGCTCGTGCCCGTATTCGCGGACCGTCATCAGCTGCGAATAGCGGAGTCTCTCGGTCGAACGGTCCACGGTGACAAGGCATTTTCCGACCAGCCGGTCGAGGACGTCGATGACCGGCGAGTCGGACAGCTCACCGAACCCGGTGATCGCTTCCGCGGCTTCGAGATCGAAGCTGCCGGGGAACACGGCGAGCCGGGACCACAGTCGCCGCTCGGTGTCGGAGCACAGTTCGTAACTCCAGTCGATGAGGGCGCGCAGCGTCTGCTGGCGGGGCATCGCGGCACGGTCGCCGCCGGTGAGGAGCGCGAACCGCTGGTCGAGACGTTCGACGAGTTGCGACGCGGACAGCGACCGCAGCCGGGCAGCGGCGAGTTCGATGGCGAGCGGAATCCCGTCGAGCTGATTGCACAACTGGGCGACGGCGGGAGCGTTCGCGTCGGTGAGACGGAAGTCGGCGACGACACCCTGCGCCCGCTCGACGAGCAGCGACACCGATTCGAACGGGGCGATGTCCGCGGCGCGGCAGTCCTCCAACTCACCCGGGGTGTTCAGCGGCGGAAGCACGTACGTGAATTCACCGGCGATCCCGAGCGGTTCGCGACTCGTGGTGAGCACCCGGACCTCCGGCGCGGCGGCCAGAACGGTGCCGACGAATTCACCGGCGGCGGACAGCAGGTGCTCGCAGTTGTCGAGGACGATCAGCAGGTGCCGCGACCGCAGGTGGTCGGTCACCTTGTCCATCACCGCGCGGCTGGACTGATCGGTGACGCCGAGGGCGGCCGCGGCGGCGGAGGGCAGTGCGCCGGGGTCGCGGACGGGTGCGAGATCGATCCACCGGACGGAGTCGCGGAAGGCACGCGCGGATCGGACCGCGAGTTCCTCGGCCAACCGCGTCTTGCCCACACCGCCCGCGCCGAGCAGCGACACCAGCCGGGACTGCTGGAGGCGGGCGCGGGCTTCCTCGATCTCGCGGCGCCGGCCGATGAAGCTGGTCATCGACCTGGTGAGTTCTCTCGAGCGAGTCAGTGGATGTCTCCCGTGTCCGTTCGGCCAGGTGTGGCACGAACGTACCCCCACCTGCTGTGACGGACAACACAGGTAATCAAGGGGGTGTTTCACCCCGTGTGGGGGTGATGTGACGCGGGTCATCGTTGTCGGCATGCCCCGGCCGCACGAACTCAGCCGGAACCCACCGTTCGCGAGGAGCCCAACACCATGTCAAAGACCAATTCTTCCGCCGACGTCGATGTCGTGGTCGTGGGTGCCGGGTTCGCCGGCCTCTACGCGCTCCGCAAGCTGCGCGACACGATGAAGCTGTCGACGCGGGTGTTCGAGGCCGGCTCGGACGTGGGCGGCACCTGGTTCTGGAATCGGTACCCGGGAGCCCGCTGCGACATCGAGAGCGTCCACTACTCGTACTCGTTCGACGAGGATCTGCAGCAGGACTGGCAGTGGAGTGAGAAGTTCGCCGGACAGCCGGAGATCCTCCGCTACCTCGAACACGTCGCCGACCGCTTCGACTTGCGGAAGGACATCACGTTCGGCACCCGGGTGATCGGCGTGCACTGGAGCGACGAGGACTCGGTGTGGACGGTCCGCACCGACGACGGCGCCGTCGTGCGCAGCCGGTACTTCATCTCGGGGGCGGGCAACCTGTCGGTGCCGAAGACGCCGGAGTTCGGCGGCATCGAGAACTTCCGCGGGGAGGTGCTGCTCACCGGCAACTGGCCGCGCGAGGGCGCCGACTTCACCGGCAAGCGGGTCGCCGTGATCGGGACCGGGGCCAGCGCGATCCAGGCGATCCCGTTCATCGCCGAGGACGCCGCCGAACTCGTCGTCTTCCAGCGCACCCCCAACTTCGCGACCCCGCTCGGCAACGGTCCGATCGACCCGGACGAGGTGGCGGACATCAAGGGCAACTACGCGGACGTGCGGAACGCGGCCCGCAACCACTTCCTCGGCGTTCCGTTCGATCAGGTGCAGCCGTCCGCGCTCGCCGTCGACGCCGATGAGCGTCGCCGCACGTTCGACGAACGCTGGAACGCCGGCGGGTTCCGGTTGTTCATCGACTCCTATCAGGACATCCTGTTCGACAAAGCGGCCAATGACACGATCGCCGACTACATTCGCGGGCGGATCCACGAGCGGGTCCAGGACCCGGCCAAGGCGGCGACGCTCGCCCCGACCGGCTACGCGTACGGCACCAAGCGGCCACCGCTCGAGACCAACTACTACGAGGCGTTCAACCGCGACTCGGTGAGCGTCGTCGACGTCAAAACTACGCCGATCGACGAGATCACCCCGATGGGAGTCCGGGTCGGCGACCGCGTCTACGAGGTCGACACCATCGTGCTCGCAACCGGATTCGACGCCATGACCGGCCCGCTGATGGCGATGGACATCCGCGGTCGGGGCGGCCTGCCGCTGGCCGAGAAGTGGGAGCACGGACCCAGAACATACCTCGGCATCATGGTCAACGAGTTCCCGAACCTGTTCGTCATCACCGGGCCGCAGTCGCCGTCGGTGCTCTACAACATGCCGCTGGCCATCGAGGACCACGTCGACTTCGCCACCGATGCGATCGACTACCTGGACCGGCGCGGCCTCGACGTCATCGAGCCCACGGCGCAGGCCGAAAGCGATTGGGGCGCACTGACCAACGACATCGCGAACCAGACCCTGCTGCCGGAGACGAACTCCTGGTACATGGGCGCGAACATCCCCGGCAAACCCCGCGCCTGCATGGTCTATCTCGGCGGCGCCCCCACCTACCGGGCCACCTGCGAGGAGGTCGTCGCCGGCGGCTACTCCGGATTCGCGCTCACCCGGGCGGAGGCCCGCGTCGCCTCCGCCGCCGGGCAGCGTGTCCGCCGGGCTTCCACAGTGTCCTGACCCCCAACCCCCGACAGAGGAGACCGACATGGCACTCGATTCACACGCAGCCGGACTGATCGCCGGACTACAGGCGCAGGGGCTGAAGGCTTTCGAGCACAGCACCGTCGACGAGGTGCGGGCGGTGGTGGCGACGTTCACCGGACTGCAGGCGCCGCCCGAACCCGTCGCCCGCGTGGTGGACGCGCACTACGAGAGCGGCGGAGCGCAGATCGCGCTGCGGGTCTACATCCCGGACGGGCAGGCGCCGCACCCGGTGGTCCTGTACTTCCACGGCGGCGGTTTCGTGGCCGGCGACCTCGACGTCGTCGACGAACCCGCACGCGCGGTCGCGAACGGTGCAGGCGCGATCGTCGTCGCCGCGACGTACCGCCGGGCTCCCGAACACCGGTTCCCGGCCGCCGCCGACGACGCGTCGGCCGCACTGCAGTGGGTGGCAGCCAACGTCGGGAACTACGGTGGGGACCCCGGCAACGTCGTCGTCATGGGTGACAGCGCCGGCGGCAACCTGGCAGCGGTCACCGCGCTGCGGGCCCGCGACGAAAGCGGACCGAGGTTGCGGGGGCAGGTGCTGATCTATCCGGTGATCGATCCGAACGCGGAGTTCCCCTCCCGGCAGGAGTTCGCTCAGGGATACGTGATCGGCGCCGGCGACCTCGACTGGTTCTGGAGCAACTACCTGTACTCGCCCGAGGACGCGACCCATCCGTACGCCGTCCCGAGTCGTGCCGCCAGCCTCGAGGGGCTTCCGCCCGCGCTCGTGCTCACCACCGAGAACGAGGTGGCCCGCGACGAGGCCGAGGCGTACGCCGGGGCGCTACGGCAGGCGGGGGTCGACACGGAAGCGATCCGCTTCGACGGTCTCCTGCACGGCGCGTTCTGGATGTCCGGTGCCGTACCGCGCAGCAGCGAAATGCGCTCGGCCGTCGTCGAGTTCGTGAAGCGGGTGACGGCCACCGCGCCCGTGCTGTGACGTGACCCGCCGCGTCAGCCCTCGACTCGCGCCTCGAGTCGAGGGCAGATGCGCGGCCATTCCTCGTCGATCATCGAGAACAGAGCGGTGTTGCGCCACGATCCGTCGCGGCGACGCCGGTGCTTGCGCAGGATGCCCTCGAACTCGGCCCCCAGCTTGGCGATGGCGCCGCGGGAGTGGGCGTTGCGCTCGTCGGTGTGCCATTCGACGCGGACCGCGCCGAGGTCCTCGAACGCCCGCCGCAGCAACAGCAGTTTCGAGTCCGGATTGATCAGCGTTCCCTGCGCGGAACGCGACAACCACGTGTGCCCGATCGCGAGGCTGCGGTTCTTCGGGTCGATCAGATACAGCGAAGTCGAACCGACGATCCGCTCGGTGTGAACGTCGATCTGCGCGTACGCCAACCGGGTCGGATCCGCGTCCGCGCCGCGGACGAATGCCGCGGCGTCGTCCCGGTCGGCGATCGCGACGGACGTCCAGTGGAAGATGCGGGGATCGTCGACCGCGTCCAGCAGGCCGTCGACGTGATTCTCGCCCAGCGGTTCGAGGCGTACGTGCCGTCCGGTGAGAGTGGGATGCGCGAACCAGGATTCGCTCATCGCGCCGGCTCGGGAGATTTCAGTATCGGCCGTCTGCCGGACCCCGGACCGGTGCGCCCGCGGACAGGCGGATGCCGGAGAGTCGCGCGCAGGAACACGAAGAACAGCACCACCAGCAGTCCCGCACGACCCCACACCCCGAATTTCACCAGCACCTCGAACGTCGACGCGTCCGTCTGGGCGGCGAGGGCGCCGAAGTACTTGAAGACGCCGATCCCCATCGACAGGTCGGCCACGAGGTACGCGGCGACGAGCCCCCACGGGACGCGCAGCAGCACGAAGAACGGGATCAGCCACAGTGTGTACTGCGGTGAATGCACCTTGTGCAGAAGCAGGAATCCACACAGCATGGCGGCGCTGACGGCGATCCACGGGTACACGCCGTCGCGGTGGAACCGCGACCAGCCGAGCCGCAGGGCGATCGCGAACGCGGCGCACACGAGGAGCGGCGACAGCAGGCTGACCGTCTGGTCGTACGCGGGCAGCGGGACGTCGTCGGCGACCGGCCCGAACAGCGGACGCAGCCCCCAGTACCAGATGGAGTTGGTGGTGAGGTCGGCCTGACGGTTCTCCTGGAACGTGAACGACGCCCGCCATCCGCGGTAGGAGATGAGCGCGAACGGCAGGTTCACCGCCACGACGGTGGTGATCGCGGCGACCGCGACCAGCACCGCGCCGCGCACGTCGTAGCGTCGCTCCGCGGTGCCGTTCCGGGTGAGGACGTACGCGATCAGCGGCAGCACGAACGCACCCGGATACAGCTTCAGGCAGAACCCGACGGCGAGGAGCACCGCCGCGAGGACCGCACGGGTGCGGAGCGGGATGCGTTCGAATGTCATCACGAAGATCGCGGCCACAGACGTCGCGACCACCGGTAGTTCCCAGTTGTGGAAGGCGTACAGCACCAGCGGTGGCGTCGCCGACCACAACAGCGCCCACCAGCCGGCGAGCCGCCCCAGCATCCACGCCGTGAGCAGGCCGAACGGGGCGAGGATCAACGCCGAGTGCAGGAGGAAGTCGGCGTCGGTGTGCGAACCGATGCCGCCGAGCCACATCAGCACACCACTCAGCACCGGGTACTCGACGGTGCCCCCGGTGAGGACGCCGTCGGCGTTGATGCCGCCGCTGACGTACGGGAAGACGTGCAGATTGACGTCGCGGCCGAGCCACAGGAACTGGATGTCGGAATAGCAGACCTGCGTGTCCTTGATGCGGTCGAAGATCAGGCTGCGGCCGACGCCGTCGAACGGCGCCCCGGCGCACCGCGCCTTCTGCAGGTAGCCGGCGAGCATGGCGAGGCCCGCCAACCCGACGACGACCGCCGTGATCGGCGACCGCTGCCGAGCTCCGATATGCATGAATCCACACTAGGGCGCTCCGCGCCCCGTGCGCCTTTCTGGTAGCCAGAACTACCGAAAAGGCGCACAGGGCGGTCAGTCGCTCGCGCGTCGCAGGGCGTCGGGTTTGTGGACGGCGTCCTTCCCGCTCTTGTCGCTGACGACGCGGTACTGCGGGTCGTCCTCCGAGGCCCGTACGGTGCGGCCCGCCGCCTCGGTGTCCTCGGTGATCTTCTCTTCCACCTCGCCGGACGTGGTGGTGCCGTGTGTCTTCCACTCCACCTTGTCGCCGTGGTGGAACTTCTCGTCATCTGCCATCGTGTCGGCGTACCCAGCCATACCCCCGATCACACCGGCAAGGCTGATTTCGCTGGTCAGGGGCTCGTCGTGTACCCTGCAAAGGTTGCTGACGCAACGACCCTCCTGCCACGGACAGTCCGTGGCCGTTTTCACTAGTCCATAGGAGGTGATGAGGTCTTATGCGTCATTACGAATTGATGGTCATCCTTGACCCCAGCCTGGACGAGCGCACTGTTGCTCCTTCGCTGGATACGTTCCTCAATGTTGTTCGCCAGGACGGCGGCAAGATCGACAAGGTCGATGTCTGGGGTAAGCGTCGTCTCGCCTACGAGATCCTGAAGCACAGCGAAGGCATCTACGCGGTGATCGACATCAGCGCTACGCCCGCCACCGTCGCGGAGCTCGATCGTCAGCTCGGTCTGAACGAATCGGTGCTGCGTACGAAGGTTCTGCGCCACAACAAGTGATTTCTGTCGGTCACCAGCCCTAGGCTCGTGCCCAACCGAACTCCACATTCTGCAGGAGGAACCATATGGCAGGCGACACCGTCATCACCGTCATCGGAAACTTGACGGCTGATCCGGAGCTTCGATTCACCCCCGCGGGTGCCGCGGTCGCGAACTTCACTGTCGCGTCCACGCCCCGCACCTTCGACCGTCAGACCAATGAATGGAAAGACGGCGAAGCACTGTTTCTGCGTTGCAACATCTGGCGCGAGGCAGCCGAGAACGTCGCGGAGAGTTTGACCCGTGGCTCGCGAGTGATCGTGAGCGGCCGGCTCAAGCAGCGCTCCTACGAAACTCGTGAAGGTGAAAAGCGCACTGTCGTCGAGCTCGAGGTCGACGAGATCGGCCCCTCGCTGAGGTACGCCACGGCCAAGGTCAACAAGGCCAACCGTGGTGGCGGCGGCGGTGGAGGCTTCGGTTCCTCCGGCGGATCGGGCGGCGGACGTCCGCAATCCAATACCGGCGGAGATGATCCGTGGGGCAGCGCGCCGCAGGCGTCCGGCTCCTTCGGAGGCTCTGGTGGTGGGAGCGACGAACCCCCGTTCTGATCCGTACCTGATCGGAACATCCAGAAAAGAGCAAACAAATGCCGAAGCCGCCCTTGCGCGACAAGGTAATGAAGAAGAAGATCTGCATCTTCTGCAAAGAGAAGAACACGCAGATCAACTACAAGGACACGACGCTGCTGCGTAAGTACGTCAGCGACCGCGGCAAGATCCGTGCGCGCCGTGTCACCGGCAACTGCGTCCAGCACCAGCGCGACGTTGCCATTGCCGTCAAGAACTCACGTGAGGTGGCGTTGCTGCCTTACGCCACCGTGGCTCGCTAAGGAAAGGGAGGAAAGACATGAAGCTCATCCTCACCGCTGACGTGGACAACCTCGGTGCGCCTGGCGACACCGTCGAGGTCAAGGACGGCTACGGCCGCAACTACCTGCTGCCCCGCGGCCTGGCCATCGTCGCCACCCGTGGCGCCGAGAAGCAGGTCGAAGGCATCCGTCGTGCGCAGGAAGCCCGCGCCGTGCGCGGTCTCGACCACGCCAAGGAGCTCAAGGCCGCGATCGAGGGCATCGAGAACATCTCGCTGACGGTCAAGACCGCCGGTGACTCGGGCAAGCTCTTCGGTTCGGTTACCGCCGCCGACGTCGCCGCTGCCATCAAGGCTGCCGGCGGACCCGTCGTCGACAAGCGCAGCCTGGAGCTGCCGAAGGCTCACATCAAGGCGACCGGCAAGCACGCCGTCGTCGTGAACCTGCACCCCGACGTGGTTGCGAAGTTCCACCTGAACGTCGTCGGCGCCTAGTCGACCCGTTCACACACAGGCCCCCCGGACGCCTCGGCGTGCGGGGGGCCTGCGCTTGTCGATTCCGGCTCTCAGCCGCCCTATCGGGCCCGTTTTCGCGGGTGTGAGGCGTGCAGAGGGGCGGCTTCCAGGTGTGTCTGGAAGTTAGCCGTCCGCGCCGGAGATCTGTGAGGTGAATCATATTGCCACGCAGGGGCGATCAACTCAACACGCCCGAGTCGTCAACGCGAAAGACACGCCGAACGGGTTTTCATCCACAGTTGTGAGAAACCAGAAAACGGCTCTGAACTGGGCACTTGGGATTGTGACATGCACTTATCCTCAGGTTATCCCCATGGGGTTAACACACGTACCCAGCGGTTTACACAATTTGTCCCCAGCTGTGTGCACAGGCTGGTTTGAACACCGGGTAGCTAATCCCTAACGTCGTCCCGGCGTGTCTCGCGATCACGACGCCAGCTGCCACGAAGGGCCTGCGAAGGTTGTCGGTGGGGGCGAGTACAAAGAGTTCGTAGCACCAACTCCGGGAAGCTTTTCCCGGGGTGGCGCAACAGTGATGGGGAAGGTCGGTCGAGTGGCTGTAGTAGACGATCGGGGCCATTCCGAATACCCGGGTCCGCCCGACGCGGAGCCCGGTGAAGAGTTCGGTCGGCAACCCCCTCAGGACATGGCGGCGGAGCAGTCGGTGCTCGGCGGCATGCTCCTCAGCAAGGACGCCATCGCAGACGTGCTCGAGGTGCTCCGTCCCGGCGACTTCTACCGTCCCGCGCATCAGTCGGTGTACGACGTGATCCTGGACCTCTACAGCCGCGGTGAGCCCGCTGACCCGGTGACGGTGTCCGCGGAACTCGATCGTCGCGGTGAACTCCGCCGCATCGGCGGCGCGCCGTACCTGGTGACGCTCACCCAGACGGTGCCCACCGCCGCCAACGCCGGCTACTACGCCGAGATCGTGGCGGAGAAAGCCATCCTGCGTCGCCTCGTCGACGCCGGCACCCGCATCGTCCAATACGGCTACACCGGAGCCGACGGCCAGGATGTCGCCGAGGTCGTCGACCGCGCGCAGGCCGAGATCTTCGAGGTCACCGAACGCCGCACCACCGAAGACTTCGTCCCCCTCGAAGAACTCCTGCAGCCCACGATGGACGAGATCGACTCCATCGCCAGCCGCGGCGGCATCTCCCTCGGCGTGCCCACCGGCTTCGTCGAACTCGACGAGATCACCAACGGCCTCCACCCCGGCCAGATGATCATCGTCGCGGCCCGACCCGGTGTGGGGAAGGCGCTCGCGCTCGACACTCCCCTGGCCACACCCACCGGCTGGACCACCATGGGCGACGTCCAGGTCGGCGACCACCTCATCGACGCCGACGGCAAACCCACCCGCGTAGTCGCCGCCACCGACGTCATGGTCGGCCGGCCCTGCTACGAGGTGGAATTCTCCGACGGCACCGTCCTCGTCGCCGACGAGCAGCATCAGTGGTTGACGGGCGTCGACGGGAGGGGCGCCTTGCGCACGACCGCTCAGATCGCCGGATCGATCGACCTCGGGCACGAGGTCGCGCACACCCGCGCGTTACAGCTGCCGACGTCGACCCTCCACGTCGACCCCTACGCTCTGGGGGCCTCGCTCACCGCCGGGGGCAAGCGAATCCCGGCGGAGCTGCTGCGTGGCTCGGAATCGGAGCGTCGCGAGTTGCTGGCCGGCCTGCTCGACGCGGCAGGGTCGGTCGCCGACGACGGCTCGGTGTGGTTCCACGCCGGGAATCACCCGTTGTCGCAGGATCTCGCCGAACTCGTCGTCAGTCTCGGGTACGACTGCCGTCGTGTCGACGGTGGTGTCACGTTCTGCGCCGACGACGAGGTGTTCCAGCTTTATCGGAAGGCCATCCAGCACAAGGAACTTCGCGGTGAGGTGAGTGGTTTCCGCCGCATCGTCGCGGTACGTCCGATCGACAGTGTCCCGGTGCGGTGCGTCGAGGTCGACAACGCCGACCATCTGTACCTGGCGGGTCGTTCGATGGTGCCCACCCACAACTCCACGCTCGGCATGGACTTCCTGCGTTCGTGCTCCGTGAAGCACGGCATGGCCAGCGTCATGTTCTCCCTCGAGATGAGCAAGACCGAGATCGTCATGCGCCTGCTGTCGGCAGAGGCGAAGATCAAGCTCGGCGACATGCGCTCCGGCAAGATGACCGACGACGACTGGACGAAGCTCGCTCGCCGGATGAGTGAGATCAGCGAGGCGCCGCTGTTCATCGACGACTCCCCCAACCTGACCATGATGGAGATCCGTGCCAAAGCGCGGCGGCTCAAGCAGAAGCACGACATCAAACTGATCGTGATCGACTACCTCCAGCTGATGAGCTCCGGTAAGAAGGTCGAGTCACGTCAGCAGGAAGTCTCCGAATTCTCCCGTAGCCTCAAGCTCTTGGCGAAGGAACTCGAAGTTCCCGTGGTCGCGATTTGCCAGCTGAACCGTGGTCCAGAACAGCGGCAAGATAAGCGCCCGCAGGTCGCTGACCTGCGTGAAAGCGGCAGTTTGGAACAGGATGCCGACATGGTGATCCTGCTCTATCGCCCCGACGCGACCGAACGCGACGACCCCCGCGGCGGCGAGGCCGACCTCATTCTGGGCAAGCATCGTAACGGTCCGACCGCGACAATCACGGTGGCGCACCAGCTACACCTGTCCAAGTTCGTGGACATGGCGAGAGGTTAGGCAACCACCGCCATCACCCCGGCTTGCGTGCTTGCCGGTGGCGGGCAATTCGTCGGTCGTCAGACCTGCGAGATGGTCGGCTTCTCGTCCCAACGGACGTTTCGGCGACCGGCTTGTCGGCCCGAAGAGGCGCTTCCATATGATGAGTGCGTCGGACGCGCCGGTGTCCGCTAGTCGCGAAACGGGTCCGGTGATCCAGGTCACCGCTGGTCGAACGGTTGCGCCCGCCGGCATCCGACCAAGGACACACCACATAAGCCGGGAAGGCAGACAAGCGTAGTGAGCACAGTGGAACTGGCCCAGTGGAACTCCGAGGAAGCACTCGCGGAGGCGATGATCCCGATCATCGGGGGCCTGCACCGCAGACACTCCGTGACCATTCTGCTTCACAGCCGCTCCCTGGTGAACAAGTCGGTCATCAGTATCCTGCGAACCCACCGTTTCGCCCGGCAGATCAGCGGCGACGAACTGTCGGTCGAGGAGACGTTCCCCTTCCTCGAAGCGCTCACCCACCTCGACCTTCGGCCCTCGAAGATCGACCTCGGACTGCTGGTGATGGCCTACCGCGCCAATGGTGACGGAGCATCGGTTGCGGAGTTCGTCGCACGGAGCCTCGCCGACCTGGTCGGCGGCGCTCAGACGAGCCCCGCGCAGCCGCAGGACGTGGTCCTGTACGGATTCGGGCGTATCGGTCGCCTCGTCGCTCGACTGCTCATCGAGAAAGCCGGCTCGGGCAACGGGCTGAACCTGCGTGCCGTGGTGGTCCGCAAGGGTGGCAGCGACGATCTGACCAAGCGCGCATCGTTGCTGCGCCGTGACTCCGTCCACGGGCAGTTCAACGGCACGATCAAGGTCGACACCGACAACAACACGCTGATCGCCAACGGCAACGTCATCAAGTTCATTTACAGCAACGACCCGGAGAGCCTCGACTACACCGAGTACGGCATCGACAACGCCATTCTCATCGACAACACCGGAATCTGGCGCGACCGCGACGGACTGTCGAAGCACCTCCGCCCCGGCGTCGCGAAGGTGGTGCTCACCGCGCCCGGCAAGGGCGACGTCCCGAACATCGTGCACGGCGTCAATCACCGCGACCTCGACCCGAACGAGCAGATCGTATCGTGCGCGTCCTGCACCACCAATGCGATCGTCCCGCCGCTGAAGACCATGGATGACGAATTCGGCGTGTCGCGAGGCCACGTCGAGACCGTGCACTCGTTCACCAACGACCAGAACCTCTTGGACAACTACCACAAGGCCGACCGTCGTGGTCGTTCGGCGCCGTTCAACCTCGTGCTCACCGAGACCGGTGCTGCGTCGGCGGTCGCCAAGGCGCTCCCCGAGCTGAAGGCCAAGATCACCGGCAACTCGATCCGCGTTCCCACCCCGGACGTGTCCGTCGCCATCCTCCACCTTCAGCTGAATCGTGAGACCACCAGGGAGGAGGTGCTCGAGCACCTCAGCCAGGAGTCGCTCACCGGTGCGCTGAGCCGGAACCTCGACTACACCGCTGCAACCGATGCCGTGTCCAGTGACTTCATCGGTTCGCGCGCCGCGTGCATCGTCGACGCGAACGCGACGATCGTCGACGGCGACACCGCCATCCTCTATGTCTGGTATGACAACGAGTTCGGATACTCGTGCCAGGTGGTGCGCACTGTCCAGTACCTGTCCGGTGTGGAGTACCCCATCTACCCCGCGGTCGACGCCGCTGATGCGATGCCCGTGGGCTGACCGGCGGCACCGTAGGCTCGCGACGCCCGGGAGAGCAGTGGCTGCTCTCCCGGGCGTCGTCGCGTATTCGGTGGGCTTCGCCGCTGAAAGCTCATAGCGGAAGCCGTAGTTCGAGCGGCGGCGCCATTCCTCTCGAGGTGGCGCCGCCGTTGTGATTGTGGCTGCGTATTCGAAACCCGTCATCGGTGGCCCGAAGCGCTGGCGCTCGAACCACTCCCCCGCATCCGCTCAGTGGAGCGTGAGCGCTTCGGTGCGTGGCCGACCTCGCGGGGTAACTTGGAGGGTGTCGTCGGTTGTGCACTCGGAGATTCCTATCTTGGCGGCGATGCAAATCGTCTCACCATTGTCCGGACCGATAATCCACGAAATATGTTGTACCGTAGAGAATTAATCGCTCCATAATGCATGCCCATCGCTACCACCCGCTCGCTGTTTCGGGCAACTATGGGGGATCTCCCGTTGTGATCGGTAAATTCCTGCTTCCCTATGTTCCTAAACATGTTGCGCCGCAGCAAATTTAGATACACTCCTTCAAGTGGGAAATCAAAGCAGGGGGAGTAATCATGGGTGGGGAAACGGGATCGACTGTAGACGGCGCAGTGGAAGTCAATCCGGAGAGATCGAGTTCTTCGAGGTTGGCTTCCGGCATACCTTCGTCTGCGCGTGTGTTGCGCGCCGACACTGGAGCGCCCGTCGGGTTGAGCGAGATCGCGTGTTCGACTGAACCGCAATGCGTGTGGTCGTTAGGTGAGGATCTGCGAATGGTCGTCAGTCCTCTGGGCAAGATTATCCCTGTCGGAGTGGCCGAGGTTCTCCGAGTGCATCTCGCGTCGGGTCGTCAGATCGAGCTGTCGCGCGATCAGGAGTTCAGAACGGTGACAGGCTGGATTTCGCTGAGAGAACTGGAGATCGGTCAACGACTGGCTATACCGCGATACATTCCCGAGCCAATTCATGGGACGCGACTTGCCGATGCTGAAATCATTCTGCTTGCGCACATGATCGGGGACGGGTCCTGCGTCAAGCGCCAGCCGATTCGCTACGCGTCGATCGATGAAGAGAATCTCGCAGCGGTGGCAACGGCCGCCACCCACTTCGGTGTCACCGCGATTCGTGACGAGTACGCTGCTGCGCGCTGCATCACGCTGCGGTTGCCGGCGCCCTATAGGCTCGGGCACGGCAAGCGAAATCCAATTGCGGCCTGGCTCGATGAACTCGGACTGTTCGGGTTGCGCAGCTACGAGAAGTTCGTTCCCAAAGTAATATTCGATGTTGGGAACGATCAAGTTGCGCTCTTCCTCAGTCATCTGTGGGCTACGGATGGCTCGGTTCGGCGGGACGAGAAGGGAAATCAGGGTCGCGTGTATTACACGTCGACGAGCCGGCGCCTGATCGACGATGTTGCGATACTCTTGCTGCGGATCGGCGTTCACGGCCGGATCAAACGGGTCCGCAAGGAGGGCTACAGGGATTGCTGGCATCTGACCATCGCCGGCTCCCAGAATCAGGCACAGTTTCTCTCCGTGGCGGGTGTGCATGGCGCGAGGGGTGCTGGCTGAGCTTCTGTCGTTGGCTCCCAATGTGAACGTCGATACTATTCCGTTAGAGATCTGGTTCAGAGTTCGTGAGATCTTAGCGTCGAACGGCGTCTCACATCGTGCATTCGCGGCAGCGATGAATATCAAATTCTGTGGATCGACTCTGTGGAAGCATGGCGTGAGCCGTTCGCGACTCGTTAAGGTCGCAGAGTTTCTCGACGACGACGGCCTCAGGGTCCTCGCCACAAGCGACGTGTTCTGGGACAGAGTCGTGGACATCGTGAGCGGGGGTACGCAGGAGGTATTCACCTGCCCAGTGCTTGGCGCAGACAACGTGGTCGTCGATGGCGTTGTCGTGCGGCAAGGTCGGCAATAGGCTCGCCCGGGGGCGACCGCGGCGAGCACCGGGCTCTTCAGTCGCACGGGTGCTCTCCCCGGCGCCTCACAGGGTGGCGCGTGTGAGGTGTTCCGATGCCGCCCATTCGTCGAGACGGTGGTGGTAGTGCCGACGCACGTCGTCGAGTCCGTGCCCAACGTAGAGACGCAGTGGCGCGTCGGGTCGGTCGGCGATCGACACGATAGTTCGCGCCGCGCCTTCGAGGTTGCCTGGGGTCCAGTCGTAGAGCCCGGGTAGCTGGTGGGCAGCCGCCGCGTATGCGTCGATGGTGCGCGACGGCTGCACCGCGGACTCGCCGAGCCCGGTCTTGAAGACCCCCGGCTCGACGATGGTCACCTGAAGACCGAGGTGAGCGACATCCCGCGACAGTGCCTCGCTCAGTCCCTCGACCGCGAACTTGGACGCGAACGTAGGCGTCGAGCCGCGGCACGCCGACGAGACCGCCGCCAGAGGAGAAGTTCATGATGTGTCCGCTGCGGCGCTGCCGCATTCCCGGCAGGAGCGCCTTGGTCACCGCGACGAGGCCGACGACGTTGGTTTCGAGCTGGGCTCGGACCTGATCGAGTGAAAGTTCTTCGAGTGCGCCTTGGACGACATTCCCCGCGACGTTGAGCAACACGTCGACCGGACCGAAATGCGATTCAATCGCCTCGACTGCGTCGCGGATCGACGTCTCGTCGGTGACGTCGAGTTGCTGGACAAGGACGTTCGACAGCTCGTGCAGGCTCGCGGGAGCTTAGCAATGTTGCGCATCGTCGCGGCGACGCTCCAACCGCCGTTAGCGAAAGCAACGACGAGAGCTTCGCCGAAGCCGGACGACGCGCCGGTGACGAGGGCCGTTTTGGCCATGAAAGACCCTGGGAAATCGCCACACCGACGACTCGGCCGATGTGCGTGGTCGGTTCAGGCTTGGCGGAGTGTGTCGGATGGGGGCACGCCGTATCGTTCACGGTAAGCGGCGGCGAATCGCGGCAGGTGGTTGAAACCCCATTTGTATGCGATGTCGCGGACGGACAATCCGCTGGAAGGGTCGGTGGTGGCGAAGTCTTCGTGGGCGCGGGCGAGTCGCACCTGGCGAAGGTAGGCCATCGGGGTGATACCCAACTGGTCCTGGAAGCTGTCTTGAAGCGTGCGCAGACTGACGCCGGCGGCGTGGGCGAGTTCGGCGGCGGTGTGGGGTTGTTCGGGTGAGGCGTCGATGAGGTCGGTAACGCGTTTGATGGTCCGGGGACGGGCGAGCGCGTGTGTGGTGATCAGTTGTTCGGAGTAGTTGTGCGGTTGTGCGTGCAGCAGTTGGGAGACGATCAGGTTCTCGAAGTGGGCAGTGATCAACGGTTGTTCGAGGAGAGTCGGGTCCTCCTGCAGTGCGTCGAGCAGCGAGCGGACAGTGCGGACCCAGCTTTTCGCCGGACCGGCTGTCAGGTTCATCGCGAGATCGAATCGCAGTGGTGCGTCCATCGGATGCCCGAGTACCTGAGCCAGACGGTCCTCGACGGCGGTGCGGTTGATCTTCACGGCCAGCTGTTCACAGTCGCGGCTCCACAGCATCGCGGAGCTCTCGGTCGGGAGCAGCACTGCAGCGACGTTTTCGCCCGTGACGATCTCTTCGTCACCGCAGGTGGATCGGGTGTGGCCGGAAATGGGGATGTTGACGTGGAAGTAACTGCCCAGGCGGCCGGGCTGGATGACGACTTCGGCGCCGTGCCGTAGATACCCCAGGGTGATTGTGGGTAACACGGTGGTGCTCAGCCGGACGTTGAGTTCGCAGCTCTTGTCGATGACGTCGAGCACGTGTGGGCTGAAGACCGCGGAGATGTGGCTTTGCGCTTCGTCGCGGTCGGTGCTGCGGAACTCCTCCGCCGCTCTGAGATTATGGTCAGCCATTTGTCACCCCTGGGGGACGCCGTGGACAACAGTGTAGGTGCAGGTCCCGGCCGTGTGGCTTCGGCCGGGACCGGCGCGTAGGTCAGCTCTGCGTGCGCTCGTCGAGGAAGTTGGCGACAAGTGCGTTGAATCGGGCGGCGTGCTCGATCTGCACCCAGTGCCCGCAGCGCCCGTACACGTGCAGCTGGGACCGTTCGATCAGCTCGAGCAGTCGCAGCGAGTTCGACAACGGGATGACCTGATCGTCGCGGCCGTGGATGATCAAGGTGTCGTTGGGCAGGGCCGCGATCCGATCCTCGTCGACGACCATGGCGTCGACACCCTGCTGCCGCGGTGCGGGGAACATGGCGCTGAACGCTTCCTGGACGCCGGGTCGGGTGGCCGCGGCCAGACGCAGCTCGGCGAGTTCGTCGTTGACCAGGGATCGGTCGTAGGCGAAGACGTCGAGCAGTCCCCGCATCGCCTCTAGAGACGGTTCGAATCCCCAGACAGCGTCGAGTCCGTCGGTGATCGGAAACGGGACTCCGACGCTACCCATCAACACCAGACGGTCGACACGCTCGGGATGGCGGGTGGCGATGTTCAGGGCCAGGGAGCCGCCGAAGCTGTTGCCGACGATCGAGACCTTGTCGAGGCCGAGGGCATCGAGGAACCCGATGAGGTGTTCGGTCCAGGTGGTGGAGTTGTACTCGACCCCCTCGGGGCGTTCGGTGTAGCCGAACCCGAGGATGTCCGGGGCGACGACGCGGAACCGGGTGGCCAAGGCGGGAATGGTGGCCCGCCAGTTCGCCCACGCGGTCACACCGGGGCCGGAGCCGTGAATCAGCACGACCGGGTGTCCGTCGCCCTCGTCGTGATAGTTCGTGGCGATCCCGCCCACGTCGACGGTCCGGGCGATCTCAGGGCTGCGTTCGGTGGTGGTGGTCATGCAATTCTCCTTGGTGGGCAGGTGTTCAGATACGTTCTAACGCAGCGGTTTCAGGCCCATCGTCGGTGTGAGTAGGTGCCCCATCCGGTCGCGTTTGGTCAACAGGTAGTGCAGGTTGTGGTCGGTGGCGCGGGTTTCGTGGTGGCGTCGGGCAGCAACGGTCACCCCGTGCCGTTCGAGGTGCGCGATCTTGTCCGGGTTGTTGGTGAGCAATTCGATCGAGTCGATCCCGAGGTCGCGGAGTATGTCGGCGGCGGCCTGGTAGTCGCGGCTGTCGACCGGTAATCCGAGCCGAAGGTTCGCGTCCACGGTGTCGAGGCAGTCCTCCTGTTGGAGCCGGTAGGCCTGCAGTTTCCGGCCGAGTCCGATACCGCGGCCCTCGTGGCCGCGCAGGTAGATCAGCACTCCGGATCCGGCGTCGGCGATCGTCTGGAGGGCGAGGTCGAACTGCGGTCCGCAGTCGCACATCAGCGACCCGACCACGTCCCCGGTCAAACATTCGCTGTGTACGCGCACCTGCGGTTGTGCGGCCGTGGCCGGGTCGCCGATGACCAGCGCCAGATGTTCCGGTTCACCTCCGTGCCGGTAGGCAATGGCATCGAAGGTCCCGTATCGGGTGGGGATCTTGGCCTGCCCGGTGCGAGTGAGAGTGTGCGTGTTGCGCCGGTACCGTGCCAGGTCTTCGATCGTGCACAGCGGGACCTGATGCGCCTGCGCGAAGGCCTCGATGTGGGGGCGGCGCATCATCTCCAGCCGGTCGGCGGTGACCAGTTCACACAGCAGCGCCGCGGGTTCGAGGCCGGCGAGCCGGCACAAATCCACACCGGCCTCGGTGTGCCCGGGCCGTTCGAGGACACCGCCCGGTCGGGCGCGCAGCGGCATGACGTGGCCGGGGCGGGCGAGGTCGTCGGGTTCGATGTCGGGGCGGGCGAGGGCCCGGATGGTCGCGGCCCGGTCACCGGCGCTGATCCCCGTGGAGGTGCCGCGGCGGTAGTCCACGCTGACGAGGAACGCGGTCTGGTGGCTTTCGGTGTTCTCCTCGACCATCAGCGGCAGCGCGAGCCGGTCGGCGGCCTCGTCGGTGATTGCGGTGCAAAGGAATCCGGACGTGTATTCGAGGAAGAAGGCGACCTTCTCGGGGGTGGCGAACTGTGCGGCCATGATGAGGTCGCCTTCGTTCTCACGGTTCTCGTCGTCGACGACGGCGACGATTCCGCCGGCCGCGAGCGTGCGCAGCACCTCGTCGATGGGGGACTTGTTCATCATGGCCTCGTCTTCGGGAGGGGGACGGTGGGAGTGGTGGAGCCGGGATCGCCCGGCTCCACCCGCAGATCACGCGCCGACGGCGACGGTCTCGAGGTCGAGCTCACGCAGCGCCGGGATAACGGTCTCGGCGTAGAGCTCGTAGGAGCGGAAGGTCTGCTCCCTGGTCAGGGTGCCGAAGCTGTGCCAGATGAAGAAGTTGCCGCAGCCCAGTGCCGTGGCCTGTTCGATCACCTGCTCGCGGACCGATTCGGGGGAACCGACCAGGATCACCCCGGCATCACGGAGCCCTTCCCAGCTGATGTCGTCGTCCCCGACGAACGGGCGGAAGAAGGAACTGTAGAACTCGTAGCCCTCCGGGACGTTGTCGAGGTCCTCGAACACCGCGGCCTCCTTGAACAGCCCGAACAGGTGGTTCAGGGCGGGTTCGCCGATGCGGCGGGCTTCCTCGTCGGTCTCGGCGACAAACGTCGGGCGCAGCACACCGACCTGGTCCGGGCCGAAGGGCTGCCCGGCCGCCTGGGCGGCGCTCCGGAAGGTGTCGAACGCCTCGGCGGTGGGGCCGACCGGCATGAACGCCGAGGTGGCCTTGTAGCCGCGTTGTCCGGCCATCTGCAGGGTCGACGGGCTCAGGGAGAGCATCCACACCGGCGGGGTGGGCTGCTGCAGCGGCCGCGGATAGATGGTGGCGTCGTCATAGTGGAAGTGCTTGCCGTGGTGCGTGAAGACCGGATTCCGCCATGCCTTCTCGATCAGGTCCAAGGATTCGAGGAAGTATTCGCGGGTGTCTTCCATCCGGATCTTTTCCTTGGTGAATTCCTGTTCGTCGACGCCGCGCCCGAGGCCGACCTCGAGACGGCCGTGGGTGAGGTAGTCGAGCATCGCGGCTTCTTCGGCGACGCGGCGCGGGTTGTGGAACGGCAGGATGGAACCCATGACACCCATCCGCAGGGTGGTGGTGCGCTGCGCGAGCGCGGCGATCAGCAGATTCGGGGACGGGCTGACGTTGTAGGCGGTGAAGTGGTGCTCGCTGAACAGCACCCCGTCGTAGCCCTGCTCTTCGGCCTTGACCCATGACTCGAGGTGCCAGTCGTACAGCTCCTGCGTCGCCTTCGGGTCGAAGCCTTCCGGGCGGGTGTCGTAGGGGTAGTTGAAGATGTCGAATGCCCAGGACTTGACCATGATGTTCCTCCAATAAGGGTTTGCTCGGTGGATGAGCGCGAGTGTGGGTCGGGTGGCTTTCAGTTGTCTGCGCGCAGGAAGTCCATGGTGGCGACGTTGACCTCGTCGGCGCGTTCGAGGAAGAGTGCGTGACTGGCGCCGGGGCCTTCGAGAACCTGGATTTCGGCGCCGGGGATGGTCTGGGCGACCTGCTTGGAGTACTCGACCGGGATGGTGCGGTCCTGGTCTCCGGCGATCACCAGGGTCGGGGCGGTGATTCGGGCCAGCAGGTCCCGGTTGTCGTGGCCGCCGTTGATGCGGGCCGCCTGAATCTGGGCGTGCCGGGTGGCCGCGGTCTCGGACGCGAACGAGGCCTTTGCGATACCCTCGACCGCCGCGGGGTCGGCGTTGAGGAATTCCCGCGAGAGCAGGAACCACAGGGTCGCCTCGCCGTACTCCTGCGGCTCGGCGGTGCGGTACAGGTGTTCCCAGAAGGTGAACATGCCCTGCAGGTAGGCGTCGGTGTGGCCCCAGGTGCTGTAAAGCACCATCCTGTCGACCCGGTCGGGGTGGTACGCCGCGATACGCTGGGCGATCGTCGAGCCCTGCGACATGCCGACGAAATGTGCTGTGTCGACGTGCAGGGCGTCGAGGACACCGAGAACGTCCGCTTCGAGGTCCGCGGCGGTGTAAGGGTCCTCGGGCCGGGTCGACTCGCCGGTGCCGCGCCAATCCAGGGCGATGACCCGGAAATGCTGTGATAGTGCATCGAACTGGCCGCCGGGGACGAAGATCGTGTGGTCGACGGCGGACCCGGGGAGCAGGACGACGGGGGTCCCGGTGCCCTGTTCCGCATAGCCGATGGTGAGGCCGCCGGTGAGGGTGACAGTTGCCATGAGGAGTTTCTCCTGAGCGTTCAGGTGACGACGGTGAGGAAGTCTTGGTCGAGTTCGCGGTGCGTGAAGTTGATTCCGCGGGCGGCCTGGTCCATGGTCCAGGTGATGGTGCGGAAGTCCTTGCCGGTGCGGTAGCCGCCGGCGAAGACCTCGTTGCGGTTGCCGGCCGGATCGAAGAAGTAGATCGTCTCCCCGCGGGTGATGCCGTGCCGAGCGGGCCCGAAGTCGATCGGCACGTCCCGCATCGAGAAGACGTCGCCGGCGTGTAGCAGTGATGACCAGTCCGCGACGTGGTAGGCGAAGTGGTGGAGTTTGCCGTTCTCGCCCTTGACGAACGCGATGTCGTGCGGTTGCTCTCCGCAGAACATCCAGGATCCGACCAGGTCGGTGTTGTCGTCACCGCCGACGAGTCGTTCGGCTGCCTGGAAGTCGAGAACTTCGGAGAAGAACCGTTCCAACAGGACCGGGTCCTCGGTGGTGATCAGGGTGTGGTCCAGGCGTGGAACGCCGATGCCGCGCAGACCCTGCCTCGGCCACGGATCCGGATTCCACAGGCCGGTGGAGGTGCCGAGGTATTCGATGTCGCTGTAGAGCTCGAGGGTGTGCTCCGACGGCAAGGTGATGCGCAGACCGTCACCGACCGACAGGTTGTCGCCCTTGCTCATCCGTTCGCAGGTGGCGCCGAACGCGCGCACACAGTTCTCGATGTCGTCGAGGGCCTGCGCGTCGGTCACCTTGTAGCCGAGCTTGATCAGTCCGACCCCGCCTTCGTGCAGGACGACGGAATGGTGGTCGGCTTCGTCCCAGGACTTGAGGTACACGGTGCCGTCGTCCTGGTGGACGGCGTCCATGCCGAGCGTGTCGATGTAGTGGTCCCTGGCTTCGTCCAGGTCGGTGACGTTGATGTGGACGTAGCCCAAGCGCATCACGGACATGTCGGTCCCTTTCTCGTGGGGTGTGTTGCTGTACTTCGACGTTCGGTGTCGAGGTGGGGCAGTGCGGCACCGATACCGGTGAGAACGTTGACGATTCGATCGCGCGGCCCGAGTTCGATGATCACGTCGGTGAGGGGAGTCGCCCGGCAGGGAAGGCAGCTGCGAGTTTCTGGTTGCGGCCTGGGGCCGTTCACCACCGTGTCGCTGACCGGGGTGGGATAGGCGACGTGTCCCTCGACGAGTGCCGCTCGGCACGCACCGCAACCGCCACGGCGGCATTTGTACCGAATGCGCAGGCCCTGTCGGCGTAGTGCATCGACAATCGTCTCCCGTTCCAGGACAACGATGGAAACTCCGTCCGGGCGTATCGTCACCGTCCGAGCACCGCCGTTGGGTGTGTTCATCAGCCGAGCGGAACGAGTGTGTGGAAGCGCCGTGCGTGATACACCGCCGGTGTCTCCGCTGCGCCGAGGTGCACGCCCTCCACCCGGCCGACGAGAATCTCGTGGTCGCCGCCGTCGTGCCGGGCGTGCATCGAGCACGACAACCGGGCGACGGCACCACGCAGCGCCGGAAGTCCGTCGGGATGCTCGTCGAAGTCGTCGCCGGCGAACTTGTCGGCTCCCTTGGTCGCGAAGCGGGTCGCCACAGGGGTGTTCTCATCTGCGGCGAAGTGGATCGCAAATCTGTCTGCCGTGGTAAAAGCCGGGTAGGAGTCGGCCGACTTCGTCAGGCACACCAGAACCAGCGGTGGTTCCTGTGAGACGGCGGTGAACGCGCTTGCCGTGAAACCACGAGGGGTACCGGTGTCGTCCTCGGTGACCACCACCGTCACTCCGGACGGGAAGCGGCTCAGCGCCTCACGGAAGTCTTCAGCGCTGACGTCCGGTGTGATCCTGCCGGGGTGATTCCCTACGACTGGTGCGGTGCTCATACTCATCACGTCCTCCTGACCTGCTGTTCGACCGGATCGGTCGGTGATGTGAACAGAAGGTTATGAACGATGAGGGCGCATGCTGATCCGAAAAACGCGAGCCAGATCCAGAAAGCGCAAGAAGTATGGCGTAGGTCACTCGGAGGTTGGTTCGACCCGGTCCTCGGCGACACAGCTCAGATCGGCGGCTCGTCCGCGTGTCGCGGAGAAGTTAAGTATCTTGAGATACCTCAGTATGTTTAACCGAAGGGACACCATGACCCGCACCATCGCAGTGGTCAACCATAAGGGCGGCTCGACCAAGACCACGAGCACGGTCAACCTCGCCCAGGCCCTCGTCGAAGCCGGTTACACCGTCCGCGTCGTCGACCTCGACCCCCAATGCAACGCCACCACCTGGCTCGGCGCCACGCCCGAAGCTGTCGACAACGATGTCCTGTCGGTACTCATGCTGGTGGCGAGCATCGAGGAAGCGACCACCATCACCGCGTCCGGGATCCACCTCGTTCCTGCCACCAAGGAACTCGACTCCGTCGGGCCCTACTTCCTCAAGAAGCCCGGTGCGCACGGCATCCTGCGCAAAGCCCTCACCAACGCCCCCGACGTCGACTTCAACCTTATCGACTGCCCCGGAGACTTCGACCACCTGACCATCAGCGCACTCGTCGCCTGCACCGAAGTGCTCGCCGCGGTCATGACGGGCGCCATGGAACTCGAAGCGCTCATGCGGATCGAGAACTACATCACCCAGCAGGTCGAGTTGCTCAACCCCACCGCGCGGCTCAATCACATTTTGTGCGGCCGCGTCGAACTCGGCCAGGTCATCGACCAGCAGGTTCTCGCCGCGCTCCGCGAGACTTACCCCGACCAGACGATGCGCACCATCATTCCGAAGTCCGTCCGTGTCAGCGAAAGCTACAGTGCCGAAGAACCCGTCGTCAGGTGGGCACCGTCCTCCTCCGCATCACGCGCTTACCGCGACGCCGCCCAAGAGCTCGTCGAAAGGATGCCCTGATGACCGCGACACGTAAGCCCGGACTTGCGAGCAACCCCCTCGAACGTCGCCAGCAGGCCCGCGCAGGCGCACACCCGGACGGGACGCACTCGCGCGCACGTCGAAAGGACCTCCTGGTGGGCGTGACACGTGAGCCCGGACTCGCGAGCAACCCCCTCGAACGCCGCAAGCGGCGGCTGCCGAACCTTGTGGAACAGTGCGTGGACGTCGCGCAAGTAGCCCTCGGCGAGGAAAAGATGACCACGAAACGGGTCTCCGTAGGAAAGAAGCAGGTATCGGTCTCCATCGAGACCGCCCGGGTCGAGCACGGCAAGGACGCCGTCGCCGCCATCGGCCACATCGCCGGTGCCCCCAGCAGTTGGTCCGCCCTCGTCGACGAAGCCGTCGCCCACTACCTCGCCGTTCTCGAACGCAGGTACAACAATTGCGAACCCTTCCCCCCGCGCGACGCCGAGGTCGTCCGGAGCCCACGCATCAAGTAGGCCGCCCAGGGCAGTCACATCGACCGCAGGCAGCAGTAGAGGGAGATGTTGCTGTTCGTGCGCGGGGTGTCGAACCCGATGTCAACCGCGCATGCGGAAGCCACGTGGGTGGTTCACAGATGGGCCAGCATGGGGAAGAGGGCGATCGCGGAGACGGTAATTCCCGCGGCGCCGGCAACGACGCCCAGCAGGGCCCGCAGTGATGCTGCCTCATCGTCTGCATCCGCGGACCGCGACATCGCGATGGCGCCGCAGACGACCGCGGCTAATCCCAGGATGAAGCCGAGTGCTACCACCCAGAACGACGCAACGGAGAGAGCCCCCAAGGCGATCGACACGGCAGGCAACTGCGAACCGTGCGGTTTCCCGGTGTCGCTGGTGTCGACGGAGGCAGACATGCAGTTGTCGGCACGGGGGCTGTGGGGGACGGCGGCGGTCATGATCCTCCTTCGTACGGTTGGCGCGTCGGGTCGGCGGGCCACATTGGCGGCTGAACAGGGTTCGCAGTGTGTTCGGGACTGGCCCGTCCACGAATACGAGTGGTGTGTCGAGGTCGCCTTGGTAGTCGGTGGCCACGATTACGTCGAGGCCGAGCTTGTGACGTAGGCCCCACTAAGAAATTAGCACTCATGCCGTGCGAGTGCTAGATCTTTTCCCTAACTAACTTTCTGCTGCCTCTGATTTGTGCGGGTGACCGCGGGCGTCACCGTGGGGAATGTGATCGAGGTGAGCGGGCGATCGCGGTGGCGGCCATGGCGACCGCGGCGGCGACGGCCGCGGCGATGGCGGCCGGCCGCGAATCAAGACCGCCGCCCGAGGTTCGCGCCGCGACTATCCAGGCAAGACCCCACACAATTGCGGCGGTGACGGTGAACCTTCCGCGACCGGCGACGGCGAGAAGGCCTGCGACCACGGCGACCAGTGCGAGGACGAGGACGGCCCAGGTGTCGGGTCCGAGTCCGAACGGATCGATATCGGCGCCAGCCAGTGTCGCGGCGATGTTGGCGACGACGGCGACACACACCCAGCCGAGGTAGATGTACGCGGTGCCGTCGACGAGGACCGCCTCGACACGGCCTGCGGGCCTCTCCGTGGTCAGGAACCCGAAGACCACCACGAGGGCGGCGAGCAGCGCGATGATGACCAGGACGCTGAGCCAGAGCTGTTCGAACTGAACGCAGGTTATCCAGGTCGCGTTCAGGACCATAGCGGCGGCGAACCACCACCCGACCTGCCGTTGACGAACATCGGCGCGGTGAGCGGGCAGCGCCTGCCAGATCGCGTACCCAATGAACCCCGAATAGATCAGTGTCCAGATCGAGAAGGCGGGCCCGCCGGGGGCCACGGCCGTGGCGTCCGCGGCGAGGGCACCATCGGCGACCTCGGCGATCGGAGTTCCCACCAGTGCTCCCGAGCCGATGAAGGAGCCGACGACGGCCACCGCTGCGGAGACGATCACGAGGAGCACGCGGACGCCGTCGTGACGGATCGGTTCGATCGAACTGTTCATGGCCACCACTCTCCCGTAGAAGGTCCGTTGTCGACGATAGGTCTCGGCGTCGTGAACGCCACCGTGTCGGGGCGCAGCACCAGACGAGAAATGCTGCGCGGCAGGGATTCGCGGCCGCCGCGCTGCCGGATGGGTGGCCGGCGTTTCGTAAACCGGGCCGTTGGGCAATCGGATGCCGACGACAGGAGGGATGATTGTGACCCACACCCACCACACGGGACCGTCCCCGGATCGGTCGGGCGAACCCCCGGACGCGGCACGTCAGGTCGACGACCTGTCCACCGTTCAGCTCGTGGAACGCCTCACCGACCAGGTGAAGGCGCTTGTTCAGACCGAGGTCCGGCACGGAATCGTCGAAGTGAAGGACAAGGGCGCGCGCTTCGGAGTCGGGGCCGGCGTCTCGGGTGCCGGACTTCTCATCGTGCTGTACGGACTCGGCGCCCTGGTCGGCGCGGCGGTACTCGCACTGGCGACGGTCCTGGACCCGTGGCTCGCGGCACTGGTGGTGGCAGTCGTCCTCATTGCGGCGGGCGGCGTGGTCGCCGCCGTCGGCGGGCAGCGGGCCAAGGACGCACTACCTCCCACCCCGGACGACACCACCCGCAGCGTCCGCCGGGACGTCGACACGGTCAAGGAAGGCCTCCGATGAGTGCCCCGCGAGAGTCGACCCCGGACGGCGGCGACCTCGCCGCTGCCGCTGCACGCGAGCGCGCCGAACTTGCCACGACGCTCGACGCCCTGGCCCACAAGGTGGACGTGCCTGCGCGCACGAAGGCCGGCATCCGGCGGGAACTCGACAAGGTCCGGACCGAGCCGCGAGCCGCGGCGCTCCTCGGCGGTGCCGTCGCCGGTGTCGTTGCGCTGCTTGTCTTCCGCCGACGAACTCGGCGGCGAAGGTGACGCCCGTAGGCGGGCGGTTGACCACTCGATAGGAGAGGCGCATGGGCGAACACACTCCACACACAATCGACTACCCCGGTCGAACCTCGGAGATGGCGGAAGAACCGCATGACGAGATGCGCGCGTATCGGGGCAACGAATTGCTGAGCGGAAAGAGGGCACTGGTTACCGGCGGAGACTCGGGGATCGGGCGCGCCGTAGCGGTGGCGTTCGCGAAGGAAGGCGCCGACGTGGCCATCGCTTACCTCGAAGAGAGCGACGACGCGGCTCACACGGCTGAATTGGTCGAGGGGGAAGGGCGGCGCTGCCGCACATACGCGGGCGATCTCGCCGATCCGCAGCATTGCCGTGACGTCGTCGCACGCACGGTCTCGGAATTGGGCGGGCTCGATATCGTCGTCAACAACGTGGCCTACCAGGAACCCGTCGACGATTTCCTCGACCTGTCCGATGAGCAGTGGCGGCGAACGTTCTCGGTGAACATCGACAGCTACTTCCACGTGACGAAGGCGGCCGTGCCGCATCTCGGCCGGGATTCCTCCATCATCAACACCGGTTCGGTCAACGGTTTGCGTGGAAACAAGTCGCTGATCGACTATTCCGCGACCAAGGGGGCGGTGACGGCCTTGACGTACTCGTTGGCTCAAACCCTGCTGGAACGCGGAATTCGCGTCAATTGTGTTGCTCCCGGACCGGTCTGGACACCACTGATCCCGGCGACCATGGACGAGGAGAAAGTCGCGGAATTCGGGAAGCAGGCCCCGTATGGGCGGGCAGCCCAGCCCGACGAGATCGCGCCGTCCTACGTGTTCTTCGCTTCCGGGCTACTGTCCTCCTACTACTCCGGCGAAGTGCTCGCCCCATTGGGTGGTGAGACGCTACCGGGCTGACAGTGTGCAACAGGGACGCGTTTGGGTCAAGTCCCTGGAGGTGGTGTACAACGTCGTCGCGTGATGCCTCGTCGGTGAGTCAGGCAGTCAAGGCTGGTGTCACCTCCTCGGTGGTCCCGGTGGTCCCGGTGGTGCTGTCGGTGGGCTTGTCGTTGCGGGAGCGCGCTAGCGCGTCCAGGCCGAGA
>NZ_WXYH01000222.1:0-1452 GCF_009872365.1 Rhodococcus sp. T7
GACCAGGCTCAACCGGTGGAAGCAACACCTCGATAACGGAGGTGTGGGAATGGGACGACCACCCGGGTGGGCAGCAGCGTTGACGGGGCGTGCGGTGATGCGGTCACCGGGACGGCCTCCGATACGCCGAGATCTAGAGCGGGCATTCTGGACGCGGATCGCCGAGGGTCTCACGAGCGACGACGCAGCGACCACATGCGGCGTGTCGGGGCCGGTGGGGACACGGTGGTTCCGCCAGGCTGGTGGGATGCCACCGATCGAGTTGACCCCGGTCTCGGGGAGGTACCTGTCGTTCACCGAGCGTGAGGATATCGCGCTGCTGCGAGCCAAGGGTATGAGTATGCGCGACATCGCTGACCGGATCGGACGGTCACCGTCGACGATCTCGCGGGAGTTGCGGCGGAACGCCGCCACCCGCAATGGCAAGCTCACATACCGAGCGTCGACCGCACAGTGGAAGGCCGACCTCGCCGCGAGGCGCCCAAAACCAGCGAAGCTCGCCGAACACGATCGGCTACGAGAATATGTGCAGGACAAACTGTCTGGTGTGATTCGTGCCGACGATGGAACCGTGGTGTCCGGTCCGGATGCCGCTTGGATTGGCCGAAACAAGCCTCGGCGCGGTGATCGTCGGTGGGCGACGGCGTGGAGTCCGGAGCAGATCTCGAATCGCCTACCGATCGACTATCCGGAGGACCCGACGATGCGCATTTCACCTGAGGCGATCTACCAATCGCTCTACATCGAGGGTCGCGGCGGCCTGGAGCGGGAGCTCGTCGCGTGCTTGCGCACCGGCCGGGCGCTGCGAAAGCCTCGTGCGCGAGCACGGAAGCAGCGCACCGGATTTATCACCGAGGAGGTGACCATCAGCGCCCGTCCGGAGGAGGTCGAGAGCCGGAAGACGCCGGGGCATTGGGAGGGCGACCTCATCATCGGTCTGACCCGGTCCGCGATCGGCACGCTCGTCGAGCGCACCAGCAGATACACGACTCTACTACACCTGCCGCGACTGAAGGGCTATGGAACAGCGGCGATGGTGAAGAACGGGCCGGCGCTGTCCGGATATGGTTCGGAGTCCGTTCGTGATGCTCTGGCCGCGACGCTGTCACCGCTGCCCGAGCATCTACGCAGATCCGTGACGTGGGATCGCGGAAAGGAACTCGCGCGTCATGCCGAGCTGACGGCATCTACGGGTATCCGTGTCTACTTCTGTGATCCGTACAGTCCATGGCAGCGCGGAACGAATGAGAACACCAATGGGCTGCTGCGACAATATTTTCCGAAGGGAACTGATCTGTCCCGATACAAGTTCCGTGAGCTTCAGGCGGTCGCCGATGCGCTCAACAACCGCCCCCGAAAAGTGCACGGTTGGAGAACTCCAGCGGAAGTGTTTGCCGAACAGGTACACTCGTCCTCACGGCACGGTGTTGCGACGACCGGTTGAATCCGCCC
>NZ_WXYH01000223.1:0-1439 GCF_009872365.1 Rhodococcus sp. T7
GGCTCATCCCAATCGGGGGTGTAGGAGTTGGGGTCTGAAGCCGCCGGTCTCGAGCAGGCTTCGGGCGATGTAGTTGGTCAGGTTGCGGAACCCGAGTGCGGAGCCGCGCAGGTGTTCGAGCCGTCCGTTGAGCGCCTCGGTCGGCCCGTTGCTGGTGCCGGGTCGTTCGAAGTAGGCGAGCACGTCAGCGGCTCGCTTCTTCAGGGTCCGGCCCAGGGTGGTGAGCTCGGTGAGCACCTTGGGGACGCCGGCGCTGAGGTCGGTGATCAGCTTCTTCATGAGCTCGCGGCCACGTTGCCGGTCCTCGTGGCGATAGGCGGCGATCATGCGCTGGTAGACACCCCAGGTCGCCTCGACCTCGACGTGAGCGTCATCAACGAACAGCGCGCGTAGCCTGTCGCTCTGCTTGTCGGTGAGCAGGTCCGCGCCGGTGTGCAGCGTGCGCCGCGACTTGTAGAGCGGGTCGTCCCTGAACCCACGGTGCCCGTGGATCGCGAGTTGGACCCGGCGCCGGCACCTGTCGAGGGCGTCACCGGCCAAGCGCACGACGTGGAAGGGATCCATCACCGTGACCGCGTCCGGGATCTCCTCTGCAGCGGCGGTCTTGAACCCGGTAAAGCCGTCCATCGCGACCACCTCGACCGCGTCACGGAAGGCGTCGTCGCGGTCGGCGAGCCAGGTCTTGAACGCCGCCTTCGACCGGCCCTCGACCATGTCCAGCAGCCTTGCTGGGCCGGCGCCATCGCGGACCGGGGTGAGGTCGATGATCACGGTGACGTACTTGTCGCCACGCCTGGTGTGGCGCCAGACGTGCTCATCGACGCCAATGACCTTCACGCCCTCGAACCGCGTGGGGTCGTTGATCAGCAGCCGCTTGCCTTCAGCCAGGACCGCGTTGTTGGCGGTGTCCCACGCGACCCCGAGTCCCTCGGCGACACGGGCGACGGTGAGGTGTGCGACCACGATCCCTTCCAGCGCCCACCGCAGCCCGGTGCGCGAGAGCTTCGCGCGTGGCTCCGCAGCGGCGCTGGTGTCTTGGCGCCACACGTGTCCGCAGTCGGCACAGCGGTAGCGGCGCACTACAACTTCCAGCACGGTCGGTCGCCAGCCCAGCGGCTCGTGGGCCAACCGCCGGATCACGGTGTCACGAGCAGCGCCTTCGCTGCCGCACCGTCGGCACCACTGATCTGGTTCCACCACGCGGCACGCTAGGACCGCACGATCCGGTTCAAGTCGTTGTCCGGTCACGCTCAGACCGAGGCCGTCGAGTCGAGCGAAGGCGGTCAGGTCAGGGCGGCCGAAGCCGGCCGGCGGGGTTGTGTCGGTCACGTCGAGGTCTTTCGGATGGATGGCGTAGGAACCTCCATCGTCGGGAGACCTCGACGTCTATCTGCGGACCGACGCGCCCGGCCGACCTACACCCTCATCTGGGAAGAGCC
>NZ_WXYH01000224.1:0-1434 GCF_009872365.1 Rhodococcus sp. T7
TCAAACCGATCAACAACGTCTGCCACACCGAAGAGTCTGCAGCACAACACCACAAATCATTGGGAGACACACCCTAGTGGAACGCTGTCCCGGCGGCAGTGGTCTTGCGTGCTCGCCGTTTGGCGAAAGCGTTTCGGATCAGAATGGCCGGGGTCGGCGGGATCCACCCGGCTTGTTGTGCCATACCGAGGTCGTCGCGGACGGCCCAGTGTTCGATCAACCTGCCGTCGACGAACCGTAACCAGTGTGTTTGGCGGACGGAGAAGCTTTTTCCGGTCGGCGCGAAGGCCTGGTCGACCCGACCGTGTTCGTCGTAGGTCACGAACGGCCCGACCTGGCGGCCGGTCATGACGGTATCGAGCACGACGAGATCGTCCGCTGCCACGGCGTGCAGGACGTCGTGGTGCAACTCGGCAAATGCGCCTCGTAACCACAGCGCGGTCGCGTAGAACCCTTCGGGGCCGATGACTCTGGTGTCCGGGGGTTCGGTCCGAGACTCGCGATTGATGGCGTCGGGGTGCACCAGTTCCTCGAACGTGGCGCGGTCGCCGTCGGCCATCATCTCCATGCAGCGCACGGCGACGGACGTGATGTCCGAGGGGCTTGTTGGTGTGGTGGCCGGGGTCGGTTGTTCGGTGTTCACGGCGGGCCTCCTTGCCGTTGAAGGTTGGATTTCGGGTGAGTGAGTTCGAAACGTTGTTACCGTGCGTGCCGGAGCCGGAACATCCAGGTGGCGATCCTCATGTCCCGTTCCGCGCGTTCGAGCGCGAACAGTTTCAAGGGGGCTGGGTATCTTTCGACGGTCAGGGCGTGGGCGCGGCTGAACTCGAACAGCCCGTCGGCGCCGTGCACGCGGCCGAAGCCGGATTCACCGATCCCACCGAACGGCAGTGCCGGGATGGCGCCGTAGCTGAAGACCGAGTTGACCGACACGGCCCCGCTGCGCAGGCGGTGGGCGAGCGCGGTGCCGCGGGCCCGCTTCCGGGTGAAGACCGACGCCCCGAGCCCATAGGCGGTGGCGTTGGCCCGCTCGACCGCCTCGTCGAGATCCCCGACCTTGTTGACCACCACGGTGGGGCCGAAGGTCTCCTCCCGCACCGCGGTAGAGGTTTCCGGGACGTCGGTGAGGATCACCGGGTCGATGTAGCGCTCGTGCACCGCGCCCACACCGCCGACGACCGCGGTGCCGCCCCGGGTGAGGGCGTCCGCGATGTGATCGCGCACGATGTCGACCTGGCGGGGCAGGGTCATCGGCCCGTAGGTGGCGGTGTCGTCGCCACCGGGACGCACCCGCTTCGCCGCGGCCGCGAGTTTGTCGAGGAACCGGTGGTAGACGGGTTCGACGACGTAGACGCGCTCGACACCGGCGCAGACCTGGCCGGCGTTGCCGAACGCGCCGACGGCGGCGGCTTCGGCGGCCTTGTCCAGGTCGGC
>NZ_WXYH01000225.1:0-1427 GCF_009872365.1 Rhodococcus sp. T7
CTAGTAGTACTTTGTTAGATCGGCGTGTCGGCTCGAGTTTTCGTGATTTTCTCGAGAGCATGCGGGCATGGATACAGCCGCTCTCGCCCGCGTCGGGGAACAGTTGGATACGTTTGTCGGTGAGGTGTTCTCGTCGCTGGCGCGCAGGGATCAGCGGGAGAAGGCGGGGCTGTATGCGCGGGGGTTGATGCTGGACGGGCGGCGGAAGTCGATGCAGCCGATGGCGCAGCGGCTGCAGGTCGACCATCAACAGTTGCAGCAGTTCGTGACCACCTCGCCGTGGGACGTGGTGCCGGTCCGGAAAACACTGTCGCGCAAAGCGTGCGGTCTGATCGACCCGGATGCGTGGGTCATCGACGACACCGGCTTCACCAAGGACGGGGACCGCTCGCCGGGCGTGGCCCGGCAGTACTCGGGCACCCTCGGCAAGGTCGGCAACTGCCAGATCGCCGTCAGCGTGCACGCCGCCACCGACGCGGCGTCGGCGCCCTTGGACTGGCGGCTGTTTCTGCCGCAGAGCTGGGACGAGCAGTCCACCACCGACCCCGATGCGGTCGCGGCGGTCGCCGCCCGCCGGCGCCGGTCCGCCATCCCCGATTCCGAGCACCACCGCACCAAATGGGAAATGGCGATCGAGATGATCGACGAGCTGACCGAGTGGGGCCGCACCCCACCGACGGCGGTTGCGGACGCCGGCTACGGTGACACCACCGCGTTCCGGCTCGCGCTGACCGAGCGGGGCATCGACTACGTAGTCGCCGTCAAGGGTGCGACCAGCGCCTATCCCGGCGAGGCGGTCCCCGAGACCGAGGCCTACAGTGGTCGCGGTCGCCCGCCGACACCCCGCTACGGCCCGCATTCGACCTGTAAGGATCTCGTCCTCGCCGCCGGACGTAAGACCCTGCGGACCGTGACCTGGCGCAAGGGAACCAAGATCGATCCCGACAATCCCACCGCGGCGATGCGCTCCCGGTTCGCCGCCCTGCGGATCCGCCCCGCGAACCGCGACATTCCCCGCGCCGAGGACGGCACCCTGCCCGAGCTCTGGTTGCTCGCCGAATGGCCCACCGGCGCCGACGAGCCCACCGACTACTGGCTCTCCACCCTGCCCGCCGACACCCCAGTGAAAGAACTGGTCCGTCTGGCGAAGATCCGCTGGCGCATCGAGCACGACTACCGGGAGCTGAAAACCGGCCTCGGACTCGATCATTTCGAGGGTCGTTCCTGGCTCGGCTGGCACCACCACGCCACCCTCGTCACCGCCGCGCACCTGTTCCTCACCACCCTCCGGCTGACCGACCCAAAAGCAGTTGGGCAGGACTGACGCTGTACGCCGTTCTCCGCGAACTCCAACGCGCACTTGCCCGTTGGATCGGTACTTGCCCACTATGCCACCACACCTTCCCCACCTAACAAAGTCCTACTAG
>NZ_WXYH01000226.1:0-1404 GCF_009872365.1 Rhodococcus sp. T7
TCTTCGCCGATTCTGTGGACGTGGATCAGGTTGGTCGAGCCTACGGTGCCCGGCGGCGACCCCGCCACGATCACGACGAGTTCACCCTTCTGGTACCGGCCCAACCCCAGCAACGCGTTGTCGACCTGCCGCACCATCGCATCCGTGCTGTCGACCGGATCGACGATGAACGTCTCCGTCCCCCACGTCAACGACAACTGCGACCGCACCTCCGGCAACGGCGTGAACGCCAGCAACGGCAACGGCGTATGCAACCGCGCCAACCGCCGGACCGTGTCCCCGGACTGCGTGAACGCCACCAACGCCTTCGCATCCAACCGCTCCCCGATGTCACGGGCCGCGTACGAAATCACCCCCCGCTTGGTCCGCGGCACATGCGTCAACGGCGGCACCTGCGTGGACTCGTTCTCCACCGCCTCCACGATCCGCGCCATCGTGCGCACCGTCTCCATCACATACTTCCCCACCGACGTCTCACCGGAGAGCATCACCGCATCCGCACCGTCGAGGACCGCGTTCGCCACATCCGAGGCCTCCGCGCGGGTCGGCCGCGAGTTCTCGATCATCGACTCCAGCATCTGCGTCGCCACGATCACCGGCTTCGCGTTCTCCCGCGCGATCTGAATCGCCCGCTTCTGCACCAGCGGCACCTGCTCGAGCGGCAACTCCACCCCCAGATCACCCCGGGCGACCATCACCGCGTCGAACGCCAGCACGATCGCCTCGAGGTTGTCGATCGCCTCCGGCTTCTCCAGCTTCGCGATCACCGGGATCCGCCGACCCACCCGGTCCATCACCGCGTGCACCAACTCCACATCCGCCGGCGACCGCACGAACGAGAGCGCGATGAAATCGACTCCCAACCCGAGCGCGAACTCGAGGTCGGCGATGTCCTTCTCCGACAACGCCGGGACCGACACGTTCATCCCCGGCAGCGACACACCCTTGTTGTTCGACACCGGGCCGCCCTCGGTGACCCGGCAGATCACGTCGTTGCCCTCCACCCCGGACACGACGAGACCGACCTTGCCGTCGTCGACCAGCAGCCGATCGCCCGGCTTCGCGTCCTCGGCCAACTGCTTGTAGGTGGTCGAGACCCGGTCGTGGGTGCCCTCGCACTCGTCGACGGTGATCCGCACCTCCTCACCGTTGGCCCACGTGGTGCGACCCTCCGCGAACCGGCCCAACCGGATCTTCGGGCCCTGCAGATCGGCCAGGACACCGACCGCCTTGCCCGTCGCGTCCGAGGCCGCCCTCACGCGTTTGTAGTTCTCCTCGTGGTCGGCGTGCTCGCCGTGGCTGAAATTCAGCCGGGCCACGTCCATACCGCTTTCGACGAGCTCGCGAATACGGTCACCGGTGGCGGTAGCAGGTCCAAGTGTGCATACGATCTTCGTGCGTCGG
>NZ_WXYH01000227.1:0-1404 GCF_009872365.1 Rhodococcus sp. T7
CATCTATGATGAGGTGTGCCTCGGAGTGGATGGGTGAAGCCGGTCTCGGATCGGCGGTTGTCGGATGTGGTGTCGGTGGGGTTGTTGACCAGGGTGTTTCCCGCGTCCTTGGTTGATGAGGTGATCGCGGAATGCGGTCGCAGGGAGCAGCGCAGTCGGACGTTGACCGCTCGTGTGACGGCGTATTTCTCGATCGGGATGGCCTTGAATTCGGAAGGGTCCTACGAGGATGTTTTCGAGCAACTCACCGACGGTTTGTCGTGGTCGTCGGGATGGTCGCAGTCCTGGTCGCCGCCATCGAAATCGGCGATATTCCAAGCCCGTTCACGATTAGGGTATGAACCGGTGCGGGAGCTGTTCCGCCGTGTCGCACGACCTCTCGCCGACGCGGATACCCCCGGATCATGGCTCGCCGGGCGGCGGATGGTGGCCCTCGACGGGACCTGTCTCGATCTGCCCGACACCCCGGCCAACGCCGAGCACTTCGGACGGCCGGCATCGAGCCGCGGCGAGAAGTCCGCGTTCCCGCAGGCGCGGTTGGTGGCGGTCGCCGAATGCGGCACCCACGCGGTGCTCGACGCCGCGATCGGACCGTGCCGCACGTCCGAGCGGGAGCTGGCGCACGATCTGATCGACGGGCTCGAGCCGGGGATGCTGCTGCTCGCCGACCGCGGCATCTACGGATTCGACATGTGGACCCGGGCCGCCGCTACTGGTGCTGATCTGCTGTGGCGGGTCACATCCGCCCTCTCACCTCGACACCTCGAGACCCTCGACGACGGATCCTGGCTGGCCCGGATCGTCCCGACCTCCGGGAAGAACCGGCAGCAGCGCACACCCCTGACGGTGCGCGTGATCGACTACACCCTCGACGACGGGCGGGAGAACCCCGAACAGTACCGGCTGCTGACCACGATCCTCGACCCCGCCGACGCACCTGCAGAAGAGTTGGCCCTCGCCTACGCCCAACGCTGGGAAATCGAGAACACCTTCGACGAACTCAAAACCCACCAGCGCGGACCACGAGCAGTCCTGCGGTCGAAGTCCCCACCGCTGGTACAGCAGGAAATCTGGGGGCACCTGTGCTGCCACTACGCCGTCCGTACCCTGATGCGCGACGCCGCGATCGCCGGCAGTCACGACCCGGACCGGATGTCCTTCGTCGCCGCCTTGCGGATCACCCGACGATCCCTGTCCCACAGCTCTTTTTCCCCCTCATAACCACAACGCGGCCACCCGGATGTGGAATCAGGGAATCGCCAAACTGTTGCGCCGCGTCAACCCTGAACGCCGCCACCGCGCCAACCCCCGCGTCGTCAAACGCAAAGTCCTCAAGTGGGCCGCAAAACGCGGACACCACCAACATCATCCACAACCAACCCAGTCACCGATATGCACGATTCT
>NZ_WXYH01000228.1:0-1398 GCF_009872365.1 Rhodococcus sp. T7
CGGGCGGTGTTCACCGCGATCGTGTACGTGCTCACCAGCGGATGTGCGTGGCGGCACCTGCCGCCCTCGTTCGGGGTAACCGTGCCGACCGCGCATCGACGGTTCAGTGCCTGGGTGCGGGATGGGGTGTTCGAGAAACTCCATCGCGAGGTGCTCGATCGACTCGGTAGCGCGGGCGAACTCGACTGGACGGCAGCGATCCTGGACGCGGCAAGCGTGCGGGCGAAAAGGGGGGCTCACTGACGGGTCCCAGCCCGGTCGACCGCGGTAAGAAGGGATCGAAGATCCACGTCCTGTCCGAAACGAATGGAATCCCACTGGTCGTGGGCGTGACCGGGGCGAACACCCATGACAGCACGATGCTGCAACCATTGGTGGCAGCGATTCCGGGCGTGAAGTCTCGGCGCGGACCGCGCCGACGCAAGCCGGGAAAGCTTCGCGCCGACAAGGGCTACGACTACGACATGCACCGACGGTGGCTGCGCGAACGAGGCATCGTCCCGCGGATCGCCCGCCGCGGCATCGAGCGAAACGATCGCCTCGGCCGGTACCGATGGAAGATCGAACGCACCATTGCCTGGCTCACCGGCTACCGGCGCATGACCATCCGCTACGAGCGCCACGGCGAACACTTCGCCGGCTTCCTTCACCTCGCCGCCGCACTCACCTGCTTCAAGAAGCTCCCCACATGAGACACGCTCTTAGTGGGACGCTGTCCCGGCGGCAGGGGTCTTGCGTGCTCGCCGTTTGGCGAGGGCGTTTCGGATCAGGCCGGCCGGTGTCGGTGGGATCCATCCGGCTTGTTGTGCCATGCCGAGGTCGTCGCGGACGGCCCAGTGTTCGATCAACCTGCCGTCGTGGATTCGTAGCCAGTGTGTTTGGCGGACGGAGAAGGTTTTTCCGGTCGGTACGAAGGCCTGGTCCACGTGACCGTGTTCGGTGTAGGTCACGAACGGCCCGACCTGGCGGCCGGTCATGACGGTATCGAGCACGACGAGATCGTCCTCTGCCACGGCGTGCAGGATGTCGTGGTGCAACTCGGCGAAGGCACCGCGCAACCACAGCGCGGTCGCATGGAACCCTTCGGGGCCCGCGACTCTGGTGCACGGGGGTTCGGTCCGCGACTCGTGATTGATGGCGTCGGGGTGCACCAACTCCTCGAACGTGGCGTGGTCACCGTCGGCCATCATCTCCATGGCGCGCACGGCGACTGACTTAGAGCGTGTCTCATGTGGGGAGTTTCTTGAAGCAGGTGAGTGCGACGGCGAGGTGAAGGAAGCCGGCGAAGTGTTCGCCGTGGCGTTCGTAGCGGATGGTCATACGTCGGTAGCCGGTGAGCCAGGCAGATGGGTCGGCCGCGCGGCGAGGTGTCTGTGAGGCAGATCCTTTTCCTAAGAA
>NZ_WXYH01000023.1:0-22678 GCF_009872365.1 Rhodococcus sp. T7
ACCGCTCGCAAGCCGGAGCAGATCTACACGATTCGGGTGGCGCAGCGGTGCAACTGGGCTCAGGCGATCGAGGGTGCCATCGACTCGGCCCACTCCAACTTCCTGCACAACGACCTCAACCGGCGTCTGGCCGAAGGCGGCGACTACACCGGCGGCGGCGGCCTGCTCAACTTCCAGCTGACCGACGGGGCGCCGCGCCTCGAGGTCGAGAACCTGCCCTACGGGTTCCACTACGCAGGCATCCGCGATGCGCTGGTCGACGGCGAGCACAAGAAGTACGTGCGCACGACGCAGTTCGTCGCCCCGTCCTGGGCACTGTTCTCGGCACCGGAGAACTGGGTGTTCTCGCAGGTGTTCGTGCCGGTCGACGACGAGAACACCATCTTCTACTTCATCCACGCCCGTCTCGACGACGAGAACATCGAGCCCGACTACCGCGCCAAGATTCTGGAATGGTCCGGCGTCGGCGAACTCGACGAAAACTTCCACATGGACTTCCACTCGGGGAACATGTGGCAGCAGGACCGGGACCTCATGGACCGCAAGAAGCACGGCGACAAATTCAGCTTCAGCGGCATGACCGGCAACCAGGTCGAGGACCTCGGCATCCAGGAGAGCATGGGTCCCATCGAGGACCGCAGCCGCGAACACCTGGGCACGTCGGACCTGGCCATCATTCGCATGCGCCGCCTGATCCTCGACGCCGCGCGCAAGTACGCGAAGGGCGAGACCCCGATCGGCCTGGGCCGGAACTTCTCGTACGAGGAGATCCGCGCCGCGGAGAAGATGATCGAGCCGGGAACCTCGTGGAAGGGTCAGGTGGGTTCGCGCGGAGTCGCCGAGAACACCGCCGCCAACTGAATCCGGTCGAGAGGAACAGAACATGGATGCACAGTCCGCATTCTTCAACGTCGTCGCGGCCGACGAGGCGATGCACGATCCCGGCCCGGAGTCGAACTGGAACGAATCGGCCTTCTTCCACGTCGTCGAAGAGGACGGTTCGGCCGGGGCGCTCTTCCGCATCGGCCGACGGGTCAACGAGGGATTCGCGGAGGTGACGGCGCTCCAGTTGCGCAGCACGGGTGACGCGCTGGTCGGTTTCCGGAAAGCGAAGATCACCGACAACCTCCGATGGCAGGCCGGGGACCTCGACTTCGCCCCGGAGGGGACGGGCGGGGGCTGGTCGATCTCGTTCGACGGCGAACTGAGCCACCTCGCCGACGGCACGGAGTTCGCGGATCCGGGTACGGCGTTCCGTAACTCGCCGAAGGAGAAGGTCGCGTTCGACCTGTCCTGGGCCGACCTGGCCCCGCCGTACCGCACGTCGACGGACGGCACCTATCACGGCGGCGACTCGGTCGCCAAGGATCACTATGCCGGCGTCGGGCAGGTGACCGGGACCGTCCGAATCGACGGTCAGGAGAAACGGATTCGCGGATTCGGCTTCCGTGACCACTCGTGGGGCGTGCGCAACTGGCAGTCGATCGACTGCTGGAGATGGGTGTACGGCCAGCTCGACGCCGGCAACCTGTTTTCCGTCGTCGCGATGCAGGTCGGCACCCCCGAACCCGCGGTCGCGGGCATCGTCCTGAAGGACGGTACGCCGCACGTGGTCACGGAGATGAGCGTGAAATGCCGGTACGACGGCGCCCCGGACTACTGGCTGGCCGGTGCGGACGTCACGATCCCGCTGCCGGACGGCGACGTGTTCGAGGCGACCTACCAGCCGACGTGCCGTCTCCCGCTCCGGCACACGAAGGGTGACGAGGTGCTGCGCATCGTCGAGCATCTCGCGAACGTGGAGATCAACGGCAGGTCCGGCGCCGGTTGGATCGAGGTCACGGACCGGATGGAGGACGGCCGCCCGTTCGGGCTCGTCCACGGCGACGCCTGACCCGGAACTTCCGCCCCGTCGCCGATCACCGGACCGCCCGTGCTCACGCACGGGCGGTTCCGTCATCTCTGCAGGTCGGGCAGCTCGTGGTGCGCGAGCCGCACGGCACTCAGGTGCGCGAACTTCCAATCGCGGTCGATCTTGACGTACCGTTCGTCGTACCGCGCGAGCGTGAGGCGGGCCGGACCGTCGTGGAAGTCGACGACGCCCACGAAATGCCACGTTCCGCGCGCAGTGTTCCCGGTCACCGTGATGTCGAGATTCGTCGTGTTGTGCTGCGAGAAGCGTATGGACCGCCCGAAACGCTCGAATGCCCGGCGAATCTCGTCGTGACCCCGGTATGCGCCGAGTCCGTCGGCCTCCCAGATGCCGTCGGCGGCGAAGAGCCGGACGATCGCGTCCGGATCGTGGTGATCGTCGCAGACGTTGCAGTACTCGGCCTTCAGGCGACGGATGCGCTCGATGTCCTCGAGCCTGATCAGGCGTTCTTCGATGCTCGGCACGGTGCCTCCGGCGGTGTGGAACGGGTGGTCCCGGCGAATTCCGGGCGGCATGTGGATCGACTCACCGTCCGGTGCCTGATGTGAATCAGGTAACGCGAGTGGCTTGACGGCGCTGCGTGCGGTTCCTATATTGATCCTAGCAGTCTCAATTATATTCGTGCCGACAGTCGAGGAGACTCCGGTTTCATGCTTGATACTTCCGATTTCCAACCGAGCGCGCCGGACGAGATCACGGCCGCGTGGCTCACCGGGGTCCTGCGCCTGCAGAACCCGACGCTGACGGTCGAACACCTCGAGATCACCAAGATCATCTGGGGCACAGCCACGAAGGTGCTCCTCGAGGCCACCTACTCCGGACAGCCGGAGGGCCCGCTGTCCCGCAATCTGTGCGTCAAGGGCGGCCTGGATCGCCGACTCGACGACGTCTCCGACGATGCGATCCACACGATGGAGGCCCGGTTCTACGGGGAACTGCGTCACCTGTTCGAGTCGTCGGCGCCCGAGTGCTACTACGCCGGCGTCGACCGGAACGGCGACAGGGGACTGATCGTCCTCGAAGACATCGCCACGACGGGATCGACATTCGTCGAGCCGGGCGACGTCCTGACCGTCGATCAGGTCGCGAGCGGACTGCGTCACCAGGCGAAGTGGCACGCCGCCACCTGGGGGAAGACCGCAGCCGACCTTCCGGGCGTCGGCGTCGGCAGCATCAACCGCAAGGCCGCGAAGCTCTTCTACCGGGAAAAGTACTGGAACTCGCACTTCGCGCAGGAGGGTGCACCCCAATACCCCGCGGAGCTTCAGAACCCGGAGCTGCTGTACCGGGCATTCAAGTCCGTGTGGGAATCGGACGACGTCGCCGTGCACTCCCTGCAGCACGGCGACGCACACCTCGGCAACACGTTCCTGCGTCCGGGCGGCGACCTCGGCTTCATCGACTGGCAGTGCTACTGCTTCGGACCGTGGTCCTACGACGTCGCCTACTTCCTCTCCGGTGCGTTGTCGGTCGAGGACCGCCGGGGCAACGAACGGGACCTCCTCCGGGACTACCTGGACCAGCTCGCGGCGGCAGGCGGACCGCGGATCCCGTTCGACGAGGCGTGGGCCGACTACGTCCGGCACCTCGTCCACGGACTGATGTGGACGATGACACCCAAGGTGATGCAGCCCTTCGAGCGCAGCCGGATCATGAGCGACCGCTACGTGACCGCCGTGATGGACCACGGCGCCGTCGCAGGCGCGTACGCGTGACGGTCCGCCGCCCTCTATCACGAGTAGAGCTTTCGGAAATGAACAGGAGAAACCGAAGTGCACGCTGACACTGGTCGAGAAGGTTCCGTCCTCGTCCCGGACCCCGCTCCGGCGAGTCTGTGCGCCCGCTTCCAGGACAGCGCCGCGCGCTACCGGGACCGGATCGCGTTCACGTCGTTCGACGGGTCGTTCGCCGACATCACCTGGGGTGAGTACGCCCGCAACGTCGAGGAAACCGCGGGTGCGCTCGCGGCCATGGGAGTGGGCCCGGGCGACTGCGTGGCACTGCTGTTCTCCACCCGCCCCGAGTTCCACTGGTTCGACCTCGCGGCCCTGCACCTGGGTGCCCGCACGGTCTCGGTCTACAACACAGCACCGCCGCAGTTCATCGAATACCTGCTCACCAACTCCGGCGCCCGGGTCCTGGTGACCGAGCGCGCGTACGGTGCGCAGGCGGAGCAGGCGGCCGGCCTGATCGAGCATGTCGCGGTCATCGACGAGGCCCCGGGCGGCCGGCACGCGTGGGCCGACCACGTCGCCGCGACGCCGGCAGACTTCGACTTCGAGGCGCGCTGGCGGCAGGTGTCCTCGTCCGACCTCGCGACGATGATCTACACGTCCGGGACGACCGGTGTGTCGAAGGGCGTCCAGCTCACGCACGGCAACATCCTGTGGGCGGTCGGCACCTACATGGAGCGGATGGGTCTGCCGTTCGGCTCCGCGCAGATGTCGTACCTGCCGATGGCCCACATCGCCGCGCGGAACATGGACCACTACGGGCAGATTCTGCGCGGCTTCGAGATGACGCTGCTCACCGACCATTCCGAGGTCCTCGACGGCATGCTGAAAGTCCGCCCGGGCCTGTTCTTCTCCCCACCACGCATGTGGGAGAAGCTGAGGTCACGCATCCAGGCCGAGATCGCCGCACAGGACGACCCGGCCCGCCGTGCGGAGCTCACCGCCGCCCTCGAGCGGGGTCTCGAACGCGTCCGGCGGGACGAGAAGCCGGACGAGGCGGAAATCGCCGTCATGCGCGACATCCGAGCGCTGGTCGGCCTCGACCGGATCGCGGCCGCGATCATCGGCGGCGCTCCCGTGGCGCGGGAACTGATGGAGTTCTTCCACGCGGTGGGGGTTCCGCTGGGTGAGTCGTACGGCATGTCGGAGAACGGCGGCGTGTGCACCACCAACCCGCCGGACGGCGTGCGCTTCGGAACGATCGGCGTCCCGCTCGACGGGCAGGAGGTCCGCCTCGCCGACGACGGCGAGATCCTCGTCAAGGGGCCCGGTGTCATGGTCGGCTACCGCGACATGCCGGAGGCCACCGCCGAGGCGATCGACGGCGACGGCTGGCTGCACACCGGTGACATCGCGACGCGGGACGCCGACGGCTACCTGACGATCGTCGACCGCAAGAAGGAACTCATCATCAACGCCGCAGGCAAGAACATGTCCCCGGTGCTGATCGAGGGTGAACTCCGCAAGCACGGCCGGTTGCTGTCGACCGCGGTCGCGATCGGCGAGGGCAGGCCCTACCTCGTCGCGTTGCTGACCCTGGACCCCGACGCTCTCGCCACACACTGCGCCGACAACGGCATCGAACCCGCTCCGCTGGAGGAGTTGGCCACCGACGCGCGGATCCTCGCCGTCGTCGAGCAGGACGTCGAGACCGCGAACCAGGGGCTCTCCCGCGTCGAGCAGATCAAGAGGTTTCACATCGTCACCGACACGTGGACACCGGGCGGAAACGAGGTCACCTCGACCCTCAAGATCCGCCGCAAGGGTGTCGCCGACCGCTACCAGGAAGAGATCCGGGCACTGTACGACCGTCGTGCCCTCGCCGGCTCCGCCGGCTGAACCGCCGAACACGACACCGACTCTCCCGAGAGTCCGACCGAATGTGGGAACCCTTCATGGACCTGATCAACTCGACGCCTGCCGACGTCCTGTCCACCCTGCTCGAGGAACGCCGTAGCTGCCGCAGCTACCGGCCGGAACCCGTCGACCGCGACGTCATCCGGTCGATCGTCGCGGACGCGGGCCACGCCCCGTCCTGGTGCAACACGCAACCGTGGAACGTGATCGTCACCGAGGGCGAGGAGACCGAACGGTTCCGCAAGGGGCTCAGCGAGCACGTCGGTGAGAAGTTCGAGGACAACCCCGATTTCGCGTTTCCGGCGGCCTACGAGGGCGAGTACCTGGCCCGCCGCCGCGAGTGCGGGTTCCAGCTCTACGAAAGCGTCGGCATCGCCAAGGGCGACCGCGACGCTTCCCGCAAGCAGATGTTCGAGAACTTCTCGCTGTTCGGGGCTCCGCACGTCGCGATCGTGACCACCGAACGCAACCTCGGCATCTACGGCGCGGTGGACTGCGGACTGTTCGTGCAGAGCTTCCTCCTCGCCGCACAGGCCCGCGGGATCGGGGCCGTCCCCCAGGCCGCCATGGCCAGCCAGGCCCCGTTCATCCGGGACTTCTTCGACATCCCGCAGGAGCGGATGATCCTGCTCGGCATCTCGTTCGGATACGCCGACACCTCCAATCCGGTCAACGACTTCCGCACCCGCCGGCAGACCGCCGACGAAATCATTTCCTGGGCAGGTGAGCAATGACCATCGACGAGGCACAGACTCGATTCGAGAGCACCGCGGGCGAAAGCGGAGACGACGTGAACGACGAAGCGCTGCGGTTGCAGGTCGTGGAGGCGGTCGACGTGTCCGACTGCGTCCGCGGATTCCGGCTCGCCGCCGAGGACGGCACCGCACTGCCGGCCTGGGAGCCGGGTTCCCACCTGGACCTGGTCCTGCCGTCGGGCCTGATCCGGCAGTACTCGCTGTGCGGCGATCCCGCCGACGGATCCGCGTACGAGATCGCGGTGCTGCGGGAACCCGAATCCCGCGGCGGCTCGATCGAACTGCACTCGTCCGTCCAGGTCGGCGACGTGCTCGTGGCACGCGATCAGCGGAACCACTTCGAGCTGCGTCCCGCGCCGTCGTACCTGTTCGTCGCCGGGGGAGTGGGCATCACGCCGATCCTCCCGATGATTCGCGCCGCAGCCGAACAGGGCGCGACCTGGCGGCTCGTGTACGGCGGACGCAGCCGTTCGTCAATGGCGTTCGTGGAGCGGGCCACGGGATTCGGTGCGGACTCGGTCGATATCGTCGCGCACGACGAGCGCGGGCTTCCGGACCTGGCAGCCGAGGTCGCGGCGACGAATCCCGACGCCCTGATCTACGCGTGCGGGCCGGAGGGTCTGCTCCGGGCGCTCGCGGACGTGTGCACGGAGGCCGGGCGCAGCTCGTCGCTGCACTTCGAACGATTCGGGGCGTCGAGCGAACCGGCCGAGGCGGGGGACAACACCTCCTTCGAGGTCGTGCTCGAGCGAACCGGCACGACCGTGCACGTCACGGAGGACGTCACCATCCTCGAAGCGGTCCGGGCTGTGCTCCCGGACGCGCCCGCGTCGTGCGAGGAGGGATTCTGCGGAACATGTGAAACGCGTGTTCTCGGTGGGGTTCCCGAGCACCGCGACTCCGTGCTGTCGGACGAGGAACGCGAGGCGAACGAGACGATGATGATCTGCGTCGGACGTTCGTGCACCCCCCGGCTGATCCTGGACCTCTAGATCCCGCACTTCCCGGCGCCGATCGGAGAACGACCGTTCTGCCTGTTCGCGCGGGGATCAGACTTCACCGACACGAAGGAGCCCTCATGGTCGAGGCCATCGTCACCTCCGCCGTCCGCACCGCAATCGGGACGGCGTTCAAGGGCAGCCTGGCGCACACGCAGCCCGACGCACTGACCGTCCCAATCATCACGGCGGCGCTGAAGGAATCGGGCGTCGCACCCGATCTGGTCGACGACGTCATCCTCGCCGAATCTCTCCACGGCGGAGGCGATATCGCACGCTTCTCCGCGATCGACGCCGGTCTGACACACGTGCCGGGCCTGGCCGTCAACCGGCACTGCGCCGGGGGGCTCAGCAGCGTACTGCTCGCCGCGGCCGGGGTGCGCGGAGGCGGCGAACGCTCGATCATCGCCGGCGGCGTCCAATCCTCCTCCACCGCACCCATTCTGCGACTCCGTGAGGACCCGGACACCGCGTGGCTGTTCCAGTCGCACCGGCCGACCCCTGACGCACCCGCCGACGACATGTCCGTCACCGTGGGCTGGAACGCGGCGCGCCTCAGCGGAATTTCCCGGGAGGACCAGGACGCGTGGGCGTTGCGCTCGCATCGACGCGCCCTGGAGGCGATCGAGAAGGGCGTGTTCGCCGACGAGATCGTCCCGCTGTCGGTGCCTGCAGCGGACGGCACGGTACGAATATTCGATACCGACGAGCACCCGCGCGCCACGACCGACGCCGCGAAACTCGCGTCGCTGCGGGTGCTGCACCCCGAGATCCCCGGTTTCAGCGTCACCGCAGGCAATGCCAGCGGGATCAACGACGCCGCGGCCGCGCTCATGATCACGTCTTCGGATGTCGTCGACGCCGACGGCCTGCCCGCCCTCGCGACGATCCGGGGCGGAGCCTCGGTCGGTGCCGACCCCGTCCGCACCGGACTCGCCGTGGTCGATGCGATCCGGAAGGCACTGTCCCGCACGGGCATGGCGGTCACCGACATCGACTTGTGGGAGATCAACGAGGCGTTCGCCTCGGTTCCGATCGCGGCCTGCCGCACGCTGAATCTCGACGAGGACCGCGTCAACCCGTTCGGCAGCGGGTGCTCCCTCGGGCACCCCGTGGCGGCGACCGGCGCGCGCATGCTGACGACCGTCGTCCACGAACTCGGGCGCCGCGGCGGTGGCACCGGCGTGGCCGCGATGTGCGCCGGCGGCGGGATGGCCTCGGCGGTGATCGTCGAAGTCGGCGCCTGAGTACATCCAATCCCGCGGGCCACCGCCCGCGACCACGCTTCCCGATCCCGAAAGCCTGCACATGAACACTTCTCGATTGGTTCCCCCGGTGTCGGACGATCCGCACGCCATGGACGAGTTACGGTGCGAGGTCCGCGACTTCGTCGCCGAGTGCCTCGCCGACGGTCGCATCCACCGGCAGGTCGACTGCTGGCTGACCGGGTGGGACGAGGACTTCACCCGGGCGCTCGCCGCCCGCGGCTGGCTCGGCATGACCGTGCCGAGCGAGTACGGCGGACACGGCCGCAGCCACCTGGAGCGATTCGTCGTCACCGAGGAACTGCTCGCGGCCGGCATGCCGGTGTCCGCCCACTGGATCGCCGATCGGCAGATCGTCCCCTCGTTGCTGAAGTACGGCACCGAGGTCCAGAAGCACAGATTCCTGCCTGCCATTGCGAGCGGCGACTGCTACTTCGGAATCGGCATGAGCGAACCGGACTCCGGCTCCGACCTCGCCAGCGTCCGCACCAAGGCCACCCGCGTCGACGGGGGATGGTCCGTCACCGGAACGAAGGTGTGGACCTCGGGCGCGCACCGCGCGCACATGTTCATCTGCCTGGCACGAACCGCCCCGGTCGATCCGTCACACCGGCACGACGGTCTCAGCCAGTTCATCGTCGACCTGCACTCGCCGGGCGTCGACGTCCGCCCGATCGTCTCGATGAACGGCGGGCACCACTTCAACGAGGTCATCCTCGACGCCGTCTTCGTCCCCGACGACATGGTGTTCGGCACCATCGGCGACGGATGGCAGCAGGTCACCTCCGAGCTCAGCTTCGAACGCAGCGGGCCGGAACGCTTCCTGTCGACGTTCCCTCTGCTCGCGGAGTCTGCCGAACAGATGCGCCGTGAGGCGTTGCCCCGGCACACCGACGTGGGCCGGTACGTGGCGCGGATCGCCGGGCTGCACCAGATGTCGACGGCGGTGGCCGGAGCGCTCGGCCGACACGAACCGGCGGATACCGCGGCAGCGGTCGTCAAGGTCCTGGGAACCTCCACCGAGGGCGACATCGCCGATTTCGCCGATCTGCTCGCCGGCGATCCGTCCGCCGAGCAGGCGGAATACGCGGCGATGCTCGAGAGCGCCGTAGTCCAACGTCCGGGATTCACGCTCCGGGGCGGCACCAACGAAGTTCTGCGCGGCGTGATCGCACGAGGATTGGGGATGCGCTGATGACCACCGCAACGACGATCGACACCGATCTCATCGACATGATGTCCGCGGTCTTCGCGCGGCACCGGCAGCAACACGAGCCGGCGATCGGCGCCGCCCGCTGGGACACCACGCTCTGGGCGCAGCTCGACGAACTCGGCCTGGTCCGCCTCACCGGCGCCGAGGCCACCGGTGGTAGCGGCGGAAGCTGGCTCGAGGCAGCCGAACTGATCCAGGCCGCGGTCTGGAACGGTGTCCGGGTACCCGTCGCCGAACACGACCTCCTCGCCGGCTGGCTCCTCGAGACTGCCGGACTGCCGGTCGATCCGGCACGGCGCACGGTGGCCGTGCCGGGCGCCTACGGTGGTGCCTCGGGGGTGCCCTGGGCGAGCGAAGCCGAGCGGATCGTCACCGTATGGCACGACGGTCACACGTACCGCGTGGCCGATCTCGCGGCGAGCGCGTTCGAGATCACCGCGGGTGTCAACCTGGCCGAGGAGCCCCGCGACACCGTGCACATCGACCTGGCGACCCTGTCCGGTGTCGCCGTCGACGATTCGGTCGTTCGGCAGTACTTCCTGCGCGGGGCGCTGATCCGGGCTCTGCAGACGTGTGCCGCACTCGACCGGATCGTCGAACTGTCGGTGGCGCACGCGGGTGAACGGTCGCAGTTCGGTCGTCCACTCGCCAAGTTCCAGGCGGTGCAGAACCTGGTGTCCGACATCGCGGCGGAGGCTGCGCTGGCCCGGGCGGCCACCGATGCCGCGCTCGCCGCGGCGGTGCGCACGCAATGGGCGGCAAAGGATCTCGAATTCCCCATCGCGGTCGCCCGGTCGTGTGCCGGGCACGCCGCGTCGGTCGTCGTGCGCAACGCCCATCAGGTGCACGGAGCGATCGGCACGACCCGCGAGCACCGGCTTCACGAGTTCACCAAGCCGGCACTGGCCTGGCGGTCGGAGTTCGGTTCCGTTCACTACTGGGACGACACGCTGACCGACGCTGCGCTCGCCGCCGGACGCGACGGCCTGTGGGGTCTCGTCACCGGCACCGCCTGAGCTCCGGCACGGGAATCCCTGTCCTCTCGAATGCGGTCCGAGGGATTTGCGACAAAGCGTCCTGAATATCGGTCCGAGTCGCTAAGGTGTGTCGCATAACACCTTCGGGCCGTGTGCCAATAGTCGCGCATCGGGCCCGAAATCCCGCACGCTCCGCGGAATTTCCTGCTCGAGAGGAACAGTAGATGACCGATATCCTGTCGTCCGAGGTCGGCACGCTCCCGTCCGGATTCGACCCCTGGGACCCGGCGCACGTCGACGATCCGATCGCCGTCTACACCATGATGCGCGAGACCGAACCGATGCACTGGAACGCCAAGCGCCGGTTGTGGTTCGCGACCCGTTTCGACGACGTCGCGCTCGTACTGCGAGACCACGAGAACTTCTCGTCCGCCCAGTACAACATCGACAAGCCGCACATGACCGAGCGGCCCGTCGACGGTGATCGGTACCAGGCGTTCAAGGGGCCGACGATGGTCACGACCGAACCGCCCGAGCAACGACGTCTGCGCAGGGGGTCGGCGCCGGCCTTCTCCACTCGCGGTCTCGACCGGCTGGCGGGCCGGATCCGCGAAATCGCCGACCGACTGCTGGATGGGGTCGAGGGTGACGAGGGCATGGACGTCATTGCGGACTTCGCCTACCCGCTGCCGGTCTATGCGATCGCCGAACTCCTCGGCGTCCCTCGTGAGGACCAGGACGAGTTCCTCGAGCTGGCATTGGCGGATCGGGGAAGTCCCGCACACGACCCTCACGCGAGCAAGGAGACCCTCGAGCGGACCGCTGCTCACGGGCGCAGGCTGCGCGAGTTCGTCGAGGACGTGATCGAGAAGAAGCGGCGGCTTCCCGGGGAGGACCTCATCAGTGCTCTGCTGACGTCGCAGCGTGAGGACGGTCTGACGCATGCCGAAATGATCGACACCATCCATTTGATGATGGAGGCGGGGCACATCACGACCGTGAATCTCATCGGTAACGGCCTCGACGTGCTGCTCGACCGTCCCGCAGACATGGAGGCGATCCGCAACGACCCGGGCCTCGCACCCTCGGCCGTGCAGGAGTGCCTCCGATTTGTGGGCCCCGTGCAGTTCACCGGTCGCACGGCGACTCGTGACACGGTAGTCGGCGGCAGCCTCGTCAAGGCGGGCGAGTCCGTCATCCCCCTCATCCCGGCGGCGAACCGTGATCCGTCGCAGTTCACCGACCCGGAGGAGTTCCGGATCGATCGCAGGCCCAACCGGCACCTGGCCCTCGGAATCGGTGTCCACGTATGCATCGGCGCGTCACTCGCGCGCGTCGAAACCGAGATCGCATACACCAGATTGCTCACGCGATACCCGCATCTCCGGCGAGCGGGTGAGACCGCGTGGAACACCAGCTTCGAACTGCGGGGCCGGACGACACTTCCGGTCGCGTTTCGCTGACTTAATTTGCGACAAGACGTCTTGTAATAATTGGGTGATCCGGATTAGAGTGAGGGACATCACGATGCGGCGGCCGGTCTCGGCGGCCCCACGGGGTTTCGGGTGAAGCGGACGAGGCCGATGTGTAGTCCTGTTTTCCACCAACCTGACGTAGCAGTCGCAGGGGAGCGAGAGATCGCCTGCCGAGAGAGGAGCCGGGTAATGGCTGAGCACTTTGCCGCTGAAATGGTCATCAACGGTAGGCGCGTGACGAGTGACTCCACCGTGGGTGTGCTCGATCCCGCGACCGAGGAAGTGTGGGCCGTCGTACCCGAGTGCTCCGATGCTCAGCTCGACGAGGCCTTCGCCGCTGCCGCGGAAGCCCAGCTCGCCTGGTCACAGGACGAGGAGGCGAGGCGGAAGGGGCTGCGTTCGGCCGCGGATGCTCTGCGCCGCAACGAGGACGAGCTGTCCGAACTCCTCACCAGGGAGCAGGGTAAGTCCCGCGCGGATTCACGGATGGAGATCCAGCTGTCGGCGATGTGGCTGGAACAGTTCGCCGACATGCCGGTCCCCGAGAGTTCGGTGCCGGACGACTGCGCGGGCTTCTCCGTCACCGCCGAGCGCCGGCCGCTGGGTGTGGTTGCGGCGATCACCCCGTGGAACTTTCCTGTGACACTTGCATGCTGGAAGCTCGGTCCCGCGCTCAGGACCGGCAACACGATGGTGCTGAAGCCGTCGCCGTACACGCCCGTCTCCACGCTGAGATTCGGTGCCCTGATCGCCGAGGTGCTCCCGCCCGGCGTCGTCAACGTGGTCTCGGGCGGTGATTCGCTCGGCGCCCGCATGACCACACATCCGATTCCCGCGAAGGTGAGCTTCACCGGTTCGGTGGCGACGGGCAAGGCGGTGGCCCGCTCGGCTGCGGACGATCTGAAGCGCATCACGCTCGAACTCGGCGGCAACGATCCGGCGATCCTGCTCGACGATGTCGACCCCGAAGCCATAGCCGAGAAGCTGTTCACGCTGAGCTTCGCCAACAACGGCCAGCTCTGCGGCTGCATCAAACGAATCTATGTGCCCGCGATGCATTTCGACCGCGTGGCAGAACTGCTGTCCGGACTCGCTCGGGACGTGCGGGTCGGGCCCGGTATGGTCGATGGTACGGATCTCGGGCCGATCAACAATCGCCCCCAGTACGAGCGGGTGCTGGAACTGCTCGAAGACGCACTGTCCCACGGGGCGAAAGCGATCGCCGGTGGCCAGCCGCCCGCCGGGCCGGGCTACTTCCTGCCGCCCACGGTGCTGATCGATGTCGCGCCGAACAGCCGGATCGTGCAGGAGGAGCAGTTCGGGCCCGTGCTTCCCCTCGTCCGCTACACCGACCTGGATGCTGTCATCGACGACGTGAACTCGTCGAAGTTCGGCCTCGGCGCATCGGTCTGGGGGCGCGACGTCGATCGTGCCCGCGCAGTCGGCCGCCGCCTCGAGTCCGGGACGGTGTTCGTCAACGCGCATTCGATCGCGGCGCCGAACATCCCTGTCGGGGGCGCCAAATGGAGTGGTCTCGGTATGGAGAACGGGCTAGAGGGTCTTCACGAGTACACACACCTGAAAGTGACATTCGAGTCGCAGGACTCCTGATCCGGCCATCCAGAGCCGCTGTTTTCTTGCCGAGAAGGGAACCTCACCAACCATGAACACCCCCGCCGACCAGAGGTCACCTGCGCAGCACACCGCAGACGGGATACCCGCTGCGAGTTGGACCCCACGTCTGATCGTTTCGCTGATCTCGTTGTGCCTGCTCCTCGAAGTCACCGCGTCGTCCAGCGCCATGACCGCGTTCGCCATCCCCGCCATTTCGCAGCACTTCCACACGGCGCAGGGCGCCTGGGCCGTGGCCGCGACGCTGCTCAGTGGTGCTGTTCTGTCCCCGCTGGTCGGCAAGCTGGCGGACATGTACGGCAAGCGCAGGCTGCTTCTGCTGGTCATGCTGGTGGCGACCGTGGGTTCCGTGATCTCCGCGCTCGCGCCGTCCTACTTTCTGTTCGTGCTGGGACGCGTTCTGCAGGGGTTGATCGGGACCACGCTCTTTCTCGTCTATTCCCTGATACGGGACGTGTTCCCGCGCAACAAGGTTGCCGTGGCGATGAGCTTGTCGATGGCCGGGTTGAGCATCTTCACCACCGCGTCGCCCTATCTGACCGCGTGGATCCTCGACCTCTGGGGCCTGCGCGCGATCTACTGGATGACCGCGTGCGCCCTTGTCGTCCTGGCCGGCTTCATCACGGCGAGTACCGCCGAGACGCGGGTGCGGGTGCGATCGAGGCTGGACTTCGTCGGGGCGTCGCTGCTCGGAATCGGGCTGGCCGGCATCCTCATCGGGGTGACGTTCGGGCCGACGTGGGGCTGGACTGCGAAGGGAACGCTCGCGGGGTTCGTCATCGGGATCGCCGCGCTCACCGCCTGGGTGGTGTCGGCGAACAAGTTCGCGGATCCACTCGTCGATCTGCGACTGTTCCGCAAGCGCGCGGTCACCTTGACCGCCGTGACCGCGAGCTGCGGGTATGCGTGCGCCCAGGCCCTCTTCGTGCTGCTGCCGATGGTGTGCATGACCCCTGCGGTGCTGGGTCTGGGATACGGTCTCGGACTCGACGGGTTCGGGTTCGCCCCGGTGCTCGCCGTCTACGGGTTCGCCAACATGGTCGGTGGCATCACCGTCGCGAAGCTGGTGAGCGGCATCCCTGCGCGCCGTCTGATGGGGGCAGGTCTGACGATCGCCGGTCTCGGTGCTCTTCTGATCACGTTGTCTCACCAGCAATTCGCCCTGCTTCTCCTGTTCAGCTTCATCGCGGGCTACGGCCAGGGCATCATTCTGGCCTCGGTGCCGAATCTGATCGTCGCCGCGGTACCCGCCGAGCAGCAAGCGTCGATCGCCGGCCTCGTGAACGTCTTCACCCTGACCGGTGCCGCCGCATTGCCCGCAGTCGCGTACGCAGTCCTGAACTCCAACGTCGCGCTGGTCGCCGACGGTGAAGTCTTCTCGACGAGTACGGGCGTGACACTGGCGTTCCTCCTGCCCACCGTGGCCGCCTTCTTCGGTGCGGCTCTCGCCGTGTTCGTGCCGTGGCGCCAGATGCAGCAATCACCGACACCGTCCGGTGTGGAGGAAGAGGGCGGAAGCGAGAGGGACCTCGTCCGCGTGCAATCCTGAAACTCGGTCGTGTGGAACGCGAAACATGCTCGGCTGAATCAACTTCACTTCGAATCCGCATTCGTCCCCGACCTGGAGCCTCTCATGACCGTAGTGCTGACGCTTGCCGACCTGCACGATCAGTACCGCCGCGATTACGACCCCTACAATCCTGTCTCCATCGCCGAGCATCTCGCGGAGATCGCCGATCGGCGCGAGAAGGTTCCGGTCAGCTACTCCGCGCGGGGCAACGGCTGCTGGGTCCTGACGAGGTATGACGACATCTCGAGCGTGCTGCGGCGCAGCAACCGCGGTTTCATCAGCTTCCCGAACGATCCGGACGGCAGCAACCCCACGGGCAAAGAGGACGGGATGATCCCGGTCGAGATCGACGGGCCGCGCCACAAGCAGTTCCGTGCCCTGCTGGACCCGTATTTCTCACCCCAGAAGGTCGCGCTGCTCGAGGACACGCTGCGGGAATCGGCCAACCGGCTCATCGATCGCTGGATCGAGGACGGGCAGTGCGACTTCGTGGAGGGTTTCGCGCTGCCGTTCCCCGGCGTCACGGTCCTGACCATCATGGGCTGGCCGTTGAAGGACCTGCACACGATGAACGACTGGGTGTCGACGTTGTTGCACGGCGTCGTCGGAGGAACCCAGGAGGAGACGGACGCCGCCCGCGGCAAGGCTCACGGTGAAATGCGGGAGTACATGCTTGCGATGATCGCCGAACGGCGTGCCGCCCCGCGCCGCGACGATGTCACGTCCGCCGCGCTCGACGCGGAGATCGACGGCAGGGCGCTCACCGACCTGGAACTGTTCGACCTGTTCCTGACCATGACGCTGGCCGGCCTCGACACGGTGCAGAGCGTGCTGGCCCAGTCGATGACCTACCTGGCGCGGCACCCCGAGCAGTGGGACGAGATGTTCGCAGGTCCCGAAAACCTGGAGCCCGCCATCGAGGAGCTGCTGCGCTGCACGGCGCCTCCCGTGCCGACCCGGACCATCGTCGAGGACTCGGTCGAGGTCGGCGGCGTCACGATCCCCAAGGGTGAGCGAGTGCATTTTCCCGTGGCTGCGGCGAACCGTGACCCGAAGTACTATCCCGACCCGGACGAGGTGCGATTCGACCGTGACGCACGCCCCCACCTCGCCTTCGGGATGGGTCCGCATCGCTGCCTCGGCCTGAACCTGGCGAGGCTCGAACTGAAGATCGCGTTCACCGAGCTGCATCGCCGGATGCCGAAGTTCGAACTGGTTCCCGGCACCGAGCCGCACGAGCACCTCGGTCTGGCGTGGGGTGTCGATAACGTGCATCTGAAGTTCCCAGCCGCAGAACGAGAAACACCGCAGCGGTGAGCGTGGTCGACGCGACCCTTCCGGGGCTCCGTTGGGGCATCAAGGCCAGTTTCCTGGATTACATCGCGCGCATGCCCGACGGCCGCGGCACCGTCAGCGACGGAGCGAGGCCGACCGAGCACAACGAGATGGTGTTCGAACCGGCACCCGAAGTGGCGGCGCCGGCGGGCGTCGATCGGTTCATGGCGTTCCGCGGCGACGTGCGCTTCGGCGGCCACTTCGGAATGCTCTTCGTCCGGATTGCCGACCCATGGGTCACGGTCCGCGGCAGGACCGCCGACTTGACGGTCCTCGACCCGCACCACCCTGAAGTTGAAGCTCGTTTACATCTCGTCACATTCACCTTGGACAGCTCTACACAGAGTGGAACCATCACGTGGACAGGTTCCGATGTACGGCTCACACCCGATGGCGCCGGGCTGTTCAACGACGTCTACCCACCCGGCGAACCCTTCGAGCCGATCACGATCGTTCTTGCTGCGAGCAGCCCGGTCGTCACGGCGTTTGCTCGGGATCTGCACGACCCACCGAACTGAGGAAGAGGACATGAAAGCATCCATCGTCGAGGAACTCGGCCGTGGGTTCACGGTGCGCGACATCGAGATTGCTGCGCCGCGGGGCCGCGAAGTACTGGTCGACGTCAAGGCGTCCGGGCTGTGCCATTCGGACCACAGCATCGCGACCATGGGTCTCGGCTACGAGTTCCCCATCGTGCTCGGACACGAATTGGCCGGGGTGGTCAGCGCGGTCGGCCCGGACGTCACCGACATCCGGGTCGGCGACCACGTGGTGGCCAGCCTTTTGCAGTTTTGTGCCAACTGTGTCAACTGCCTGTCCGGCAAGACCTATCGCTGCCTGCGTACCGACGCGACGCTGCGGGGAGCAGGCGAACCGCCGCGCCTCGGCACCGAGGCGAAACCGATCGGCCAGATGAACGGCCTCGGCGGATTCGCCCAGCAGGCGTTGGTTCACGAAAACCAGCTCGCGGTCGTGCCCGAGGAGATGCCGTTCGCCCCGGCCGCTCTGCTGGGATGCGGTGTCTTGACCGGAGCCGGTGCCGTACTCCACACCGCCGACGTACAGATCGGTGAAACGGTCGTCATCATCGGCGCCGGCGGCGTCGGCATGAACGGGGTGAGCGGTGCCAGGATCGCCGGGGCCGCCACGATCATCGTCGTCGACGTGCAGGACGCCAAGCTGGAACGTGCACGGGCGTTCGGCGCGACCCACACCGTCAACTCGTCCACGACCGATCCGGTGGCCGAAGTCCTCAAGATCACCGGGCACGGCGCCGACCACGTGTTCGACTTCGTCGGCATCAGTTCGGTCACCCGGCAGGCGCTGGAGATGCTGGCCACCGGCGGCGGTCTGTACCTCGTCGGCCTGGGCGCGAACGACGCCCGCCTGGAGATCGACAGCGTCACGATGTTGACCAGGCAGATCCACGTCCACGGTGTCTGGATGGGGTCGTCGAACCTCAAGCGAGACATTCCGCTGTACGCATCGCTCTACCTGCAGGGACGGATGAACCTCGACGACCTGGTGTCCAAGGAGATTTCACTGCACGAAATCAACGAGGGCTACGAGGCGCTCGCGGATTCGTCCTCCGCTCGCCTGGTGATCACCGACCTGTCCTGATCGGTGATGGCCGCGGAGGCGTCATGGTGAGGGTGCGCGTCGGTCGCCGTCGTCGTCGTGCGATTCCACCACCCACGCGGCGATCTGCGTGCGGGAAGTGAAGCCCAGTTTCGTCAGGATGTGCTCGACGTGGCCCTGGGCGGTGCGGGGCGAGATCACCAAACGGTTGGCGATCGCCTGGTTGGTGAGGCCCTCGGCGACGAGGTCGGCGACCTGTCGTTCGCGTTTGGTGAGTCTCACCGGCGAATCGGCGGGAGCGGGGGAGACCTGCGGTTGCTCGTCGAGGGCGTACGCGACCGCCGCGTCGAAATCCAGGTGCTGCCCGCGCCGGTAGGCCGCGGTGAATGCTCTGTCGCCGAGCGCCCGCCGTGTCTGCTGATCGCACGTGTCGTGGTAGACGAGCATGTTCGAGTACATGACGGCGACGCTGTCCACCGACCGCCCCAATTCCTCGGCAGCGCCCATCAGAACGGCCGCCCGCGTCCAGTCGCGGCGTTCGCCGGCGACCCAGGCCAGAGCCTCGAGGCAGGACGCGGTGACGCGGGGGCTGTGGACCAGCCGCGTGATCTGCAGCGCGTGCTCGAGCATCCGCACGGCACGGTCGGCATCACCGCTGCGCCAGTGGACGACCGCCATGGACCACAGCGAGTACGACCGGAACATCGATTCGCCACACGCCTCGGTGGTCGCGAGTAACCGCTCGTGGCACGCGGTGGCGCGCTCCGTCTCACCGTGCAGTCCGTATGCGAGTGCCAGCGTGTACAGCGCACTCGTCCGCAGGGTGCGGTTCGCCTGGTTGTCGAACTCCGCGAGAGCGGCCTCGAGCAGGGGGCACGCGCGGGCGAGATCACCGCGGTACAGGGCGAGGGTGCCGTCGGCGTAGGTGATGAGAGCGAGAATCAGGGGGTCGTTGGTCTGCGCGGCAGCCGCGCGTCCCTCCTCCATCGACGCGACGGCGGTCTCGAGGTCACCCTGCACTTCGGCGAGGACGATGCCGGCATACAGTGCCTTGACCCGTTCGAGGGTCGGGTGACCGTCGTGCCGGGTCAGCAGGCGGTCGAGCCAGCGCCGTCCCTCGTTGTAGAGACCCTGCGAGGCCCAGAACAGCAGGAGCGCAGCGGAAATACGCAGGCCCGTGTCGGGGCTGTCGGCCACGCTGAACTCGAGAGCTTCCCGGAGGTTCGGTTGTTCCCGCTTCAGGCGGGCGATCCAGTCGAGTTGTCGGGCGCTGATCCACTCGGCTTCGGCGGCGAGCGCCAGCGCCTCGTACCAATCCCGGTGACGGCGGCGCAACGTCACGGTCTCGCCGGTCTGCGCGAGTTTCTCGTAGCCGTACTGGCGGAGGGTCTCGAGCATCCGGAAACGCACGACAGGCCCGTGTTCCTCCCGGATCAGGATCGACTTGTCGGCCAGGGACGTCAGGATGTCGAGCAGCTCGTCCGGGCCCGGACCGGCGGCGCAGACCTGCTCGGCGGCATCGAGTTCGAAGCTGCCGGCGAACACCGCCAACCATCCCCACACCAGTTGTTCACCGGCGGTGCACAGTTCGAAACTCCAGTCCACGGATAACCGCAGGGTCTGTTGCCGCGTCGGCGCGCCGCGGCTGCCGTGGGTCAGCAGTGTGTAGCGGTCGGTCAGCCGCCCGAGGATCTGCTCGGGCGACATCGCCCGCAACCGGGCGGCGGCCAGTTCGATCGGCAGCGGTAGCCCGTCGAGGCGGTGGCAGATCCCCGCCACCGCCGCCGCGTTGTCCTCGGTGAGCGCGAACCCGGGAACCGCGGCCGCGGCGCGTTCGGCGAACAGGGTCACCGCGTCGTATTTGGGTAGACCCCGCAGGGAGGGCCGGCGGTCAGGATCCGGCACGGCCAGCGGCGGGACCCGCAGCACCGTCTCCCCGGCGATGCCGAGGGGTTCGCGGCTGGTCGCCAGGATCCGCAGCGCCGGGCACACCCGCAACAGGGCGTCGGTCAGCTCCGCCACGGCGTCCACCAGGTGCTCGCAGTTGTCGAACACCAGCAATAGTTCCCGTGCCGCCAGATGTTCCACGAGGACCTCGCGCAGCGGCCTGCCCGAATGGTCCCGCACGCCCACGGCGGCGGCCACCGCGTCCACCAGCAGCGGCTCATCGCGCAGTTCGGCCAATTCGATCAGTCGCGCACCGTCGGCGTAGTCGCGTTGCAGGGTCGCCGCGACCCGCGTCGCCAGCCGCGTCTTGCCGACACCCCCGATCCCGGTCAACGTCACGAGCCGGGACCCGGCGAGCAGGTTCTTCGCCTCGGTGAGTTCGTGCCGGCGGCCCACGAAACTCGTCAGGTCCAGGGGCAGGTTCCCGGTCACGCCCCCCGGGGTGGGTGCCGTGGAACGGTGCCGACTGCCCCGCACCGCCTGCCCGTCGGTGCCGTTCACCGGGTCCACGTGCAGTGCCATCTCGTCGACGCCGAAGTCGCGGCGACGCTGGATCTGCCGCAGTTCCTCCCCGAAGTCTGCGGCGGTGGCCGCGCGCTCGTCCTGTAGGCCCGACATCGCACGTCCGATCACCGCCGACACGTCGTCGGGGATCCCGTGCTCCCGCAGGTCGGGGACCGGTTGGGAGGTGATCCGCAGGAACTGCGCGACGACCTGTTCGCCGGTGCGGCGTTCGAACGCGGCGTGGCCGGTGAGGGCGCTGAACAGGGTGGCGCCGAGTCCGTAGACGTCGGCGGCCGGGCTCGGTGGGTCGCCTCGGAGGACCTCCGGTGCGGTGTACGCCGGTGACCCGGCGACCGTTCCGGTGGCGGTGTGGAAGCCGCCGGTGATGTGGGCGATGCCGAAGTCGGTCAGCGCGGGTTCGCCGTAATCGGTGAGCAGGATGTTCGCGGGTTTGATGTCGCGGTGCAGGATGCCGAGCCGGTGTGCCGACTCCACGGCGCCGGCGATCTTCACCCCCAGGCGCAGGGCCTCGGTCAACGGCAGCGGCCCGCGGCGGCGGATCCGGGCGTCGAGGGAATCCTGCGGGTGATAGGGCATCACGATGTAGGGGAGACCGCTGTCGGTGGCGCCGACCTGCAGAATGTTCACGATGTTGGGGTGTCCGGTCAGCCGGCCCATCGCTCGTTGTTCCCGGAAGAACCGGGCGCGGCTCTCCTGGTCGATCTCGGTGGTGAGTACCTTCACCGCCACCGTGCGATCGAGGTCCGCCTGGTTGCAGCGGTAGACGACGCCGAAGCCGCCGCGCCCGATCTCCTGGGCGTCGGCGAATCCTCTGGCGTTCAGCTCCGCGGTGACGGAGACAACCGGGTATCGCTGGGTGTCGAGCGGTTCGTTTTCGCCCATCGGAACGTCACACTCGGTTCGTCACGCGGTAGTTCTCCCGACGGCACGACCACTGGCGATACACCTTGCACACACCTCTCGACGGCGTTCATTCAGGATATCGCTGTCGGGGGTGATCGCCGGTGAACCTTCTGCATGGAAACGATCGTTTTGACCCATCGGACGTATCTCGGTAGCAACCTTGCAGGAAGATCGGTTGCGTACCATTCACAGGTGGGAATTCGTTTCCACCCCTCTGGCACCTAGAATCCGGGTATGTCCAGAGAAGATCAGATCCTCAGTGCGGCCACCCGACTGTTTTCCGGACGGAGCTTCGACGGAGTCGGCGTCGATGCCATCGCCGCGGCTGCCGGTATCACCGGTTCGGCCGTCTACCGCCACTTCTCCAGCAAGGACGAGGTGCTCGCCGCGCTCTTCGACCGCCTCCTCGATGCGTTGTTGATCCGGATCGGTGAACCGATCGACTCTCCGGAAGAGGAATTGGAACGCCTGATTGCCGCGCATGTCGAATTCTCGATCGGCAATCCGGAGCTCACCACGATCTGGAACCGTGAGCAGGCGACGCTGTCGCAAGTCTACCGTGCGAACATCATGAGGCGACAGAAGATGTACACCGACCGCTGGATTCGAGCGCTCGACGCGAACTTTCCCGGCCATGCGAGGGAAGAACTCGCCGCCGCGGTGCGTGCGGTGCACGGCCTGATCTCGTCGGATACCTCCCGCAGGGAAGGGGCCAAGCGTCCGTCGGATATCGCCGGCATGCTGCATCACATGGCTAGAGCGTCACTGACGGCGTTGGCCGGCGATCGCGCGGTCGACGCCGTGAAGGGTGCTTGAGGGGAACTCGGCGGTGGCATGCAGAGGTCCGGCCGCCGGATGCACTGAGTGCATCACTGGCGGCCGGAACCGACGGATTGCCCGCTTCCGTCAGCGGAAGTCCATCCAGTGTCCGTGCGGGGTCCAGCCCATCAGGAACGGAATCTCGATCCGCGCGACCGGCCCC
>NZ_WXYH01000229.1:0-1396 GCF_009872365.1 Rhodococcus sp. T7
GTGGCGCTCCTGAGGTTTGTGTGGGCGTCATTTCTGCTGTTCAGGGTGGGTTGTGTTGTTGGACGCAGCGTTCGGCGAGTTGCCGGTGAAATGAGGGACGCGCACGTGTTGGGCCTCTAGATTTCGGGGTTCCTACACCAACCTCAACCCGGAGGACCGCTACACGTGCGCGTCAGTACTGCATTTAACCGTCTGCTTCAAATCCCCGGTGCATCGGTGTCGGATGTGTCGATCACAGACGACTCCGTCGAGGTCACCGTCAGGCTCGCAGCACGCCGTGTGAAGTGCCCATGCGGCTACACGAGCGCCGCGGCCTACGACCACGCGCCGCGGCGCTGGCGCCATCTCGACTTCGGCCGCCACAAGGTGTGGTTGAAGTATCCGATCCGACGGATCGAGTGCCCGACCTGCGGCGTCCGGACCGAGGACATTCCGTGGGCGCGTCCGACAGCACGGCATACACGCGACTTCGAGGACATGGTGCTGTGGTTGGTCACCCGCACCGATCGGACCTCGGTGTCGACCTTGATGCGCTGTGCATGGCGGACGGTCACCTCCATCGTCACGCGGGCAGTCGATGCGTTGATCGACTCGCGCAGGCTCGAGAATTTGTATCGAATCGGAGTCGACGAAATCTGCTACCGACATCCGCACAAGTACCTCACCATCGTCGGCGATCACGACACCGGCAAGGTCGTCTACATCACCGAGGGCCGGGGCCGAGACTCGTTTTCGGAGTTCTTCGAGCAGCAGTCGGCGAAAGAGCGCGACAAGGTGCAGGTGGTGTCGATGGACGGCTCTCCCGCCTTCCGTGCCGCCGCAGAGGATCACGTCCCGCAGGCTCGTCAGTGTATGGACCCCTTTCATGTGATGCAGTGGGTGAACCGAGCCTTGGATCGTGTGTTCTCCGACGCGGCGTCTGTTCGCCGGACCTTGTCGATGCAAGCCCCGGAATGGCGTAAAGCTCGCACAGTGTTGCGGCTCGGTCAGAATCGGCTCACCAAGAAACACAAGTCGTTGCTGCGGACGGTGACCGCAGCCGATACCGAGGTCGGGACAGCGTGGCGTCTGAAGGAGCAGTTCCGCGATCTCTACCGCAAGATCGCGCCCCAGAACGCTGCACGGTATCTACGGCGGTGGATCGAAGAAGCGCAGTCCTGCGGGATCAACGCGTTCGTACAACTGGCCCGGATGATCGACAAGAAATCCGAGCAAATCTGTGCAGCAATCGAGTTGGGGATATCCAATGCCCTTATCGAGGGGATCAACTCGAAGATCAGACTGATCAATGCCCGCGGTTACGGTCATCATTCAGCAAAATCACTCACGGCGATGATCTATCTCAATCTCGGCGGAATCGAGGTAAAACTGCCCACACAAACGTAAGGAGGGGCAC
>NZ_WXYH01000230.1:0-1396 GCF_009872365.1 Rhodococcus sp. T7
GAGCGGGCTGCCACCGCATATCGCCCAGGTGATCGCCGGCCACCGCGACATCAACATCACCATGGGCTACAAAGCTGGGCGGATTCCACTAGTCGTGGCGAATCATCGGGTAATCGTGCAGGGGCCACCATCGTCGCACAGCCTGGTTCGGAGTGAGGTCATTCAGGCATAGCCTCGGACGGTCGTTGAGTTCGGTGGCGACCTCGTCGAGCTGGTCTTGGGTCCAGCAGCTTAGGTCAGTTCCCTTCGGGAAATATTGCCGCAGAAGCCCATTCGTGTTTTCGTTTGATCCCCGCTGCCACGGCGAGTGGGGATCGGCGAAGTAGATCTTCAGGCCGGTGGCGGCCGCGATACGCTCATGGTGAAACATCTCGTTGCCCTGGTCCCAGGTAAGCGACCGACGCAGCGAGACGGGCATCTGCGTGAAGCGCTCGATGAGAGCATCCCCGACGACTTGCGCGGAGTGGCCACCACGGATCGCGACCAGGATGGTCAATCGCGTCTTGCGCTCGACGAGTGTCGCGATCGCCGATCTCTGGCCGGCGCCGATGATGAGGTCACCCTCGATATGCCCTACCTGACGACGTGATTCCACGTGGGCTGGCCGTTGCGCGATGGGCGTCATATTCGTTGATTGCTTGAGCGAACCGTCCCGGGATCGTCCGCGGCCACGGCGCCGGCGATAAGTCCGGCCGGTGCGCAAAGACCCGCCAGTCGCAGCCAGGACCAGTCCGCGGTACACCGCTTCGTAGATCGTCTCAACGCACACGTGCCACGCCGTGCGGCGTGGGTAACGTCGCCGCAGCCACCGGCTGATCTGCGCCGGTGACCAGCGCTTGCCGAGCTTAGCGGCGACGAGCTGACGCAGCGTGTCATCGTGGGTGAACACACGCACTTTCGGGCGTCGTCGACGCTGGTGTGCCTGGTTGTGGGCGTACCACGGTTGGTAGCGACCATCGGATTTTCGATTGCGTGCGATCTCCTTGTACACCGACTGGAAGCTTTTGCCGATGCGTTCCGCGATCGTCTTGACCGACTCCTGACGGGCCAGCCCGTCGGCGATCTCGATTCGGTCGTCTTGGCTCAAGTAACGGCTACTGATCGGACTCTCGACATAGGACATACTGCCAGCGTCGATGAACCACAACGACCCACAGCTGAGCGACACGCCGACCGTTGCTGCCGCCTTCGCTCCTGAGTGGCCTTGTCTGATCAGCTCGAAGTAGCGGCGCTTGTCCTCCTGTGGTGACGTGTTCCACGCATACCTGGGCATCGTAATCCTCTCGGGAAAGGATTCGCTTCGATCAGTGGAATCCGCCCTGTCTATCCGGACGAAGCCATCCAGTCTCATCTGGCGTTCCTTGCCCGACGGCGGGCCATGCGGCCCACCGAAGAA
>NZ_WXYH01000231.1:0-1373 GCF_009872365.1 Rhodococcus sp. T7
ACCGGGATCCGCAGCCGTGGATGCCCGCCCGGATAGGTGTCGAGGCAATCCCAGGTCAGTCGGCGGATTTCGTCGCGTCGGGCCCCGGACCACCGCAGCAACAACAGCGCGGCCCTTTGCAGCGGGTCGGCCAGGTCGTCGACCGCGGTCATGATCGCATCGAGTTCGTGTTGCGGAAGATACCGGGGAATCGACTCAGGACGCCGCGGTGTGTCACGGGGGGTCAGCAACGGTCGTCCGGGCACCTCCGCCCATCCCCAGACCGCGGTGTCGCGGCAGAACCCGGCGATCGCGTTGAGTTCGTGCTTGACCGTGGTCGTCGCCAGCGGCAGACCGGTGTGTTGGCTCGGACAGGTCGGCAGCCACCGCATGTACTCTTCGATGGTCGCGCGATCGACCTGCGCGAAACTGCTGACCTGCGGGTGATTCTCGCCGAGCCAGTTGACGAACCGGCGCAAAGCCTGCCGGGCGTTGTGAACTGTCTGCGGCCGATCGAGCTTGGCGTCGAGCCGCAGTTGTAGGTATCGCTCGATGACCGCCCGGATCTTGGGCGGGCACGGTTCGGGGAGCAGTCGGTCGGTCCAGTTTTCGATCGTTCGCGTGCCGATGCGTGGTGCTGCCGTGACCTGGCCGACGTTGTACAGCAGCACATGGGTGGCGTGCAGGTTCGCGAGGTGATTGCGGAGGAACCCGCGGTTGGCGTCCGGATCATCGTGAAACTGGCCGTTCGCGAACAGGGTCCGGCGCAGAACATTGAAATCGTCGCGTGCGGCGAAGTCGCGGATGGCCGACCCGAATGCGAACAGATCGGCGGCGGTGATCGCGGTCATGTCGGGGTCGCCGCGGTGGAGCATGACCCGGCCCAGGCACCACGTCAGACTGTTCCGTGCCTTGGCCGGGGCGTGGCCCAGTTCGGTCAGTCGCGCGACCCACTGCTCGAACAATAGGAGATCGACGCCGAGGCCGGTGCTGCCGCTGCGCCGGTCCAGCAGACGTGCGTACTTTCGGCCGAGAAGGAAGTCGAAGTCCAGGCCAACCCCTTGCACCATGGACAGATACACCAGGTATCCGCTGGCGCGATGCGAGTCGGTGCGCCCGTTCGATCGCATGCCCTCGCCGACAAATCCCAAGCGCACCAGCAGTGGCTGCTCGAACCACGCCTCGAGGTTCGGCCACCGCTCGACGAACCGCCGATAGGCACCCATTCGCTCCCACCGGGCCGGCAGGTGGGGAACGTGCGCGTCCACCCACACCCGGTATTCGCTTTCATCGACGTGGCGGCGCTGGACCGGTACCGGTCCAGCGGCTGCCGGCCCGGTCATCGGCGATCCCGCAGCGCGGCCGCGTACTCGTCACGAACCTGCTGGTCGGAG
>NZ_WXYH01000232.1:0-85142 GCF_009872365.1 Rhodococcus sp. T7
GGTCTGACACCCCCAGCGTCCGCTGGGAACCATGAGGAGCGGGAGCCCCCCGCCCCTTTTCCATCACATCAACCGCCCGCGGTTAACAAGTACTCACGGGCCGTTAGGCTGCCCCAATGGCGAAACTCACGGTCAAGACCGACGTTCCCCTCAGCCCCCAGGACACCTGGGACAAGGCCTCGAATCTGCGGGACTTCGACAAATGGTTCGTGGTTCACGACGGCTGGCGGGGCGAACTACCCGAGACTCTCACTGCCGGAACCGAGCTCAGTTCCGTCGTCACGGTGAAGGGCCTCCGGAACCGCGTGAAGTGGACGATCAAGGAGTACGACGCCCCGAACCGCATCGTCCTCGAGGGCGACGGCAAGGGTGGAGTGAAGCTTGGACTGGTGCTCGACGTCAAGGCGAAGGGCGACGCCTCCGAGGTGGTGTTCACCATCGAACTGGGTGGCGCACCCCTGTTCGGGCCCATCGGGTCGGGTGTCGCGAAGGCGCTGAAGGGCGACATCGAGAAGTCCCTGCAGACGTTCGTCGAGCTGTATTCGTAATCAATCGAGGACGTGCGCGCCGCCGGTGTCGGTGATCCACTCGGCGGCAAGGGCGTCCAGCGTTCCGTCGGCGTAGAGGGAATCGACGGCCGCGGAAACGCACGCGGTGAGCGGGCTGTTCTTCTCCAGCACGAGACCGAAGAATTCGGTGACGGCGTTCGGGCGCGGGAACTGCCCGACGAGGACGCTGTCCTTGACCTCGTTGGCGGTGATCTGAAACCCGGTCGGGATGTCCACCACCAGCGCGTCGATGTCGCCCGCGGCCAGGGCGGCCTTGGCGTCGTCGGTGGTGGCGAAACTGACCGGTGCCTGACGGGGTTGCACGGTCTGCGCGATGGCGTCGAAACTCGTGGACCCCACCTGCGCCCCGAGGCGGAACGGCGCGAGGTCGGCCAGCGACTTGGCTCTCGCGGCGGGTGAGTTCTTCAGCGCCAGCACCGACTGCGTGACGGCGTAATACGGCGAACTGAAATCGACCGTCTCACGGCGGGTGTCGACGATCGTGAACTGGTCGATGGCGAAGTCGAAATCCTTCTCGCCCGCCGCCAGCGCGGCGTTGAAGTCGACGGTCTCGAACTGCACCTGGTTCGGGCTGTATCCCAGCTTCTCGACCACTTCCCGCGCCACGGCGCCCTCGTAGCCCTTGCCGTTGGACGGGTCGCCGTCGACGAACCACGGCCGGTACGACGGGCTGTCGGTGGCGATGGTGATCACGCCGTCCTGCGCGGTGACGCCGCTGCCGGGGGCGCAGTCGCCGACGGCCCGGGTGGACGGAAGTTTGGTGAACGCTTCGGGAATCGTCGACGCCTCGGCCTGGGTGTCGACCTGCGACGTGGTGTCGGTGGAGCAGGATCCGGCGAGCAATGTCAGTGCAGCGGATATGGCGGCGGCGGCTGTCTTGGGACCTCGGTGCACCCCGCCATCTTGCCTGGCGGGTAGCGATCCGGCCAGCGAAGCGGCCGCGCGGCGCACAATATGTATGTATTGGCGGAGGGAGGTGCGCGTGGCCACAGCGGGAACTCGGCAACTGACGATCGACGGGCATCGCCTGTCCCTGACCAACCTCGGCAAGGTCCTCTACCCGGAGTCGGGTACCACGAAGGGCGAGGTGATCGACTACTACGCGCGGATCGCGCCGGCGATGCTTCCGCACGTCGTGGACCGTCCCGCCACCCGAAAACGCTGGCCCAACGGGGTGGACAGCGAGCCGTTCTTCGAGAAGAACCTCGCGGCCTCCGCACCAGGGTGGCTGGAGCGCCGCGCACTGGAGCACTCGGATCGGTCCGTGCACTACCCGCTTCTGAACTCGGTCGCGGCCCTCGTGTGGGCGGGACAGCAGGCCGCACTCGAACTGCACGTGCCGCAGTGGCGGTTCGACGGCTCACATCGGGGTCCGGCGACCCGCATCGTCTTCGACCTCGACCCCGGACCCGGTGTGGGTCTCGCCGAATGCGCGGAGGTGGCACGGGCCGTGCGCGACCTGGTCGCGAACCTCGGCTGGACCGCGTACCCGGTTACCAGCGGCAGCAAGGGTATTCACCTGTACGTGCCGCTCGACCGGAAGCTGGACGGTTCGGGGGCGTCGACCGTCGCGAAGCAGGTGGCGACGGGACTGGAGAAACTGCGCCCCGACCTCGTCACCGCGACCATGGCCAAGGCGGTGCGCGCGGGGAAGGTGTTCGTCGACTGGAGTCAGAACAATCCGTCCAAGACCACCATCGCCCCGTACTCGCTGCGCGGGCGCTCCCAGCCGTACGTCGCGGCGCCGCGCAGCTGGGACGAACTCGACGACCCCGACCTACGACAGTTGCGGTTCGAGGAAGTGCTCGAACGGTGGGAGTCGGACGGCGATCTGCTCGCCGGACTCGATCCGCCGCTCGAGGACGACGCCGCCCTCGCCGAGTACCGCCGCAAGCGTGATCCCGGACGGACACCGGAGCCGATGCCGCACACGGTGCAGCCGGGGGACGGCAACAGCTTCGTCATCCAGGAACATCACGCCCGGCGCCTCCACTACGACCTGCGGCTCGAACGGGACGGCGTCCTCGTGTCGTGGGCGGTGCCGAAGAACGTGCCGACGACGACGGGAGAGAATCGCCTGGCCGTGCACACGGAGGATCATCCGCTCGAATACCTCACGTTCTCCGGGAGCATCCCGAAGGGCGAGTACGGGGGCGGCCAGATGACCATCTGGGACACGGGCACGTACGACACCGAGAAGTGGCGGGACGACGAGGTGATCGTCCAGTTGCACGGTGAGCAGGTGGAGGGCCGGTTCGCGCTGATCCGCACGAAGGGCGACCAGTGGCTGATGCACCTGATGAAGGACCAGACCCCGGGCGGGTCGCGGTCGTCGGAACTGCCGCGCGGGTTGTCGCCGATGCTCGCGAGCCCCGGCACCCTCGACGGCCTCGACGCCGACGAGTGGGCGTTCGAAGGGAAGTGGGACGGCATCAGGGTGATCGCGGAGATCAGTGGCGGCGAGCTGAAGATGACGAGCCGCGCGGGCAACGACAAGACCCAGGATTACGCGCAATTGGGTTGGCTGGCAGATTCTCTCGAAGACCACGAGGTGGTGCTCGACGGCGAAGTGGTCGCGTTCGACGAGCGGGGTGTCGCGAACTTCGGCCTGCTGCAGCAGGGCAACGAGCCGCATTTCCTCGCGTTCGACGTGCTGTACCTCGACGGAGTGTCGTTGCTGCGCAAGAAGTACACCGACCGGCGCCGCGTCCTCGAGGCGCTGGCGGCCAAGGTGGACGGCCTGGACGTGCCGCCGCAACTGCACGGGTCCGCGCAGGAGGCCCTGGACGAGAGCCGCGGCAAGGGGTGGGAAGGTGTGGTGGCCAAACGCCGCGAATCCGTGTACCTGCCGGGCAAGCGGGGGTCGAGCTGGATCAAGGTGAAGAACTGGCGCACACAGGAAGCCGTGATCGGCGGGTGGCGCCGCGGTCAGGGCGGGCGGTCCAGCGGAATCGGTTCGGTGCTGCTCGGCGTCCCCGAGGGTGACGGGCTGCGCTACATCGGACGCGTCGGAACCGGGTTCACCGAACGGGATCTGCAGGAACTCGCCTCCACTCTGGGCCCGCTGGAGACCGACACCAGCCCGTTCGTCGAGGATCTGCCCACCGCCGACCGCAAGGGTGCCGTGTGGGTGACCCCCACCCTGGTCGCGGAGGTGCGGTTCATGGATTGGACGGGCTCGCGAAGACTGCGGCACCCCAGCTGGCGTGGGCTCAGGGACGACAAGTCACCCGAAGACGTCGAGGTGGAGTCCTAATACCGCCAGGGGGCCGGGTCGAAGGGGTTCACCGCCGCGGTGTCGAATGATCCGGGCGATTCCTGCGTCGAGGTGTTCAGTGCCGGGGGAGTGAAGACCGGGAGGGGTGTGGACTTCGTGTCCACGTCACGCTGCTGTTCGGTGACACTCACGTCGGCGACCGGAGGCGCAGTTCCGCCGGCCACGGCGATCCCGGCCGCGCCGACGACGGAGAGGACGAACGCCGCGCCGGCGCCGATCGCGATGCGGGTCTTGATGGGGGACATGGTGTGAACAACCTCCGGTGATCAGGGACTGACGACGGTTCCGCCGCCGACGGGGCCGACTCCGCCGGGTGCCTGCGGGACCACGGGCGGGCGTGGCTTCGGGCCGCCGCCGACTGGAAACGGATTGGTTTCGGGATCGAGCACGCCCGGTTCGACCTGGCCCGGTCCGTCGAACGGACCCTTCGGCGGGACAACGGGGTCGACCACGGGCGGATCGGCGACGACGGGAGGATCGGCGACGACGGGCGGCTGGGCGACCGGCTCCTGGTAGATGGGCGGTGCCGGTGGCACGACCTCCGGTCCCGGCGCGGCCGCTTCGGTCTCGGTCGAGTAGCCGGGGTACACGGGGTTTCCGGGTTCGACAGGATTGACGGGTTCGACAGGATTGACCGGTTCGACGGGGTTCCAGGGTTCCACCGGGTTCACGGATTCCAACGAATGGCCGGGGTCGGCGACGACGATCCGGCCCGGAGGCGTCGCGAGCGCCGGCGCCGGTTGCTGCGAGATGCTCCTTTCCTGGCTCGGGGTGGGAGCCCCCTCGGTGTGTACACCGGCAAGAACGATCGCTGCGGCTCCGGCGAGGGAGAACGTGAGGGCGGCGGTTGCGCCGATCGCGATGCGGGTTGCGGTGTGGACGATGGGGTGCCTCCGGTGCGTTTGTCGTTCCCAGCTGGGCTGATAGACCAACCTTGCGCCGCGGCCGAGGCGTTCGACAGGGACCCCAGGGTGTGTATCCACCACCCCGCGGGGATTCGCCGGCAAACCTGCACAGAATCTTCACAGGCTCTGCCCGGGATCCGTACGTGTGCGCAATACAGTCGGGGAATGAGCCAGCGAAGAGTGCTCGTCGTCGACGACGAGGCGACGATCTGCGAGGCGGTCGCGGCACGGTTGCGTGCGGAGGGCTTCGACGTCGTGACGGCGTCGGACGGTCCTGCGGCGGTCGCGGTGTGCGAGGCCTCGTCGCCCGACGTGCTGGTGCTGGACGTGATGCTCCCAGGTTTCGACGGTCTCGAGGTCTGCCGGCGCGTCCAGGCGTCGCGTCCGGTTCCGGTGCTGATGCTCACCGCGCGCGCCGACGAAACGGACATGCTGATCGGTCTCGGCGTGGGCGCCGACGACTATCTGAGCAAACCGTTCAGCATGCGGGTGCTGGTGGCGCGGGTGCACGCGCTGCTGCGACGGTCCGATCGCGCTCACGAGACCGTGCCTGCCGAACCGGGCGGACTGGCGGTCGGCGACCTCGAGGTGGACCTCGTCGAGCGTCGCGTCCGGCGCGGAGCCGACGAAATTCATCTGACACGAACCGAATTCGACCTGCTCGCGTACTTCGCTTCCCGGCCGCGGGCGGCGATTGCCCGGGAATCGCTTCTCGCGGAGGTGTGGGGGTGGGGCGACGGGGCGGGTAGCCGGACCGTCGACAGTCACGTGAAGGCGCTGCGCCGGAAACTCGGCGGCGACCTGATCCGCACCGTGCACGGCGTCGGTTACGCATTGGACGTGCAGCGGTGACCGCGGGCCGGATCCTGGACAGGATGCCCCGACCTCTCGATCCGCTGCGATCGTTCAAGGTGAAGACCGGCCTTCTCGTCGTGGCCGCGCTGTTCTTCGCGTCGCTGATGTTCTGGGTGACCGCCCGCTGGCCGTTCCGGTACGCGCTCGTCCTGGCGTTGCTGGTGTCGCTGGCCGTGACGCAGATCCTCGCGCACGGCATGACGTCCCCGCTGCGGTCGATGACGGCCGCCGCCCGTGCGATGGCGACCGGCGACTATTCGCGCCGGGTGCGGTCGACGTCGCGCGACGAGATCGGGGAACTGGCCCGCGCGTTCAACCAGATGGCGGAGGATCTCGAGGCCGCGGACCGGTATCGCCGCGAACTGATCGGCAACGTCTCGCACGAACTGCGCACCCCGATCTCCGCCCTGCAGGCACTGCTCGAGAATGTCGTCGACGGGGTGGAGGCACCCGACCCGGCCCGGATGCGGGTGGCGCTCGATCAGACCGAGCGACTCGGCCGCCTCGTCGCCGAATTGCTGGACCTGTCGAGGGTGGAAGGCGGTGCGGTGCAACTCGAGCGGGAGATCTTTCCGGTCCGCGAGTTCCTCGACGACGTGGTCCGGCAGTCGGAGGACCCCCGGCGGGTGACCGTCGACGTTCAGCCGCCGCACCTGCGCGCAGACGCCGACACCGCGCGACTGCACCAGGTGGTGGCGAACCTGGTGGACAACGCGTTCCGGCACGGTCCCGCCCGCACCGAGGTGGTGGTCCGTGCCCGGCCGGACGCCGGCGGCGTGGTCCTCGAGGTGGAGGACGACGGCCCCGGGATCGCACCCGGCGAGCGGTCCCGGGTGTTCGAGCGGTTCACCCACGGCGGCTCCACCGACGGCGGGACGGGCCTCGGCCTCGCCATCGCCCGCTGGGCGGTGGATCTCCACGCCGGCCACATCGAGGTTCTCGACACGGCCGAGGGCTGCTGCATCCGGGTGAGTCTGCCCGCCGCCTGACCACAGCTTCACAACCGGGACACGACGTCCCGCGATGACACCTGCCCTCATCCGGCAGCGACAATCAGGGAGGGAACCATGACCATCGCACCCCCACAACCCGCAGCGCCCACCCGACGCGACTTCTGGCCGAGACAGGCCTGGCGCCGCGATCGGACGTCGATGGCGCCGCCCCCGATCGTTCTCGCGGCAGTGGCGGCGGGCGTCGTCGCGGCCCTGACCCTGCAGGTCACGGTGGTCGGTCTCGGCTACGTCCTGACCGGCGCCGCGGTGGCCGCCGCCGTGTTCGCGACCCGCAGAACACTGCCGACAGCCACGCAGGCCGCTGCGATCCTCGGCGCCCTCGGCCTGCTGGCCGTGCTCAGTGTGCGCGGTGCCGGGTGGCTCGCGGCGGTCTGTGTGGCGCTGAGCTGGGTGGTGGGATCGTTCGCCCTCGTCGGCGGACGCACGTGGACGGGCCTGGCCGCCGGGTCGTTCGCGTTGTGGTTCACCCCGCTGCGGGTGGTGCGGTGGACGCGCCGGGGCGCGCGACGGTGGCACGCGACGGGGACGGTGCCGGTGGGCCGGGTGTTCGGGGTCGCCGCCGTGACCGTCGTGCTGCGGCTGGTGTTCGGTTCGCTGTTCGCCGGCGCGGACGCGGGATTCGCCGCACTGCTCGGCCGAGCCGCACCGACTGTCCACGTGTCGAATCCGTTCGGTCGGTTCGTGATCGGCGTCCTGGTGTGCGGCGGAACTTTGGGGGCCGCGTACCTGCTGCGGCGAACACCCCGCGTCGATGCGCTCGCCCCGCGGCCGGGACGCCCGGTTGCCCGGTGGGAGTGGGCGATTCCGCTGGCCCTGCTGGATCTGCTGTTCCTCGGATTCGTCGCGGTGCAGCTGACGGTGCTGTTCGGCGGGAACACGCACGTGCTGACCACGGCGGACCTGACGTACGCCGAGTACGCGCGACAGGGTTTCTGGCAGTTGCTGGCGGTGACCGCGCTGACACTGCTGGTGATCGCGGTCGCGGTGCGGAAGGCGTCGCGGGTAGAGGTCGCGGACCGGGTACTCGTGCGGGTACTGCTCGGACTGCTCTGCGGGTTGTCGCTCGTCGTCGTCGCGTCGGCGATCCACCGGATGTCGTTGTACGAGAGCCAGTACGGGTACACGCGGCTGCGGGTGACGGTGCTGGTCACCGAGCTGTGGCTGGGCCTGGTATTCGTGCTGCTGATCGCGGCGGGCGTGCGGTTGTCGGGGCGGTGGCTGCCGCGCGCCGTCCTGGTCTCCGCGGTGGGCGGGGTGCTGCTGGTCGCCGCGATCGACCCGGACGCGTACGTGGCCAGGAAGAACGTGGAGCGGTTCGGCGACACCGGGCGAATCGACGTGAGCTACCTCGCGAAGGAACTGCTGGCGGCGCATCCCGTCGGCTCGTGCGAGTAGCCGGAACCTCGCGCTGTTTGCAGACCGATTCGCTGGAATCACACGCAATTGCGCGGGAATCCGGCCAATCCGTGTGCGGCTGTGGCGAGTGGCGGTCCGGAGCCGGGCTATCCGACCGGCTCGGGGACCCGCGTCTGCGCGACCCACCGGCCGCGTTGACGGTGGATCTCGATGGGGTGGTCGAAGCATTCGCTGATGGTGGAGGTGGTGAGGACGTCCGCGACGTCGCCCTGTGCGATCACGCGACCGTCGCGGATGAGGACGGCGTGGGTCGTGGTGGTGGGGATTTCCTCGAGGTGGTGGGTGACGAGGATGCTGGCGAGGCTGGGGTAGCTGTCGCGCAGTTCGTCGAGTGCGGTGAGGAGTTGTTCGCGCGCCGCGAGATCGAGTCCGGTGGCGGGCTCGTCGAGCAGGAGGAGTTGCGGTTCCGCCATCAGGGCCCGTGCGATGAGGGCGCGGCCGCGCTCACCCTGGGACAGGTTCGGCCACAGGGCGTCCGCGTGCTTCTGCATGCCGAGGGAGGCGACCAGTTCGTCGGCGCGGGCGATCTGCTCCGCGGACGGCGACCATCGCGGCGGGAAGTCGGGTGTGTTGGTGAGGCCGGTGAGCACGACGTCGCGCACTGTGAGCGGCGCGTCGATCCGGTATCGCGGGTTCACGTGCCCGATGTGGGCGCGCAATTCGCGCATGTCGACGCGGCCCAGCTGATGGCCGAGGACGCGGACGGTGCCACGCGTCGGGTGCGCGACTGCGCCGAGCATGCTCAGCATCGTGCTCTTGCCTGCACCGTTCGCGCCGAGCAGCACCCAGTGCTGTCCGCGTTCGATGCGGAGGCTGATGTCGCTGAGCAGATACCGTCCGCTCCGCACGAGGTCGACGTGTTCGATGCTGACGACCGAATCGGGGGTGGTCACTGATTTCCGCCTTTCCGCAGAATCGACATGGTCGGGTCGAGGTTGGCGGCGGTGGCGGCGACGGCCGCCTCGGCGTCGCCGGATTCCAGTGCGCACACCAGATCGTCGTGGGCGCAGCTGGTGTCGGGCCTGCCGGGTTCGTGATCGACGAGTTCGGCCAGAGCGTCGACGAGGAGCGGCCGGATCGAATCGAACAGGGCGGACAGAATCGAGTTGCCTGCGATCTCCAGGATCGCGGCGTGGAAGTCGAGGTCGGCCGCGACGAAGACGGCGGTCGACGCGGTGGTGCTGTCGTGCCGGGTGGTCAGCTGTTCGCGCAGTCGCCGGAGGTCCTCGGGGCGCGCGCGTTCCGCGGCGAGCCGGGCGGCCTCGATCTCGAGGGCGCGCCGCACCTCGTACACCTCGAGCAGGCGGGCGCGGCGCAGCAGCTTCCCGAGTCCCGCACCGCTCGTGGGGGGTTGTGCGACGAACGTGCCGACGCCGTGCCGCACGTCGAGCAGGCCGTCGCGGGCGAGGAGCCGAACGGCCTCGCGGACGGAGGACCGGCCGACGCCGAGTTCGGTGGCCAGTTCGGCCTCGCTGGGGATGCGGCTGCCGAGTGTCCACTCGCCGTCCCGGATCCGGGCGGTGAGGAGTTCCTCGAGCTGGGGGACCAGCGGTCCGCTGCGGAGGGTGGGACGTCCGGCCATGGGGCGACGCTAGCACAGTCCTCAGACGTCTGAGGACTGGCCCGGGGCCTAAGGTGAGTCCGGGAAGAACCACCGCAGCAGAGGAGAGGTGCACCATGGCCGTCGCCACCGCAGACCGTGTCACGAGGGAAGAGTTGCTCGACTTCGTCCGCCCGCGCCATCGCAGCGTGCTGATCACCCGGAAACGTTCCGGCGGCCTGCAGATCTCCCCGGTCACGTCGGGACTCGACTCGGAGGGCCGGATCGTCGTCGCCACCTACCCGCAGCGCGCCAAGGCCGCGAACGTGCGGCACGACCCCGCCGTGAGCGTGTGCGTGCTGTCCGACGAGTTCAACGGCGCCTACGTGCAGATCGACGGCACGGCCGAGGTGCTGGACCTGCCCGACGCGCTCGAGCCGCTGGTGGAGTACTTCCGCGGCATCTCCGGCGAGCATCCGGACTGGGACGAGTACCGGGACGCCATGCGGAAGCAGAACAAGAGCCTGATCCGGATCACCATCGACGAGTGGGGACCCATCGCGACCGGTGGCTTCCCGCCGGGCACCGATCGCGGATAGGTCCCCCGTCACCTACTCGACGGCGCCCGCCGAGCGCAGTTGCTCGATGGCCGCCGCGTCGTAGCCGGCCCGCGCGAGGATCGCGTCCGTGTCCTGCCCCGGCCTCGGGGCAGGACGGGGAACGGGTGCCGGGGTGCGGCTGAAGCGCGGCGCCGGTGCGGGCTGGCGGATGCCACCCACCTCGACGAACGTCTCCCGCTCCTTGTTGTGGGGATGCTCGTGCGCCTCCCACGGCGAGAGGACGGGCGACACGCACGCGTCCGAATCGGCGAACAATGCCGCCCATTCGTCCCGCGGGCGGGTCGCGAACACGTCCGCGAGCCGCGCCTTCAGTTCCGGCGCCGCATCGAGGTCGTACTGCAACGGCAGATCCTCACCCGACAGCCCGAGCACGTCGAGGAGTTCACCGTAGAAGTGCGGTTCGACGCACCCGACCGCCACGTGCAGGCCGTCGGCGCACTCGTAGGTGTCGTAGAACGCGGCGGCCCCGTCGAGGACGTTCTGCCCGCGACCCTCCTGCCACAGTCCGGCGGCGTTCATCCCGTGGACGAACGCCGTCAGCAGCGCCGCGCCGTCGACCATGGACGCGTCCACCACCTGACCGCGGCCCGACCGCGTGCGCTCGTGCAGCGCGGCCAGGATTCCCATCGTCAGCATCAGACCGCCACCGCCGAAGTCGCCCAACAGGTTCAGCGGTGGTACCGGCCGCTCGCCGGCGCGCCCGATGGGGTCGAGCGCGCCCGCGAGCGCGATGTAGTTGATGTCGTGCCCGGCCCGCGGTGCGAGCGGTCCGTCCTGACCCCAGCCCGTCATCCGCCCGTAGATCAGGGCGGGGTTGCGGGCCAGGCAGTCGTCGGGACCGATGCCCAGACGTTCCGCGACGCCGGGACGGAAACCCTCGACCAGGATGTCGGCGCCCTCGACGAGTCGCAGAACCGCCTCGAGTCCCTCCGGGGTGCGCAGGTTCACCGCGATCGACCGTCGCCCGCGGTCGAGCACACCCGACGGTGCCATCAACCCGGTGCCGCCGTCGCCGGCCCGCTCCACCCGGATCACGTCCGCACCGAGATCGGCGAGGATCATGCACCCGAACGGCGCGGGCGCGAGACTCGCGATCTCGACGACGGTCAGCCCGCTCAGCGGCCCGCCGGTCACGACACCCCCTGCGCGTCGCGGGGCAGTCCGAGCATGCGCTCGCCGATCACGTTCAGCTGCACCTCGGTGGTGCCGCCGTAGATGGTGGTGGCGCGGCCGGCGATCAACTGCTCCATCGCCTTGTCGCTCGGCTCGCCCGGAATGCTCACGGCGCCCGCCGCCCCCAGTTCGGCGACGACGAATTCCGCGATCGACTGTCCGAGCCCCATGCCCAGCAGCTTTCCGACGCTCGACGTGGTGCTCACGTCAGTCCCCGACAGTTGCTTCAGCACGATGCGGGAGCCGATCAGGTCGACGGCCTGGCTCTCGGCGACCAGTTCGCCGACGCGGAACCGGCCCAGTGGGCCGAGGTCCCGGCCGCGGGCGAACTGCAGCAGATCCTTGTCGGTGGCGTAGGCCTCCATCTTCTGGCTCAGCGCCACTCGCTCGCCCGCGAGGGTCGTGCGAGCCACGTTCCAGCCGTCGTTCACGGTCCCGACCACGTTCTCGTCGGGGATGAACACCTCGTCGAGGAAGACCTCGTTGAACAGGGCCGACCCGGTCATCTCGCGTAGCGGCCGGACGGTCACGCCCGGCGTCGACATGTCCAGCACGAAGTACGTGATGCCCTCGTGTTTCGGCTTGGCCGGGTCGGTGCGGGCGATCAGCATGGCCCAGTCGGAGAACTGCGCGACCGTGGTCCAGATCTTCTGCCCGGTCACCGTCCAGCCGCCGTCGACCTTCTCGGCCTTCGTCGTCAGCGACGCGAGGTCGGAACCGGCCCCCGGTTCGCTGAACAGCTGGCACCACACCAGGTCTCCGCGCAGCGTGGGGACGGCGAGATCCCGTTTCTGCGCGTCGGTGCCATGGGCGACGACGGCCTGCACCGCCCAGCCGCCCATCAGCAGCTGCGGCATCGGGATGCCCGCCGTCTTGATCTCCTGGGCGATGACGATCTGCTCGAGCGGGGATGCGCTGCGCCCGTACGGCTTCGGCAGGTGCGGCTGCACCCAGCCGCCGTCGCCGAGCGCGATCAACTGGTCGTCCTCGTCGAGGCCGACCAGCGGGGCGAGCGCCGCCCGCACCTCGGCGCGGATCGACTCGGCCTCGTCCGGCAGTTCCAGTTCGGACGTGCGGGCGGTGCCTGTGAGCGACTGGTCGGCGACGCGTCCCGCCCGCTCCTCGCGGGTGCCGAGGAGCCCCCGGATGGCCAGTGCGCGGCGGTAGTACAGGTGCGCGTCGTGCTCCCAGGTGAATCCGATGCCGCCGTGGACCTGGATGCAGTCCTGCGCGCACTGCACCGCGGCATCCGGGACGACGACGGCCGCGATGTCCGCGGCGAAATCGGCGGTGTCGTCGCCGTTGTCGAGGGCGGACGCGGCGTCCCACAGCACCGCGCGCGCCTTCTCCAGGGCGATGCCCATGTGCGCGCACTTGTGCTTGACGCCCTGGAACTGGCCGATCGGACGTCCGAACTGCACCCGGGTCTTCGCGTACTCGGACGCGGTGGACACGCACCAGGACATCACGCCGATTGCCTCCGCGCCGAGAATGACGGTGGCCACGGACCGGACGCGTCGCTCGGTGAGCCCGTCGAGGATCCGGTCGGCGCCCACCCGGACGTTCTCGACGGTGATCCGTGCCGAACCACGGAGCACGTCGATGCTGTCCTGCACCGTGACGGTGACGTCCGCGGAATCGACGACGGCCCAGCGGACGTCGGCGCCGACGGTGATGGGGAGCAGTACGGTGTCGGCGTGTTCGCCGCCGAGGACGGCGTCCGCGACACCGGTGATGCGGTACCCGCCGTCGTGCGCCGACGCCTCGAGCGGGCGGCCCAGAGCAACTGCGGCGGTGCGTGATCCGTCGAGGAGACCGGGGAGCAGTTCGATGCCGACCTTGGAATCCGCGGCCGCCACGAGGGCGGCAGACAACGCGGTCGGGACGAACGGGCCCGGGGCGGCGGTGCGTCCGAGCGCCTCGAGCGCCACCGCCAGCGTGAGGAGCCCGGCGCCGTGACCGCCCTTGTCCTCGGGGACGTGCAGCCCCAGCAGGTCCTGGCCGACGAGCGCCTCCCAGAACGGCGGGAACTTGTCCTCGCTCTCGGACTCGACCGCGGACCGGACATGATCCGGGGTGATGGTGCGTTCGGCGAAGGAGCGGACCGAGTCGGCGAGGGCCCGGTGTTCCTCGGTCAGTCCGAGCCCGAGCTCGTACGTGTTCTTGGCCATGTCGGAGCCCTTCAGCCGAGCCGGTCGGCGAGGTCGGCGACGGTCCACGGGCCGTCGCTCTCGATGGTCGTGACGTCGTGCCAGCCGGCGAGTTCGGAGATGGCCCCGCCCTGCACGGCGAACACCTTGCCGGTGATCTTGCAGTTCGCGTCGGCGAGACGGGCGACGAGCGGGGAGATGTTGGCGGGGTTGAACGCGTCGAACTCGCCCTCCGGCACCTCCTCGGCGAACAGCGCGCCCATGCCGGGGGTGGCCAGCGTGAGCCGGGTGCGGGCGATCGGGGCGATCGCGTTGACCCGGACGCCGTAGCGTTCGAGTTCGTCCGCGGCGACCAGGGTGAGTGCGGCGATGCCGGCCTTCGCGGCGCCGTAGTTGCCCTGACCGGCGTTGGGCATGAACGTGCCCGACGCCGACGCGGTGTTGATCACGGACGCGTTGACGGTCTCGCCGGCCTTGGTCCGTGCCTTCCAGTACGCGGCCGCGTGGTGCAGGGTGGCCGCGTGACCCTTGAGGTGCACGGCGATGACGGCGTCCCACTGGCTTTCGGACATGCCCGCGATGAACGCGTCCCGCAGGATGCCCGCGTTGTTGACGAGGACGTCGAGCCGGCCGAATTCGCGCACCGCCTGACCCACGAGTGCTTCGGCGCCGTCCCAGGACGCGACGTTGTCGGTGTTCGCGACCGCTCTGCCGCCCGCGGCGACGATCTCGTCGACCACCTGCTGCGCCGGGCCGGCGTCCGCACCGGTGCCGTCGTTGGCGCCGCCGAGATCGTTGACGACCACCGCAGCACCCTCACGTGCGAAGAGCAGTGCGTGCTCCCGGCCGATTCCGCGTCCGGCGCCGGTGACGACGGCTACCCGTCCCTCGAGTGTTCCCATGTGCGTGCTCCTAGGTTTCTGTGTCCGCGATGACGGCGAGGCCGTCCTTGATGACGAGTTCGTCGCCGACGGCGGTCTCGTAGGCGTACGACGTCGCCCCGCCGGTGGGTTCGGCGACCTGCCGGCACTGCGTGACGATGTCCTGGCCGGGCAGGACGGGTTTCGCGAACCGCACCGCGAGACGGCGGAGGCGTTCGACCCTGCCGTCGGCGAGTTCGGTGAGCGCCGCCCACGACGTGAACGCCATCGTGCACAGACCGTGGTTGATGATTCCGGGAAGGCCGGACATCCGGGCGATCTCGTCGTCCAGGTGGATCGGCATCGGATCACCCGAGGCGGGCGAGTACCGGAACGTCTGGTCCTCGTCGATGTGCTGGGTGATCGACGCGGCGGGGGCCTGCCCGCGCAGGGTCTCGTCGAACCGGTGTCCGGGCGCCTGTTCGCCGAGGCCTGTGCCCGCGTCGACCTTCCGGAAGAACGCGGTCATCCACTGCTCGTTGACCAGTTCACCGTCTTCCGTGACGGTTTCGACGTAGACGACGACGGTGGATCCGTTCGCGCGACCCTCGAAACCGATCGGCTTCGCGCGGACCACGAGGTTGTCGCCGGGCCGGATCGGGCGGTGGAAGTGGAAATCCTGCTCGCCGTGCACGAGTTTCATGAGCAGTTCGACCGGGGCGACGGACAGTGCGGCCGGCGCCATCGACGTGAACGCAGGGACCACGGCGAACACCGGCGGTGCGACCTCGCCCGCGAGGTGGCGTTCGATGGGATCGTTGGTGGCCGCGGCGTATTCGGCGATGCGCTCGGCTGTGACCTCGAATCGTTGCGGGTCGGTCCACTCGCCGAGGCCGCTCGTGTCGAATTCGACTGTGGGGGTGGTCATGCGCGGATCAACCCACCATGTCGGCGAAGCCCGCGAGGGACGCCTCCAGATCCGCCTTGGCGTTCTTGGCGACGGCCTTGCCGATGGGGCCGACGATCATCGTGCCGGTGAAACTCGCGTCGATGATCGCCTTGGACCCGGCGCCGTCCGGTTCGACCTTCAGGGTGAATTCGACGGTCACCCCGGCCATGCCGGTGCCGGAGATCTTCACCATCTCGGGCACCTGCACCTCGGTGACGGTCCACTCGATCTTGTTGGCCATGCCCATCACGGAGACGACCTCGGTGAACTTCGATCCGAGTGCCACCTGGGTGGGGATCTCGCTCTTCCAGGACTGGTGGATGGTGAGCCACTCTTCCCAGCGGGACAGGTTGGACAGTGCGTCCCACGCCTTGTCGGGGGAGGCGGGCAGGGACGCTGCGACGGAAACGGAAGCCATGGTGTACTCCTGGTGCTCGAGGTGAAAGAAATTGGGGGAGAGAAGTTTCAGAGTGTGCGGTAGGCGGTGACGACGACGGCGCCGCCGAGGCCGATGTTGTGTTGCAAGGCGACCGTGGCGCCGTCGACCTGCCGCTTGTCGGCGGTGCCCCGGAGTTGCCAGGTGAGTTCGCTGCACTGGGCGAGTCCGGTAGCGCCGAGCGGGTGCCCCTTGGAGATGAGGCCACCGGACGGGTTGACCACCCAGCGCCCGCCGTACGTGGTGTCGTCGTTGTCGACGAGTTTGCCGCCCTCGCCCTCGCCGCACAGGCCGAGCGCCTCGTAGGTCAGCAGTTCGTTGGTGGAGAAGCAGTCGTGGAGTTCGATGACGTCGATGTCGTCCGGGCCGATGCCCGCCTGTTCGTACACCCGGGCCGCGGCCGTGCGGGTCATGTCGGCGCCGACCAGGCTGATCGCGCTACGGTCCTCGAACGTGCTCGGGAGGTCGGTGACCATGGACTGGCCGACGATTTCCACGGCCTGCCCGGCGAGGTCGTGCTCGTCGACGAACTTCTCGCTCACCACGACGACGGCGCCGGAGCCGTCCGAGGTGGGGGAGCACTGCAGTTTGGTGAGCGGCCCGTAGATCGGCTTCGAGCCGAGGATCTCGTCGAGGGTGTACTCGTCCTGGAACTGGGCGTACGGGTTGTTCTGTGAGTGGCGGTGGTTCTTCACGCCGATCCGGGCGAATTGCTCCACCGTGGTCCCGAACCGTTCCATGTGTTCCTTGCCTGCGGCGCCGAACATGTACGGGGCGGGCGGCATCGCGAACTCCTGCAGTTCGGCGAGCGCGAGGAGGTGGCGCATCATCGGCTGTTCCCGGTCGTCGTACGTGGACCCGAGCGAACCGGCCTGCATCTTCTCGAAGCCCAGCGCGAGCGCGCAGTCGACCTGACCGCTGCGGACCGCCTGGGTGGCGAGGAAGAGCGCGGTCGACCCCGTCGAACAGTTGTTGTTGACGTTGACGATGGGGATGCCGGTGAGGCCGAGTTCGTAGACGGCCCGCTGCCCGGACGTCGACTCGCCGTACACGTATCCGACGTAAGCCTGCTCCACGAGGCCGTACTCGACGCCCGCGTCCTCGAGCGCCCGGCCACCCGCCTCCCGCGCCATGTCGGGGTAGTCCCACTCGCGTGCACCCGGTTTCTCGAATTTCGTCATCCCGACGCCGACGACGAACACCCTGTTACCCATTGCGGCTCCCTGAGTCCGGAAAAATGTGTGTGTGACACCCTGTCTCACCAAAGTATGTGAGACATTCTGTCCAGTCAACAGTCGGATGGGTAACGTATGGGCGATGCCGGACAAAGTGGAAACCGCCGCGTCGCCCCAGGGTGACGGCCGCGCCACGCGCTGGGAGGACCACAAGGCGGAACGCCGCAGCCGGATTCTCGAAGCCGCGATGGAGGCCATCAACGAGGACGGCCCCGACGTGGGCGTCCAGCAGATCGCGAACCGCGCCGACGTGCCGCGGTCGGTGGTCTACCGGATCTTCACCGATCGCGGCGACCTCGACGAGCAGTTGCGCGGCCGCATCATCGAACGGCTGATGGCGGACCTCGCTCCCACGTTGACCCCCGAGGGGACCGTCGGCGAGGCGATCGCGCGCGCGGTCGAGACGTACCTGCGGTGGATCGTGGAATACCCGCGGCTCCACCAGTTCCTCGGCACCGGATCGCCGAGCAGGCGCACCACCGGTTCGCGTGTGGTGACGGGCACGAAGACCGCGATCGCGCTCCAGCTGTCGGGTCTGCTCGCCACTGTCCTCGACGCGGTCGCCGGCAACTCCGATCTCGCCGAGTCGCTGGCGTTCGGGTTGGTGGGACTCGTCGACGCCAGCGTCAACAGGTGGCTGAGCAACCCGCAGTCGCCGCTCGGCAGCGACGACCTCGCCGAGTTCCTCGAGGTGTCGATCTGGCAAGTGCTGCACGGCAATCTGACGCGGATCGGCGTCACCATCGACCCGTCGACCCCGGTGTCGGAACTGCAGTAGTCGGATGGGCGTGGCCAGCTACCATGGCTTTCATGCCCTCCCGGCGAGGTTCACCGGCCGCTTCCGAGCAGGCCTGGGTGTCGGACACGGCGGTCGGCGACGCCGTCGCGCGCTTCGCCAGTGCCTGGGAGTCCTCGTCGTCCGCACCCGATCTGGTCGCGTATCTGCCCGTCTCGCCCGCGCTCCGCCGGGTCACGCTCGTCGAACTGATCAAGGTCGACCTGGAGAAGCGCTGGCTGCGCGGCGACCACCCGAAACGGCTGGCGCAGTACTGCGAGGAGCTGCCCGAACTGCGGCGGTGGCCGCTGCCACCGGACCTGCTGTACGAGGAGTTCCACATCCGGCAGCGCAGCGGCGAGCCGGTCGAGGCCGGCGAATACACGCTGAGCTTCCCGGCGCAGGCGGACGAACTCGAAGAACTGCTCGGCACCGGCGAATACCAGAGCACCCTGCTCCACCGCGGGGAACCGGCGTCGACGGTGTCCGCAGGGGATGCCGGCGCGCTCGACGACCTCGAGGTCGGCCGTCGGATCGACGACTTCGACCTCGTGACCCTCCTCGGCCGGGGCGCGTTCGCGCGGGTGTTCCTCGCCCGGCAGCGGTCGCTGCAGCGGATGGTCGCGGTGAAGATCTCCGAGGATCACGGCACCGAACCGCAGACCCTGGCCCAGTTCGACCACGACTACATCGTCCGGGTCTTCGATCAGCGACTCCTCGCGGGCCGCGACCTGCGACTGCTGTACATGCAGTACGTGCCGGGGGGAACACTGCTCGACGTGGTCGCGCGGGTGCGGGAGACGCCGCCGGAGGCGCGCAGCGGCGCGGTGCTGCTGGACGCGATCGACCGGGCGCTGGTCGGCCGGGGCGAGATCCGGCCCAGCGAATCCGGCGTCCGTCAGGAGATCGCGACGCTGACGTGGCCCGAGACGGTGGCCTGGCTCGGTCGCAGGCTCGCGCAGGCGCTCGACTACGCGGGCGCGCACGGCGTCCTGCACCGCGACGTCAAACCCGCCAACGTGCTGCTGACAGCGGAGGGCGTCCCGAAGCTGGCCGACTTCAACATCAGTTTCAGCGGCAACATCGCCGGTGCGAGCCCGGTCGCCTACTTCGGCGGCTCGCTGGCCTACATGTCGCCGGAACAACTCGAGGCGATCCACCCGGACCGGCCCGGCACCCCAGCCGACCTCGACACCCGCAGCGACCTGTACTCGCTCGCCGTCGTCCTGTGGGAGTTGCTGACCGGCGCAAGACCTTTCGACGACAGCGACGCCGAGCTGCACTCCCATCCGCCCGGCGACCGCACCACCCTCGACGCGATGCTCGCGCGGCGCCGGGGACACGCCGAACCGGCGGCCGGCGAACTGCCCGCCGACTGCCCGAATGCGCTGCGGCGCGTGCTGCTCAAATCGCTGGCACCGGAACCGAGGGACCGGTACTCCTCCGGCGCCGAACTCGCCCAGCAACTCGACGTCTGCCTCGACGCGCACGCCCGCGATCTGGTCGACCCGCCGCCGGGGAGCTGGCGCCTGCGGATGCGCCGGTGGACGCACCCGATCATGTTCCTGGCCATCGCCGTTCCCAATTTCCTGGCCATCCTCTACAGCTACCACCACAACAGCACCCTGATCATCAGCAAGCTGCCGCCCGGCGCGCAGGAGAACTTCGTGCGGATCACCCGGATCGACTACACGATCGCGTTCCTGATCGGGACCGTGGGCACCGTGTCGATGGTGATCTACCTGACGGTGGTGGCGGCCGGTCTGCGCCGGGGGCGGGTGTACTCCGGCGCGCAACTCGCCCGCGCCCGCAAGGACACCCTGCTACTCGGCCAGCGGTGCGCCCTGCTGTGCCTCGGGCTGTGGGTGGTCACGGGCATCATCGTGCCGATCACCCTGGAGGTGAGCGGCAGTGAGGTTCCGTGGAACACCGTCGTCCACTTCACAGCGTCCCAGCTGGTCTGCGGGGCGATCGCCGTGGTCTACCCGTTCTTCTTCGTGAACTTCTACGCCGTGCGCTGCCTCTACCCGGTCTTCCTGCGACACGGCGAGATCAGTGCCTCGGACGCCCGGATGCTGCGGCGGCTGGGACGCCGCAGCACGTTCTTCCTCGCCGCGGCCGCGGCCGTGCCGCTGCTCGGGGTCGCGGGGGCCACGTTCATTCCGCCGGAGGACATGCCCCGGGTCATCGTCGCGCTGCGCGTCCTGTGCGTCGGCAGCGTTGTCGCGTTCCTCGGGGCCTACTGGATGTTCCGGATGCTGTCGGAGGACCTGCAGGCGCTGCAGCGCGTCGTGTCCGGGGCGCCGCGGCACGAACGATCCGGTCTCAACCCGTGAACGTCAGCCACAGCAGCGACACGTTGAGCACGACGATCAGCGACGCCGCCACCCAGGCGGCGACCGTGGTGGCCGTCGCGTTGCGGTGGACGCCCATCAGGTCGCGGTCCGACGTCATCCGCACGAGAGGGATGACCGCGAACGGAATGCACAGGCTGAGGACCACCTGACTGAGGACGAGCGCGAACGTGGGGTCGACGCCGGCCGCCAGCACGACCAGTGCGGGGATCAGCGTGACCACCCGGCGCAGCAACAGCGGGATGCGCATCGACAGCAGTCCGTACATGATCTCGGATCCGGCCGCGCAGCCGATCGACGTGGAGGCCAGACCGGACGCCAGCAGGCCCACGGCGAAGACGACCGCGACGCCGGGGCCGAGCGAGTTCTGGATGGCGGCGTGCGCGCCGTCGATCGAATCGGTGCCGGGAATGCCGCGTAGGGCCGAGGCGGCGAGCAGCAGCATGCCGATGTTCACCGCACCCGCCACGATCAGCGCACCGACCACGTCCCACTTCGTGACCCGCAGCAGTCGCGCGAGGCGGGGGCCTTCGAGGTCGTTCCCGTGCCGGTCGCGGGCGAGGGCGCTGTGGAGGTAGATCGCGTGCGGCATCACAGTGGCGCCGAGCATGCTCGCGGCGAGCAGCACCGTCTCGGTGCCCTCGAACCGCGGCACCAGACCGGCGAGTGCGTCCGGTCCCGACACGTCGGTGAATGCGAGTCCGGTGAGGAACCCGACGGTGATGATCGTGAGGAGTCCGATCACGACGAACTCGAACGTCCGCTGACCGCGGCGGCTCTGGATCGACAGGATGCCCGTCGACACGACGCCCGTGATGAGGCCGCCGACGAAGAGGGGAACGCCGAACAGGAGGTTCAGCGCGATCGCGCCGCCGATCACCTCGGCGAGGTCGGTGGCGATCGCCATCGCCTCCGCCTGCAGCCAGAACGCGCGACGGTTGCCGGTCCGCAGGCGTGTGCCCAGCATCTCCGGCAGCGATTTGCCGGTGACCAGGCCGAGCTTGGCGGACAGGTACTGCACCAGCACGGCCATGGCATTGGCGAGCACGAGGACCCAGACGAGCAGGTACCCGTACTTCGCGCCCGCGGTGAGGTTGGCGGCCACGTTGCCGGGGTCGACGTACGCGATGGCCGCCACGAAGGCCGGTCCGAGGAGCGCGACCGTTCGGAGGCTGCCCTTGCGGGGCTTGCGGCGCGGGCGGAGTGGGCTAAGGGCCTCGATGCTCACGGAGCTCCTGATCATGGTCGCCGGATCTACCTGCTGATTAGTATCTCCGCACTATAGATTTAGGTACAACGAACTTTCAAGTGCGGAGTGTGGATCGGCTCGCAATCGGAACGTCGGGGCTATATTGACTAGAACGTGTTCTACTCACGACATGTTCTACTGACTGCGGAAGGGGAGTCCCGATGGGTCAGGTTCTCGACAGAATCGAAGCCGTCGCCGAGGAGATTCGCGGGCAGGCCGTCCGGTCGGAGGCGGACTGCCGGCTCACCGACACCGCCGCCCGTCTCCTGCGCGACTCCGGGGCGATCCGGTTGCTGCAGCCCAAGCTGTACGGCGGCCTCGAAGTGCACCCCCGCGAGTTCGCCGAGACCGTGATGGGGATCGCCGCACTCGACGGCGCGAGTGGGTGGGTCGCCGGGATCGTCGGCGTGCACCCGTGGGAACTGGCGTTCGCCGACCCGCAGGTGCAGGAGGAGATCTGGGGCGAGGACAACGACACGTGGATGGCGTCGCCGTACGCGCCGATGGGTGTCGCGACACCGGTCGACGGCGGATACGTCCTGAACGGGCGGTGGTCGTTCTCGTCGGGCACCGACCACTGTCAGTGGGCGTTCCTCGGGGCGATGGTCGGCGACGGTGAGGGCGGCATCGCGCTGCCGCCGTCGTCGCTGCACGTGATCCTGCCGCGCACCGACTACCAGATCGTCGAGGACACGTGGGACGTCATCGGACTGCGCGGAACGGGCAGCAAGGACCTGATCGTCGAAGGGGCGTTCGTCCCCGGTTACCGGACGCTGAACGCGTCGAAGGTGATGGACGGGCGGGCGCAGAAGGAAGCGGGCAGACCGGAACCGCTGTTCAACATGCCGTACTCCTGCATGTTCCCGCTCGGCATCACCGCCGCCGTCATCGGCATCACCGAGGGCGCGCTGGCCTGCCACATCGCCGTACAGAAGGACCGCGTCGCCATCACGGGCCAGAAGATCAAGGAGGACCCGTACGTCCTCAGCGCGATCGGAGAATCCGCCGCCGAGATCAATGCGTCCCGGGTCGCCCTCATCGAGACCGCCGACCGGTTCTACGACAAGGTCGACGCCGGCAAGGAGGTCACGTTCGAGGAGCGTGCGATCGGACGCCGCACCCAGATCGCCGCGGCGTGGCGAGCGGTGCGTGCCGTGGACGAGATCTTCGCGCGGGCCGGCGGTGGCGCGCTGCACTACAAGACGCCGATGCAACGGTTCTGGCGGGACGCGCACGCCGGCCTCGCTCACGCGGTCCACGTGCCAGGACCCACCAACCACGCGAGCGCGCTCACCCAGCTCGGCGGCGAACCGCAGGGGATGATGCGCGCGATGATCTGAACGCCGGGAGGCCGAATCTCGGCCTCCCGGCACCGGAATCAGACTGCGGCCGCGGCGAATCCGGTCTCGAGGTCGGCGAGGATGTCGTCGATCCCCTCGATGCCGACGGCGAGGCGAACCAGTCCGGGCGTCACACCGGCAGCGAGCTGCTCCTCCGGGGTGAGCTGCGAGTGCGTCGTCGACGCCGGGTGGATCACCAGCGAGCGCACGTCACCGATGTTCGCGACGTGGCTGTGCAGGGTGAGCGCGTTGACGAACTTCTTACCGGCATCGACACCGCCCGCCAGTTCGAACGTCACGATCGCACCCGGACCCTTCGGGGTGAGCTGCCGTGCGCGCTCGTGCCACTGCGAGGACGGCAGACCCGCGTACGACACAGAGGTCACGTCCGCGCGCGCCTCGAGGAACTCGGCGACCTTCTGCGCGTTGGCGACGTGCCGCTCCACGCGCAGGCTGAGCGTCTCGATGCCCTGGGCGATGAGGAACGCGTTGAACGGGGCAACCGCCGAGCCGAGGTCGCGCAGCAACTGCACGCGCGCCTTCAGCGCGTAGGCCGGGGCGCCGAGGTCCGCGAACACGACGCCGTGGTAGCTCGGGTCCGGGGTGGTGAAGTTGCCGTGTCGCCCCTGGGTCCAGTCGAACGTGCCGCCGTCGACGATGACGCCGGCGATCGCCGTGCCGTGGCCGCCGAGGTACTTGGTGGCCGAGTGCACCACGATGTCCGCCCCGTGCTTCAGCGGCTGCAGCAGATACGGTGTGGCCACCGTGTTGTCGACGATCAGCGGGATCCCGTTGTCGTGGCCCACCTTCGAGATTCCCGCGATGTCCAGGATGTGGTTCTTCGGGTTGGCGATCGTCTCACCGTAGAACGCCTTCGTGTTCGGGCGGACGGCGCTGCGCCACTGCTCGAGGTCGTCCGGGTCTTCGACGAACGAGACCTCGATGCCGAGCTTGGGCAGCGTGTAGTGGAAGAGGTTGTACGTGCCGCCGTACAGGTACGGGCTGGAGACGATGTGGTCGCCCGCCTCCGCGAGGTTCAGTACCGCAAAGGTTTCCGCGGCCTGCCCCGACGACAGCAGCAAGGCGGCGACGCCGCCTTCGAGAGCGGCGATGCGCTGCTCGACCGCGTCCTGGGTGGGGTTCATGATTCGGGTGTAGATGTTGCCCGGCTCGGCCAGACCGAACAGCGCGGCAGCGTGATCGGTGCTGTCGAACGTGTACGAGGTGGTCTGGTAGATCGGCAGCGCCCGCGCCTTGGTGGTCGCGTCGGACGTCTGCCCGGCGTGGATCTGCTTGGTCTCGAACGACCAGTTGGCGGTGGGATCGATGCTCTCGGTCACGAGTGGAGTCCTCCGGATTCGGTGCAGTGGATGTGATGAATCAGTTGTCGCCGGTGAGTGTTTCGACCACGGTGTGGACCGGGGTCGGATTGCGGGTGAGGTCGAGGACGGGGCAGTGCGCGTCGACGGCTTCCTGCAGTTCGAGGTAGCGCTCCCGCGGTTCCGGGCCGGTCAGCGTCACGACGACGCGCACCTCGCCGAACCCGGGGCGGACGGCGTCGTCGAAGCCGAAGAATCCGCGCACGTCGAGGTCGCCCTCCGCGCGCGCCGAGATGTCGTCGACACGGACACCGAGCTTCTCGGCCCAGAAGCGGTACGTCACCACCTGGCAGGAGAGCAGTGAAGCGAGGTAGTACTCCACGGGATTGGCGGCGGAGTGCTCGCCGCCGAGCGCGGGCGGCTCGTCCACCTCGACGCTGTACTTGCCGAGCGAGACGGTGCTCGCGACGGCGTCGTGGGCCTGCGCGGAGGCGGTGAAGACGACGTGGGCGTTCGCAGAATCCTGCGACACGGCGTCGCGGGTGGCACTGATGACGGACGTGAGATGTGAAACGGATGCAGTGGTCACGAGTTACGAATCCTTCGAAAACGTGGGTGTGCAGAGACAACCCGGCGTGGGAGAACATCACGCCGGGACGGGTCCGATCAGGAGATCGGACACCCCGAGGTACACACCAGTGCGAAATCGACGTGGCGGCGCCGCGTCAGCAGCTCGCCTGAGTCGATCACTCCGGATTCGGTCACGGATCAGACTGTAACCGTACGACATGCATTCCGACCAGTCCCATAGGAAATTCTGCTCACGGAGTGGGCAGCGCGCGGCACAGGGCGTCGAGCGTGGTGGCGAAACGGGCGGACGACGGCGTGCTGTAGCCGACGACGAGTCCGTCCGGCCGGTCCGCGGGACCGTCCGGGTGACGGAACGTGCGCAGGCCCTCCACCGCGAGACCGAGGGCCGCGGCCCGGCCGAGAGTAGCGGCCTCGGTCCCGGCCGGAAGTTCGAGGACGGCGTGCAGACCGGCCGCGATGCCGGTGACATGCACGTGCGGTGCACGCGCGGCGAGGGTCTCGACGAGGGTGTCGCGCCGACGGCGGTAGAGAGTGCGCATCCTGCGGACGTGCCGGTCGAATGCGCCCCGCTCGATGAAGTCCGCCAGGGTCAGCTGGTCCGTCGCGCTGACCCACCTCTCGTATACGCCCTTGACCGCCAGGACGTCGTCGATCAGGCGTTCCGGCAACACCATCCACCCCACACGAATCGCGGGAGAGAGGGTCTTGCTCACAGTGCCCAGGTACGCCACCTGTTCCGGGGCCAGACCCTGCAGGGCGCCGACGGGCTGGCGGTCGTACCGGAACTCCCCGTCGTAGTCGTCCTCGATCACGATCCCACCGGTCGTGCGCGCCCATTCCACGAAAGCCGTTCTCCTGCTGGGGTGGAGCGGACCCCCGGTGGGGAACTGGTGGGCCGGGGTGAGCAGTGCCGCGGACAGTCGCATACCCGCCGCGTCCGGAGGCTGCGCGCCGTGGGCGTCGAGGCGCAGGGGAACGGTTGTGGCGCCGGCGTCGCCGAGCAGTTCGCGATGAAAGTGCAGCCCGTACCCTTCGACGGCGACCGGTCCCTGCACGGCGCGGGCGAGCAGCCACAGTCCTTGCCCCGAACTCGCACTGACCACGATGCGATCGGGATCGGTGCGGACCCCTCGTGCGCGGGAGAGATATTCGGCGACAGCCCGGCGCAGTTCGGGGCGGCCCCGCGGATCGCCCGGACCGAACGCGTCGTGGGGCGCCGCGGTGAGCGCCCGGCGGGCCGACGCCATCCAGGCGGCACGCGGAAACTCCGCGACGTCGGGCGAACCGGGCAGCAGACTCCACGCGGGCCGGGGTGCGGCGGGCGAGCGGGGCTGCGAGCGGTGCGCGGACTCGCGTGCCCGATCGGCGACCCGGGTCCCCGATCCCTGCCGTGCCGTCAGCCAGCCCTCCGCGACGAGTTCGGAGTACGCCTCGGCGACGGTGTTGCGGGCGACGCCGAGGTCGAGGGCCAGCGCGCGGGACGGCGGGAGGGTGGTGCCCGCGACGAGTCGTCCCGAGCGAATCGACTCGCGCAGCGCGGACACCAGCGTGGCGCGCACCCCGGACGAGCGTCCACCGGCGGGCGCGGTGAGGTCGAGGTGGAGGTCGCGGCCCAGACCTGAATTGGCCCAAGATTCCATGCCCGAATTGAACCATGGAGATGGGCTATTTCGCGTCTACTGTTCTCCCATGACCACAACAGAGCTGGCCACAACAGAGCGCAAGACCCGAGTCGACCTCGCCCGCAAGGCCCCCGCCGTCTACAAGGCGATGATCGCCCTCGACGCCGCCGCCCGGCAGGGCCTCGACCCGGAACTCGTCGAACTGGTGCTCACCCGGTGCTCCCAGATCAACCACTGCGCGTGGTGCATCGACATGCACACCGCCGATGCCCGCAAGATCGGCATCAGCGAACAGAAGCTGTTCCTGCTCGGCGCGTGGGAGGAAATGCACGGCCTGTACACCGACAAGGAGCGCGCCGCGCTCGCCCTCGCCGAGTCGATCACCGTGCTGACCGACGGCTTCGTCCCGGACTCGGTGTACGAGGAGGCGGAGGAGCATTTCGACGAGACCGAACTGGCCCAGCTCATCTCGCTGGTGCTCACGATCAATGCGTGGAATCGCATCGCCGTCAGCACCCGCAAGATCCCGCGAGTGCGCTGACCGTTCGCCGATCCCGCTCGCTCAGACGATATCGAGCGAGGTGACGTCTGCCGATCGATGTTGTTGTGCCAGTTGGCGGTATACGGCCGCATTGGCCGCATTGTGGGCTACCTCGTCGTCGGTCAGTTCCCGTCGGACCTTCGCGGGCACACCCGCGACGAGTGAGCGTGGCGGAACCCGGGTTCCTTCGAGCACCAGCGCGCCGGCCGCGATCAGCGACTGCTCGCCGATCACCGCGCCGTTGAGGACGGTGGCGCCCATGCCAACGAGGGCGCCGTCCTCCACGGTGCAGCCGTGCAGGACGGCATTGTGCCCCACGCTCACGTCCCGGCCGACGACCACGGGGAAACCCGGGTCGACGTGAACGGCCACGCCGTCCTGGATGTTGCTGCCCTCGCCGAGGGTGATGGAATCGCAATCGGCGCGCAGCACCGCGCCGTACCAGACGCTGGTCTCCGCGCCGAGGGTCGCCGCGCCGATCACCGCCGCGGTGGGCGCGACCCAGGCGGTCTTGTCCGCGCGGGGCGAACTTCCGTTGATCGTGACGACGTGTGGTTCTCTCACCGTGTTCTCCTCGTGTCGAGCAGCGGACTCGTGCTGCTTTTCGCAGTGCTCCGTCGTTCATTGTCGTACGGCGCGGACCCCGGTTGCAGCCCCGGCTCGGTCATCGTCCGTCGGGCTGCTCCCGATCGACGGCCTCGACCTGACCGGGCGCCGCACGCTACGCCCCGCCGGGGAGGCCCTCCGGGCAGTGTCGGTCGCCGTCTTCGTGGCGGTGACCGGCACGTCTCACCGTGCGAGGCCGCCGGCTGTGAACTTTACGTACTTTAATCTTCATGTAATGGACTGTTGTCCAATAGTTTTCGATTCAACTGGGCGAAAAGCGCTGCCACAGTGACACATGCCACAGGATCACGTCCGTTTCGGGCGTTTCGTCGGTCTCCGCCCGTAAGGTGTCGACATGTCGTCGATCCTCGAGAATGAGAAAGCACCCCCATCCGGTGCCCCCGCCCCCGGACCGACCCGCGGCGAAAGGTGGCGAGATAACGCGCGATACGACCTACCCGCATCGCTCGTCGTCTTCCTCGTCGCCCTGCCGCTGTCGCTCGGCATCGCCATCGCGTCCGACGCCCCGATCATGGCGGGCCTCATCGCCGCGATCGTCGGCGGGGTGGTCGCGGGTTCCGTCGGTGGCTCACCACTCCAGGTCAGCGGCCCGGCCGCCGGATTGACCGTGGTGGTAGCGGAATTGGTCGCCACCTTCGGCTGGAAGGCCACGTGCGCGATCACCGTCGCCGCCGGATTCCTTCAAATCATATTCGGGCTCAGTAGAATTGCCCGTGCCGCTCTGGCCATCGCGCCGGTCGTCGTCCACGCCATGCTGGCCGGCATCGGAATCACGATCGCGCTCCAGCAGATTCACGTCCTCCTCGGCGGCAGCTCGCACAGCTCGACCGTCGAGAACATCACCCAGCTGCCCGGACAGCTGACATCCGCCCGGTACGGCGACGTCCTCGTGGGGGCGGTCGTCATCGTCGTCCTGCTGTTCTGGAAGAAGATTCCCGGCAAGCTGAAGGTGCTCCCGGGGCCGCTGGTCGCCGTCGTCGCCGCCACCGTCCTCTCCCTGGTCCTCCCGTTCGACCTCGATCGAATCACGTTGGACGGCTCCCTGTTCGACGCCGTGGCGTTGCCCTCGATGCCGGACGGCCCGTGGCTCGCCGTGGCCACCGGCGTGCTGACGGTCGCGCTGATCGCCAGCGTCGAGAGCCTGCTCTCCGCGGTCGCCGTCGACAAGATGCACGGCGGGACCCGGTCGGAGTTCAATCGGGAACTCGTCGGTCAGGGCTCGGCCAACATGATCTCGGGTCTCATCGGTGGCCTGCCGGTCACGGGTGTGATCGTGCGCAGCTCCACCAACGTCGCGGCCGGCGCGAAGACCCGGGCGTCCGCAGTGCTGCACGGCGTGTGGATTCTCGTCTTCGCCGCACTGCTCACTGCGCTGGTCGAGCAGATCCCGATGGCCGCGCTCGCCGGACTGCTCATCGTGATCGGCATCCAGCTCGTCAAAATGGCGCACCTGCGCACGGCCCGCCGCACCGGCGACTTGTGGGTGTACGGCGTGACCGTCGCCGGTGTGGTGTTCCTGAACCTGCTCGAGGGCGTGATCATCGGTCTCGCACTCGCGGTGGTCCTGCTGCTGTGGCGGGTCATCCACCCGAGGATGCGCGCCGAACCCATCGGCTCCGAGGACTCCGGGCGGTGGCGCGTGACCGTCGAGGGGTCGTGCAGCTTCCTGTCCATGCCCGCACTGACCGGACTGCTCGCGAAGGTGCCCCAGGGCGCGCACGTCACCGTGGAACTGGCGGTCGACTTCCTCGACCACGCCATGTTCGAAGCGATCGACGACTGGAAGCGGCACTACGAGAACAACGGCGGAACCGTCGTGATCGACGCGCTCGGTCCCGTCGACATGGACGCCGTGGGTGCGTCGCCGCCGCGGCGCGGCGTCGGGGTGGCGAGCCCCCGCGGGTTCGCCCCGTGGAAGAGCTGGCAGCCGCGGCACCACGACACGGGGGAGAATGCCACACCGGCGGCGCTGCGACCCGTCCTCGCGGGAGTGTCGGAGTACCACCGGCGCAACGCGGCGCAACTACAGCCGCACCTCGACGACCTCCGGGACGGGCAGCGCCCCGACTCGCTGTTCCTCACCTGCTCCGATTCACGCATCGTGCCGAACGTGATCACCAGCAGTGGTCCCGGCGACCTGTTCACGGTGCGCAACGTGGGCAACCTGGTGCCGACCGGGAGGCAGGACGTGTCCGTCGAAGCGGGCCTGGCCTTCGCGCTCGACGAACTCGAGGTCAGCTCGGTGATCGTGTGCGGTCATTCCGGCTGCGGCGCGATGAAGGCCGTCCTGGCAGAGGCGCCGGCAGGCACCGACGGATCCGAGGGCGCCGTGGAGCAGTGGCTGACGTTCGCGCAGCCGAGTCGCAAGGCGTTCCTCAGCGGTCACCCGGTGGCGCGTGCAGCGGCAGAACTGGGATTCGACGAGGTCGACCAGCTGGGCATGGTCAATGTGGCGGTCCAGGTGCAAACCCTCGGGCGCCATCCCCTCGTCGGCGCGGCGGCGGCCGAGGGTCGAGTACGCGTCGCGGGAATGTTCTTCGACATTCCGTCCGCGCGCGTACTCGAGATCACCTCGACCGGTGTGTCCTACCTGGACCACGTCCCGACATGATTCAGAGGAGATGGACCCGCTTGTAGAGGCGCTTCGACGGGCCGCCGACGAGGCCGACGCCATCGAGGAACTGCATCAACTTGGAACCGGACGTCCGGACGGTGTCCTTGTAGTGCTGGTTGCTCTTGGCCTCGGCGGCGGCCCGCTTCGGGTCGAGGCCGGCGTTCTCGTAGACGTCCTTGCGGATCATGCTCTTCATCACGAAGTACACGACCGCGGCGGTGTTGAGGCGCTCGATCTGGAGGCGGGCCCAGCTGGCGCCCTGGATGCGGCGTCCGACCTCTTCGCGGGCGAAGCGGATGTGGCGGGCCTCCTCGAGGACGTGGATCTTGCTCACCGTGCGGGTGACGGGCTGCACGCGCTCGTCCTTCATGAAGTCGCGCTGCATCATGTCGAGGATCTCCTCGGCGGCCATCACGCTGGCATACGCGTTGGCTCCCCGGAAGAAGCCACCCCAGATGCGCCCGAGCTTGTGGATCACCGGGTGGGGGCCGTAGCTCGGCATGTTCAGGCGTTCGCCTGCACGGGCGAACATCACCGAGTGGCGGCACTCGTCCGCGACCTCGGTGAGGGCGAACTGCACGTGGCGCGAGTGCTTGTCGCGGCCGTACACGTCGCGCAGGAGCATCTGCATGAGGAGGATCTCGAACCACAGTCCGACGCTGGAGACGCTGGCGGCCTCGTGCTTGGTGAGTTCGACCTTCTGCTCGTCGGTCATCTCGTCCCAGAGGGCCGTGCCGTACAGCGTGCTCCACTCGGGGGTGAGACCGAACTTGTCGTCGGGGATCGGTGCTTCCCAGTCGACCTCGACCATCGGGTCGTAGGACTTGCGTGCCGACGACGCCAGCAAGCGCTGGGCGGTCTCTTCGCGGTCGGAGACGACGATCGATGCGGTCATCACTACCCCTTGATCTGTGACTAGACGGTCAACTAACTGTGACATTCAGTTACTGATACTGAACGATACAATGACGACGGTCACAAGGGCAACGTCCGCTCAGTCGATCTCGGCCAGTTCCTGCGGCGATTCGGCCTTCGGCACGGACCCCTTCCGTCCCGGCGCCCACACCGCGAGCAGCAGCGATGCGCCGAACAGCACGCAGGCCAGAACGATGGACGCCTCGTCGAAACCCTTCAGGAACGAATCCCGGGCGAACGTCGCAAGTTGCTCACCCTGCGGGCCCGCGACGTCCGCAACTTGCAGTGCCGCCGCCAGCGAACTCGACACCGGCTCCTTCGCGGCCTCCGGAACGGCGTCGACGGCCGGCTGCACATGTCTGCCGTAACCCGCGGCCAGGACGCTGCCTGCGAGTGCGACTCCGATGGCCGAGCCGATCTCGCGCGCCGTGTCGTTGACAGCGGATGCGACACCCTGCTTCTCGTCGGGAGTGTTCTGCACGATGGCCGATGTCGCGGGCGCCGTGCACAGTCCGATACCGAACGCGGCCACGATGAGCGGGGCGCACACCTCCGCGTAACTCGAATGCGCGTCGAGCCGCACCAGCAGGAGAATGCCCAGGCCGAGCAGCGCGGAGCCGGACGCGAGCAGCGGCCGCAGCCCGACGTGCGGGACGAGCATCGGCATGACCGCGGACATCGCCACCACCGGCACGGCGAGGGGGGCGAGCGCGAGCGCCGACTGCAGCGGCGAGTAGTCCAGCACCAGTTGCAAGTACTGGACGAGCAGGAAGAACAGCCCGAGTGAGGCGAGGAACTGCAGGAGGAGCGACATCGACCCCGAGCCGAACGCGCGGTTGGCGAACAGCCGGACGTCGAGCAGGGGGTGCTTTCTGCGGAGTTCCACGAGGGCGAACGCGGCCGCGGCGGCGAGTCCGCCGACGAGCAGTCCGAGCACGACGGGATCCAGCCAGCCGCGTTGCGGCGCCTCGATGGTTCCCAGGACGAACAGGCCGACGGCGGCGGCGATCAGCCCGGTGCCGGGCAGGTCCAGCGGTGGGCGCTCCGTCTCGCGGGACGACGAGATGGTGAAGCCCGTGACGAAGATCAGCGCGGACACCACGGTGAGGCCGATGAAGATGGCGTGCCACGACCACTTCTCGAGCAGGAATCCGGAGACCAGCAGGCCGGCGATCGCACCGGAACCGGCGACACCCGACCAGATGCCCACGGCCCGGCCCCGGTGTGCCGGCGGGAAACCTGCGGTGAGCAGCGACAGCGTGGCGGGCATGACGAGGGCGGCGCCGACGCCGGCCACGGCCCGCGAGCCGATGATCCACTCGGGTGCGTCGTTGACGAGGGGGAGCGCGGTGGAGGCGCCGAAGATCAGCAGTCCGATCATGAGCAGCCCGCGCCGGCCGTACCGGTCGCCGAGCGCGCCCGCCGGAAGCAGCAGGGCGGCCAGGGTGAGGGTGTAGCCGTCGACGATCCACGTCAGCTGGCTCTGCGTCGCACCCGTGTCGCGGGCGAGGTCGGGGAGCGCGGTGTTGAGGGCCGCCATCGCCGCGACGACGAGGGCGACGGCGCAGCACGAGACCGTGAGCATCCATATCTGCCGCAGGCTCCAGCCCGCGTTCTCCGGTCGTCCCTGCTGTGCCCGTGGTGTCTCGTTCCGAGCGTGCACGACACTCCTCCCGATGGAAATGAGACTGTCAGTATCGTTGGTAGACTAATAGTTCACAAGAGGTCGGGCAGTGGCAGGAACGGGCGGTGCAGATGACCGAGCAGGATCCCCGCAGGCAGCGCTCGCGTGCGCGACTTCTCGACGCCGCGACAACTCTTCTCGCGAAGGGCGGCACGGACGCCGTCACCATCGACGCCGTCACCACACTGGCGAAGGTGGCTCGCGCCACGCTCTACCGGCATTTCGACAACGGCACCGAACTGGTGGCCGCGGCGTTCGGGCGGCTGATTCCGCCCGCCCCCACGGTGCTCGCCGAAGGCGACCTCCGGGACCGGCTGGTCGAACTGATGGTCAGTCAGGCGAAACTCATCGAGAGTGCCCCCATGAACGTGACGGCGATGTGCTGGCTGGGCATGGGCCCCGCGCTGGACGACTACTCGAGCGCGGACGCCGCCCAGTCGGACAAACCGGAACTGCGGACGCTCCGGCAGACGATCGTCGCACAGTACCGGGCGGCGTTCGACCAGGTCTTCGGCACACCCGAGGCGGCGGAACGCCTCGGACAATTCGACTACGACCTCGCCCTCGCCCAGCTTCTCGGACCGCTCGTCTTCACCCGGCTCGCCACCCTCACCCCGCTCGGACGCGCCGCGTGTGAGCAGATCGTCGACGACTTCCTCGCGGCACGCGCCGCCCAGGTCGAAGCCGGTGCCCGCCCGCCCGCGCTGCGCGAGATACCCCCTGCTCAGGCATTATGACGTCGACAGCTCAGGCTGTCGTCATTACCGTGGCAGTGCGCGCGGCACCTGACGCCGTGCCTGTCTGATGAATGGTGTGGGAAGGTTTTTCGATGATCACTGATGCACTCAACTGGCTCCTCGGTGCGTGGGGCGGCGTCGCCGCCGGCAGCAGCGGATACTCCATCCCGCCCGGAACCCTTCCCTTCGGAAGCTGACCCTCGTCAGGCGTCCCGATTCCGGCGCAGCACGAATTGCTCGAGCCTGCGTATCCCTCGAACGCGTCGTGGGCGTAGCTGTTTGAGGTAGTAATCGGGAGCGCCGTCGAGTTCGTGGGCGAGTTCCTCGTCGATCAGCACCGTGCCGGGACGCGCCGACCCGGTGAGTCTCGCCGCGGTGTTGACGACGGAACCGTAGAGGTCGCCGAACCGGACGAGAACCGGACCCATCGCGAGACCGACCCGCAGTTCGGGGTCCGACTCGTCCGGCAGGACCCGCTCCTGGAGTTGCAGCGCGATCTCCGCCGCATCGGCCGGCGATTCGACGGCGAACATCACCTCGTCGCCGACCGTTTTCACCACCCACCCCTGATGCCCGCCGATCACCGTCGTCGAGGCCGATTCGAAGCGTTCCAGCAGGTCCGCGAGATCCCGGGCACCGAGTTGACGCGTCAGCGACGTGTACCCGACGATGTCCGCGAACCCGACCACCAGGGTCCGGCTCGCGACCTCCTCACCGGGATTGCCCACGTTGCGGCCCGTGGTCGAGGCGACGTGCCTGCGCCAGACGTACGCCTGCAACGACTCGACCGCCGGAAGGATCTCGGCGGTGAGCCCCCGCACCTGCTCCCGGATCGCCTGCTCGTCGCTGCCCGCCGAATCCGCGAGTTGATCGACGATGTGCGTGCTGATCAGCGACACCTGCCATTCGGCGAGCCGCGACAACGACTGACCCAGCGCGCGGGCCGCCGCCACTTCGCGTTCCGGCGAGATGATTCCCCGATCGACGAGCGACGCGATGGTACGCAACGCGGTGGCGTCCCCCTCGGTGAACATGACGCTGTCGGGGTCGATGTCGACCGCGAACCCCATCGACACCCACAGACGGTCCGCCCGATCGAGGGAGACACCCGCGATATCGGCGATCTCGGCCCGCGTGTACCGGCGGGGCCCGCCGAGCAGCGACTCCTCGAGATCGGCCTGGATGTCGCGGAGCAGGGTCGGTGAGATCTCCGTCGGTGTTGCCGTCGCGTCGTTGTTCTCCGGTGCTTCCGAGGTCACGTCGTTCCTCTCGTTACGTTCGATGCGGAACCGTCGGTGGGGTGTGCAAGAGTTGCGGTGCCCACGAGCGTAACCAGGAGACAGACCAGAAAGGACAGCGCATGCCGCCCCGTAGACGTTCCGGCGCCGCCGCACCGGATCACCTGACCGCGGAGAATCTCGAGACCCTCGCTGCCGCGATCGCGGAAGGCAAGCGGGCCACCGTGTATCTGCGCGACGCGATGCCCAGCCTCGGGCTCGAGGCCGGAGCCTCGGCGAAAGTCATCTCCGTGCAAGGCAATACGGTCCTGATCCGCCCCAAGGGTGTCGACGACGAGCTCCCCTTCGAAGCCGAGGAGCTTCTGATGAGACGAATTCCGGCGCCCAAGTCGGTGCCCGCCGCCGCGCCCGCCGTCGCCGCGCCGGTCGTGCACCAGGAGATCGAACCAGGTCCGCCGCCCGCCCCCAGGGCGCCCGCGGCGAAGGCCGTCGCGGTGCCGCAACCGGCCGCCGCCGCGGTCCCGAAACCCGCCGCGGCACCGGCCAAGCGCACCGCCAAGAAGGTGCCTGCCGGAGTCAGCGTCACCATCCACGCCGGCGCCGACAACGACTGGAGCGTCACCGTCGCGCACGGAGCCAAGCGTCCCGGCAAGGCCGTCCCGGTGTCTCCGGACGCCGTCGAGCGTGCGGTCCGGGAACTCGGCGAGGAGACGGCGATCGAGGCCGTCGAGTCGATCATCGTGGCGGCGCGCAACCTCGCCGCGGCCCGGGTGGACGAGCTGAGCCGGCAACTCGAGGACGCCCGGAAAGCGCTGGAGGCCCTCGGCGCGGGCGAGTAGTACCGGAGCGGGCAACGGCCGCGGTCTCTACATCGGCATTCCCCCACGCAGGTCTTGCGCGGGATGGGATTCTTATGGAGAGACACGCGGCCGTCGGGGCTCATTTCCGGGAAGGTTCGAAAAATGTTGAAACGATTCGCGGCGGTTGTTGCGGCGACAGCGGGAATTCTGGGATTCGTTGCGGCAGGGACCGCGACAGCAGCTCCGGCCGCCGTCATGGGGGGCGGTTCGGGGATCGTGGTGAACGACGAACTCGTCTGTTCGCTTACCACCATCGGACACGACAATGCGGGCCGGCTCGTCGGCCTGACGGCGGGCCACTGCGGTGAGGTCGGCTCGTACGTGGTGCCCGAGGCCAGTCAGGACAGCGGCATCATCGGGAAGTTCGTCATCTCCAACCCCGCTCTCGACTACGCGGTGATCCAGTTCGATCCGGCGAAGGTCGTCCCCGTCAACCGGGTCGGCGGCGTCACGATCACCCAGATCGGCGCACCGGCGGGCTTCCCCCAGGTGGCGTGCAAGGAAGGCCGGACCACGGGAAACACGTGCGGCATCGTCTACGGCGACCTCATGCAGACGGGGGAGACGTGGACCCAGGCCTGTGTGATCGAAGGTGACTCGGGCGCACCGATGGTCGTCGGCACCACCCTTGTCGCCATGGTCAATGCTTACCTCGCGGCACCGTGCATCGGCCCGGAGATCGGCACCAACCTCAACTCGATCGTCAACGACATGAACGCCAACGCCGGTCCCGGCGCGGGGTTCCGGCCCATCTAGGCCCTCCGGGCTCGTGCGCCTTTCTGGTAGCCAGGACAACCAGAAAGGCGCACGGGCGCGGAGCGCCTACCCGCAGACGGCGCCGCCCGAGGCGGAACCGACGAGCTTCGTGTACTTGGCCAGCACTCCGCGGGTGTAGCGCGGGGGCAGCGGTTCCCACCCGTTCTTGCGGTCGGCGAGTTCCTTCTCGTCGACGAGCAGTTCCAGCGTGCCCGTTCCGACGTCCAGGCGGATCTGGTCGCCGTCGCGGACGAACGCGATGGGACCGCCGTCGACGGCCTCCGGTGCCACGTGCCCGACGCAGAGGCCGGTGGTGCCGCCGGAGAATCGGCCGTCTGTGAGCAGCAGGACGTCCTTGCCCAGGCCTGCGCCCTTGATGGCGCCGGTGATCGCGAGCATCTCGCGCATGCCGGGACCGCCCTTGGGGCCCTCGTAGCGGATGACGACGACGTCGCCGCCCGTGATGGTGCCGTCCTCGAGGGCGTCCATCGCGGCCCGCTCCCGCTCGAAGACGCGTGCCGTGCCGGTGAAGACGTCGGAGTCGAACCCGGCGGACTTCACCACCGCGCCGCCCGGGGCGAGGGAACCCTTCAGGATCGTGATGCCGCCGGTCGGGTGGATGGGCGTACTCATCGCGCGGAGCACCTTGCCGTCCGGGTCGGGCGGCGCGATGTCGGCCAGATTCTCGGCCATCGTCCGGCCGGTGACGGTCAGGCAGTCGCCGTGCAGCATGCCGGCGTCGAGGAGGGCCTTCATGATGACGGGGACGCCGCCGATGTGGTCGACGTCCTTCATCACGTGCTTGCCGAACGGTTTGACGTCCGCGAGGTGCGGGACGCGGGCGCCGACGCGGGAGAAGTCCTCGAGTGTGAGTTCCACTTCGGCTTCGCTGGCGATGGCCAGCAGATGCAGGACGGCGTTGGTGGAACCGCCGAACGCCATGACCACGGCGATGGCGTTCTCGAACGCCTCCTTGGTGAGGATGTCCCTGGCGGTGATGCCGCGGCGGAGCAGTTCGACGACGGCTTCGCCGCTGCGCCTCGCGAATCCGTCGCGACGACGGTCGGTGGCGGGAGGGGACGCGCTGCCGGGCAGCGACATGCCCAGCGCCTCGGCGGCACTGGCCATCGTGTTCGCCGTGTACATGCCGCCGCACGCACCCTCGCCGGGGCAGATGGCGCGTTCGATGGCGTCGACGTCCTCGAGGCTCATCAGTCCGCGCGAACACGCGCCGACCGCCTCGAATGCGTCGATGATGGTGACGTCGAGTTCGGTGCCGTCGGACAGTTTGGCGATGCCCGGCAGGATCGACCCCGCGTAGAGGAACACGCTCGACAGGTCGAGGCGGGCCGCGGCCATCAGCATGCCGGGCAGCGACTTGTCGCAACCGGCGAGCAGCACCGACCCGTCGAGGCGTTCGGCCTGCATCACCGTTTCCACACTGTCGGCGATCACCTCACGGGACACGAGGGAGAAGTGCATGCCCTCGTGTCCCATCGAGATGCCGTCGGAGACGGAGATGGTGCCGAACTCGAGGGGGTACCCGCCCGCGGCGTGGACGCCGTCCTTGACGGCCTTCGCGAGCCGGTCGAGCGACAGGTTGCAGGGGGTGATCTCATTCCACGACGACGCCACGCCGATCTGGGATTTTCCCCAGTCGTCGTCGCCCATTCCCACCGCACGGAGCATGCCGCGTGCTGCGGTCTTCTCCAGTCCGTCGGTGACGTCGCGGCTGCGGGGTTTCGGATCCGGGGTATTCATGGATCCCAGCGTAGGCGGGACCCTCGGGCGCGGTTGGTTAAATGCGTTGCCGGGGATCACGACCGGTCAGGGCGATCAGGCGATCCTGCAGCGGCGCGTCGCCGGGGACGTCGACGGGGTCGGCGAACAGCCCGCTCTCGGACAGCATCTCGCGTTGGCCGTCGAGGTCCGACCAGACGCCGGCGACGAGGTGCTGGTCGAGCGTGTCGTCGGATCCGGTGGCCTTGGCGAGGTCCCAGGCGTGGATGGTGACGTCGGCGATCTGCTGCCGCAGGTACGGCTCGAGCGGCACCGTGCCGTAGGACAGGTGCACGTGCGTCTGCGGGTCGGTCGACGACCATGCGCGGATGGCCGCATCCGAGTACCGCTGCCATTCGGCCCGCATGTCGCCGTGCAGGGGCTCGATGTCCGGGGTCGCCTCGCCCACCGTCTTCCCGGCGAGCAGCGGGGGAACCCACTGCTGCTCCTCGATGACGTGCCGCACCAGTTGGGTGACGTCCCATTCGCGGTCCGGTGTCGGCGCCGACCAGTCGGTGATCGCGGCGACCCGCGCACCGAACTCGCGGTGGGCGATGCGGGCGAGTTCGAACCAGTCGAAGGCCATGCCTTCAGGGTAGAGGCAGCCGGGTCACGATCAGCGCGATTCCAAACGATGCACCTGTCGGGGTGCTCGGGAAGGATGGGGCGCATGACCAACATCCCCACCGTGCAGTTGTCCGAAGGCCTCACCGTCAGTGCGCAGGGCTACGGCGCCATGTCCGTCGCCCCCGTCTACGGTCCCGTCGATCCCGCGGAGGCGCTCGCGACCCTCCACCACGCCATCGACATCGGCGTGACGTTCATCGACACGGCCAACGTGTACGGCGACGGCGCGAGCGAGATCGCGGTGGGCACGGTGCTGAAGGACCGCCGCGACGAGGTGCAGCTGGCCACCAAGTTCGGTCTCGTCGGCAACCTCGCGAACGGCAGGCGCAGTATCAACGGCAAGCCCGAGTACGTGGGGCAGGCCCTCGACGAATCGCTGAGCAGGCTCGGTGTCGACACCGTCGACCTCTACTACCTGCACCGCGTCGACCCCGAGGTGCCGATCGAGGACACCGTCGGCGCGATCGCGGAACAGGTGAAGGCCGGGAAAGTCCGCCACATCGGACTGTCGGAGGCGACCAGTGACGAACTCCGTCGCGCGTCGCAGGTGCATCCCATCGCCGCGATCCAGAGCGAGTGGAGCATCTGGAGCCGGGACGTCGAGAAGCACGTGGTTCCCGCGGCGGCGGAACTGGGCATCGGCTTCGTGCCGTACTCGCCCGTGGGCCGGGGCTTCCTCACCGGAACGTACGACCCTGCCGTGCTGGGCGACAAGGATCTGCGTCGCCGGTTCCCGCGTTTCGGGGACGACGCGCTGCCGTCGAACCTGAAGGTGCTCGACGTCGTCCGCGAGGTGGCCGCCGAACTCGACGCGACGCCCGCGCAGGTGTCGCTGGCGTGGCTGGACGCGAAGGGCCGCGAGTTCGGGTTGCCGTCCGTGTCGATTCCCGGCACGCGGTTCGCGGCCCGTGTGACGGAGAACGCAGGCGCGGTCGCGCTCACGCTGACCGAGGGGCAGATCGACCGCCTGGACCTGCTCGCGGACCTCACCGTCGGCGAGCGCACGGCCGACCCGACGTGGGTGTCGCTGGGCCGCGAGTGACTTCACTCAGCGGGTAATACCTGCTGACCGGTAGTTTGATCTGCAATGAGCAGAGTGTGGTTGGTGTGGGGCGTCGGGGTTGTCGCATATATCGTCGCCGTCCTCCATCGAACCTCGTTCGGTGTGTCGGGGCTCGCGGCGTCGGAACGATTTTCGATCAGTCCGAGTGTGCTGTCGAGTTTCGTCGTGCTCCAGATCGTGGTGTACGCGGGGATGCAGATCCCGGCCGGCGTGCTCCTCGACCGGTACGGGTCGCGGGTCATGATCGCCGCCGGCGCGCTCATCATGGCGTCGGCGCAGATGGTGCTCGCGCTCACCGAATCGCTGCCGCTGGCCGTCGCCGCGCGCGTGTTCGTCGGCATCGGCGACGCGATGACGTTCATCTCCGTGCTGCGCCTGGTGCCGCAATGGTTCGCGCCGCGGCGGGTCCCGCTCGTGTCCCAGCTGACGGGCATCTTCGGTCAGATCGGTCAGATCCTGTCGGCGCTGCCGTTGATGCTGCTGCTGAACGGGCCGGGCTGGAGTTTCGCGTACGGCAGTGCGGCGTCGCTCGGGTTGCTGTCCTTCGTGCTGGCCGTGTCCGTCATCCGCAACGCCCCGCCCGGTCTCGAGGTGGTGGCCGCACCCGCCGGACTGCGGGAGGTGGGAACGCAAATCCGCGCGGTGTGGCGGCGGCACGGCACCCGGCTGGGCTTCTTCACCCACATGGGCACGCAGTTCTCGATGACGACGTTCGCGCTGCTGTGGGGTGTGCCGTATCTGCGGTCGGCGCAGGGGTTGTCGGCGGCCGAGGCCGGTTCGCTGCTCACGTTGTCGGTGATCTCGGCGATCGTGGCCGGGCCGGTCATCGGCATCCTCAGCGGCCGGTTCCCGATGCGCCGCTCGTATCTGGTGCTGGCGATCATGATCAGCAACGCGGCGATGTGGACCGTCGTGCTGGCGCTGCCGGGTCCGGCGCCGATCTGGTTGCTGGCGCTTCTGGTGATGGTGATCTCGGTGGGTGGCCCCGGTTCGATGATCGGCTTCGACTACGCCCGCATGTTCAACCCCAGCACCAGCATGGGAACCGCGCAGGGAATGGTCAACATCGGTGGCTTCCTGGCGTCGTTGCTGGTCATCCAGGCGATGGGGCTCATCCTCGACGCGATGGGCGGGTACTCGTTCGACAGTTTCCGGGTGGCCTGGCTCGTGCAGTATCCGGTCTGGATCGTGGCGATCACCGGGGTTCTGGTGACGCGGGGGAAGACGCGGAAGCAGATGGGACTGGTGCTGCGGCCGATCCGGCAGGTGTGGCGGGAGCGGGGCGATCGCCCGAAGGGCTAGTTACACTCTTACATGATGTGTAACACTATAACGCATGAGCAATGAGCGTTCGGAAGATCACGCCGTCCTGACGGCACCCCCGATGCAGTGGGACGCCTGGGGCGCGCCCGAGAAGCACAAGGTCCTCTCGGACGGCATCAAGGGACTGCTGCAGCAGGCGCTCGGCGTCACCATCCGGGAACCCTCCGACCGGGCGGCAGACGACGTCGTCCTCGCTCCGAGCGCACTGTCCGACCAGCACGTCGCCGCGCTCGCGGGCATCGTCGGAGAACGGTTCGCCAGTACCGCACACACCGACCGGTTGCTGCGTTCGGGCGGCAAGAGCACGCTCGACCTGCTGCGCCGCCGCAGCACCGAACCCCAGAACGCGCCCGACGCCGTCGTCACCCCCGGCACCGACGCCGAGGTCGCCGACGTGCTCCGCTACTGCGCCGCCAACGGCATCGCCGTGGTCCCGTTCGGCGGCGGCACCAGCGTCGTCGGCGGGCTCGACCCCGTGCGCGACCGATTCGACGCCGTCGTCTCGCTGGACCTGCGCCGGTTCGACTCGCTGATCGACCTCGACACCGACTCCGGCATCGCGACGCTGGGAGCGGGCGTGACGGGCCCGCTCGCCGAGGAACTGCTCGGCGCACACGGCTTCTCCCTCGGGCACTTCCCGCAGAGTTTCATGTTCGCGACCATCGGCGGTTTCGCAGCAACCCGGTCGTCGGGGCAGGCGTCCGCGGGGTACGGCCGGTTCGAGGACATGGTCCAGGGACTGCGGGTGGTGACCCCCACCGGGACCCTCGACACGGGGCGTGCCCCGGCCTCCGCGGCGGGCCCGGACCTCGGCGAACTGTTCGTCGGGTCGGAGGGCACGCTCGGCGTCATCACCCGGGTGCGGGTGCGGGTGCACGCGGTCCCGGCCACCACCGTCCGGGAGGGGTGGCGTTTCCCCGACTTCGAGACGGGCGCTGGCGCACTGCGCGCGCTGCGGCAGGAGGGTGCGGTCCCGACCGTGCTGCGACTGTCCGACGAGGCGGAGACGGCGGTGAACCTGGCGACCACCGACAAGATCGGCGAGGAGACCGTGACCGGCGGCTGCCTGGCGATCACCACGTTCGAGGGCACCGCCGAGCACACCGCGGAGCGGACGGCGGAGGCCCGCGCGGTGTTGGAGGCGCACGGCGGCACGTCGCTGGGTGAGGAACCCGGAAACGGCTGGGAGCACGGCCGTTTCGACGCACCGTACCTGCGCGACTCGCTGCTCGACGCGGGAGCGCTGTGCGAGACACTGGAAACCGCGACCACCTGGGGCAATCTCGCCGCCCTCCGCACGGCGGTGACCACGGCGCTCACGGAATCGCTGTCGGCGCAGGGCACTCCGCCGCTCGTCCTCTGCCACATCTCGCACACGTACCCGACGGGCGCTTCGCTGTACTTCACCGTCGTGTCCGCGCAGGCAGACGACCCGATCGAGCAGTGGCGGAAGGCCAAGACCGCCGCCGGGGACGCGATCGTCGCCGCCGGCGGAACCATCACGCACCACCACGCGGTCGGCGTCGACCACCGGCCGTGGATGCGGGACGAGATCGGCGATCTGGGCGTCGCGATTCTGCGGGCGGTCAAGGACACCGTCGATCCTGCGGGAATCCTCAACCCCGGCAAGATGATTCCGTGAGCACGCAGCAGGTGATCGAGAAGGTCACCGTCCTCGTCAACCCGCTCGCCGGGCACGGTCACGCGCCGGTCGCCGGACGCAAGGGCGTCGCGCGCCTGCGGGAACGGGGCGTCGCCGTCACCGAAATCATCGGTACGGACGCCGATCACGCGCGCACGCTGGCCCGGCGGGCGATCGACGACGGCACCGACGCGCTCGTCGTCGTCGGGGGAGACGGCGCCATCAGCATCGGGTTGCAGGCGGCGGCGCAGTCCGGGACACCGGTCGGCCTGATCCCGGCTGGCACCGGCAACGACCATGCGCGCGAATTCGGCATCCCGGTCGGCGATCCCGTCGCGGCCGCCGACGTCATCGCGGACGGCGAGGTGCAGGAATCCGACCTCGCCCGGATCACCCTCGACGACGGCGCGGTGGTGTGGGCGGGCACGATCGTCGCGAGCGGCTTCGACTCACTCGTCACCGACCGCGCCAACCGGATGTCCTGGCCGAAGGGCCCGATGCGGTACAACCTGGCGATGCTCGCCGAACTGACGCAACTCCGGCCGCTGCACTACCGCATCGAACTCGACGACCAGACCGTCGAGGTCGACGCGACGCTGGTCGCCGTCGGCAACGGCCGCTCCTACGGCGGCGGGATGCAGATCTGCCCCCACGCGGACAAGACCGACGGACTGCTCGACGTCACCGTCGTCGACTACGGCCGCCGGTCGAGGCTGGTCCGGCTGTTCCCCCGCGTCTACAAGGGCACCCACGTGGAACTCCCCGACGTGCAGACCTACCGTTCACGGACGGTGCGACTGCAGTGCGACAGCATCACGGCGTATGCGGACGGCGACCGGGTCGGCCCGCTGCCGGTCACCATCGAGGCGGTGCCTGCCGCGCTGCGCATCCTGAGCCACACCCCGGCCTGAGCGGTCACAGCCCGCGCAACCGGTCCATGTCGCGGCGTTCGCGTTTGGTGGGCCTGCCCGCGCCGCGGTCGCGCTGCGGGATCGACGCGAGGACCTCGCGCGGCGGGGGTGGTGGTGTGTTGTCGGTGTAGCACTCGACGGCCACCACGGCGCCCACCCGTTTGGTGATCGGCCGGATCACCTCGACGATCCGTTCGACACCCGCCGCGCGGATGCGGATCTCGTCGCCTGCTTTGACCGGCTGCGCGGGTTTCGCGGTGCTGCCGTTGACCCGCACATGCCCCGACCGGCACGCGGCCGCCGCCGCGGAACGCGTCTTGAACAGCCGGACCGCCCACGTCCAGCTGTCGACGCGGACGCTCGACGGGTCGGTACCGGGAATCGCCACCCGACCAGGATACGAAAGCGTGCCGGCGGGCGCGTCACCCCTCTGTGGGCCTCGGCCGCGCGAGGGCCGGTTGCACCGCGGGACCGGTGACGTCGCAATGCGGCTTGCACGCGACCGACTCCGGTACGGGACCGGGCGGGACGGGACCGCGCGGGGCGGGAGCCGGCGCGGCGGGCGCCCGGATCAGGACTGCGGCGATGGCCGCCCCGACGAGGAGCAGTGCGATGCAGATGAACATCGCGATGCGGAAGCCGTCCGAGAAACTGTTCGGGTCGAGCATGCTTTCGGCGTCGATCCCGGCGATCCCGGGGAGCGCGGCCACCGCCAGCAGCTGGCTGGTGCGCGCGACTGCGTTGTTCACCCCGGACGCGATACCCGACTGTTCCACCGGGACCGACCCGAGCACGGCCGCGGTCAGCGGCGCGACCATCGCGGACAGTCCGAGACCGAACACTACGACGGCGGGAAGCACCACCGTCCAATAGCTCGCGTCCGGCCCGATCCGCGTCATCAACAGCAACCCGACCGCTGCGAGGGCGGGCCCGACGGTCATCGGCAGTCGCGGGCCGTGGGTCTGGGCGTAGCTGCCGGCGCGGGACGAGAACGCCAGCATCGCCAGCGTGATCGGGATGGTGGCCAGCCCGGCCTCGAGCGGCGAGTACCCGGCCACCAACTGCAACTGCAGAACCAGCAGGAAGAAGACGCCGCCCAGCGCGGCATACACGGCGAGTGTCACCAGGTTCGCCGCCACGAACATCCGCGACGAGAACAGGCTCGGCGGCACCAGCGCGTTCGGTGAACGCACTTCGACGACGACGAACGCGATCAGCACGACGGCGCCCACCACCCCGGCGATCAGGTTCATCTCGATCAGACCGTAGGTGAGTGCACCCAGGCCGATCACCGCGCACGCCGAACCTAGTACGTCGAGGTGATCGGGCGGGTGCGGGTCCCGGCTCTCCGGGACGTGCCGCATCGACGCCCACACGACGAGCGCGGCGAGCGGAAGATTGAGCAGGAACACCGACCGCCAGCCGGCGACCTCCACCAGCCAGCCGCCCAGCAGGGGTCCGATGGCCCCCGCCACCCCGCCGAGCCCCGACCACAGTCCGATCGCGGCGCCCCGGTCGTCCTCGTGGATCGACGCCGAGATCAGCGCGAGACTGCCGGGGGTCAGCATCGCGGCCCCGACGCCCTGCAGAATCCGTGCGATCACGAGCAGGGGGATGTCGGGTGCGATCCCGCACAGCAGGGACGCCGCCGCGAACCACACCGTCCCCCAGACGAAGACGCGGCGCCTGCCCCAGCGGTCCCCGAGCGCCCCGCCCAGCAGGATCAGCGACGCCAGGGCCAGGGTGTAGCCGCTGAGAATCCACTGCAGTCCGGCGACACCCGATCCGAGGTCCTCGCCGATGTGCGGCAGGGCGATGTTCACCACCGTGCCGTCCAGCAGCGCGAGGCTCGAGCCGAGCACGGTGGCGACGACGACCCACCGCCCCCGGCGGGTGCTCAGGCGCAGAACGGTCTCGGTCACCTCCCCATGGTGCGCCGCGATCCCCAAGGTGCGGCGCTCGTTGCGAATTCCGGCACCGTCTTCGGCATACTCGACGTCGTGCGTGCGACGCCGCGGGACTACCGCAACGATCCGATCAGCAACTTCTTCACACTCGCCCTGTGACGGCCGCGCGCGTGCGACACTGTCCGGCACGAACCTCGACAGACGGAGTACTCATGGACATCAAGCGCAAGGTCGCAGTCGGGGCCGTCGCGGTGGCCGGCCTGTCTCTCGTCGGCGCGGGGACGTCCGCGGCGGATCCGATCCCGGCACCCATGCCCGTCCCGGTCCCGCTGCCCGTGATGCCTGCCGGCACCTATGTGGGAACGACCAACCTTCCCGGTGCCGACCTGATCTGGAAGGGAAAGACGTTCGGGCACGGGTGGGTCATGGACAACTTCGGGGTGTTCTTCCCCTACGTCTTCGGCATGACCACCCCGGAACCGGGCGGCTCCCTCGTCACCGACTACAGCCCGTCCGGTCTGAATTTCCTCACCGACCGGATCACCCCGAAGCCGGACGGGACCTACGAGGGCACCGTCTACGTCAACGGCAACCCCGTGGCCGGGTACGCCCTCCACAAGTAGGGCGGTCGACGGCTACACCTTCGACGACGCGAGCGGTTCGGTGGGAATATCGTTCGGCGCGGAGGGTGCACGGCGGGTGGGGATCGCCAGGGTGATGGCTGCGGCGACGAGCGCGACACCGCACCCGATCAGCAGACCGGTCCGGAATCCACCCTCGGTGGGCAGGGTGTGGCCCGCGACCTGCACGCTCATCTGTGCCAGGACCACGCCGACGACGGCCGCGGACACCGACGTGCCCACCGAACGCATCAGCGAGTTGACGCTGTTCGCGGAGGCCGTCGCAGACTGCGGCACGGCGCTCATCACGAGGGCGGGCATCGCGCCGTAGGCGAGGCCGACGCCCGCGCCGCAGATGCAGGTCACCACCACCAGACCCCACGTCGACCCCATCAGGAACATCGACGATCCGTAGCCGAGGGCGATGACGAGGCTGCCGACGAGCAGCGTGACCTTGGGTCCCCGGGTGGACGACAGCTTGGCCCCGAACGGGGACACCGCCATCATCATCAGACCCGACGGGGCCATCCACAGACCCATTGCCAGCATCGACTGTCCCAGGCCGTATCCCGTCGACGCGGGCAGCTGGAGCAGCTGCGGAACGATCAGCGACTGCGCGTACATCGCGAAGCCGACGACGACGGACGCGGCGTTGGTCAGCAGCACCTGACGTCCCGCGATGACCCGCAGGTCGACGAGGGGTTCGGGGGTGCGCAGTTCCCACCAGCCCCATGCCGTCAACGCGATGACGGTGGTCGCGAACAGGCCGAGGGTGGTGCCGCTCGTCCAGCCCCAGTCGGCGCCCTTGGACACGGCCAGCAGCAGGCACACCAGTCCGACGCCGAGCCCGACCGCCCCGACGGGATCGAAGCGGCCCCGGGTGCCGTGGACCGGGGTGGCGGGCACGAAGTACCAGAGCAGCACGGCGATCACCGCGCTGAGCCCGGCGGCGCCCCAGAACAGCACCCGCCATGAGGCGTTCTCGGCGACCGTCGCGGCGAGCGGCAGGCCGAGAGCGCCGCCGATCCCCATCGACGAGCTCATCAGGGCGATGGAGGAGTGCAGGCGCTCGGGCGGCAGCAGGTCCCGCAGAGCACTGATCCCCAGCGGAATCAGGCCCACACCGACGCCCTGCAGCCCGCGGCCGATCACCATCGGGGCCAGGGTCGTCGCGAGTGCGCAGACCACCGAGCCCAGGACGAGCGGCACCGTGCAGATCAGCATCATCCGGCGCTTGCCGTAGAGGTCGCCGAGACGTCCGGTGACCGGGGTCGCCACCGCGCCGGCGAGCAGCGTCGCGGTGATCACCCAGGACGCGTTGGAGGCGGTCGTGTCGAGGAGCCGGGGCAGGTCACCGATCAGCGGCACCACGAGGGTCTGCATGAGTGCGGCGACGATGCCGGTGAATGCCAGCACGGCGACGAGGCCGCCCGGGCGGACAACGGGCGTCGGACTGTCCACACGAATCTCCTTGAGGTAGCGGAACACAATTTGTGCACCATACACAACCTATGCATGGTGCACAACGTATGTATCCTGCATATTGGTCAGATGCGGCGTCTTCCGAGGTAGGCGGCGGTGAGGCCGCACGCGACCACGGCGGCCACGGACACTCCCGTCGATGTCCACGCCCACGTGACCGGTCCGCTCGACGGCAGGCTCGACGCGAACGTGTACGTGGCCGCCAGCGGAAGGAGCAGCCACGTCGCGCCGAGGTGCAGGTCGTCCCACGGCGGGTGCTCGAACACTGTCGACGCGGCCACCACCGCGAGCGCCGCGATACCCAGCACCGGCCGCGGGAAATGGCGTCCGAGCACGGTGCCCGCGAGCGCCAGCGCCGCGGGCACCAGCAGCCACGGCCACGAATCCGGGAACGCGGACCTGCCGATGCCGCCCGTGGCGACGAGCGCCATCGCGGCGAGCAGCACGATCCCGGTGCGGTCCTCCAGCCACAGCGCGGCGGCGATCACCACCGCGACGAGGACGATCCCGAACACCCACCGGCCCCGCATTTCGCCGCCGGAGCCGACGTCCCACGCCCGGTGAACGAACCACCAGCACAGCACCAGTCCGACCAGCGGCACCACGATCCCCGCGACGACGGCGCGCCTGCTCACCGCGGGATCCGCCCGCTCGCCGAAGTCGCCGGACCGCAACGCCACGGCCAGAACCACGGCCGTGAGCGCGAGGACGGCCAGCGCCGCCGCATCGACGGTGGGTCCGGGAAGGTAGTCCGCGTAGCGCCGGGGAAGGGACGTCCGGAGACGCTCGATCGGTCCGCCGAGGAGGACCCCGGCGAGGACACCCGTCGCAAGTGCGGTCTGCAACCACGCTCGGTCGGCGGTGGCGCACAGTCCGACGAGACCGCCGAGGAGAAGTCCCGCAGCGACGCCGCCGAGGTACATGTCGACGTCCCAGGGCCCGGTCGAACGAGCGACACCCAGCAGTGCGAAGCCGGCGAACGACAACGCCGACAGTTCCCGGCGGGCACGAACCAGCACCGTCACCAGGACCGCGACTACCGCGGCGAGGGTGGCACCGGCGGCGGGATCGAGGTACGACACGTCCAGGACATCACGGCCCACGACGAACACGTACCCACCGGACCCGGTGGACGTCAACGCAATTCCCACGACGAACCCGCCCGGCAGCAGGCACATGTGCGAGATCCGGAAAGTCATCCTCCGAGCATCGCGTACGGGTGTCGGCCTTGAAGTGACCGACGCGCAGGAGAAGGCTGGGAGTCGTCGCCGTGCGCTCGGCAGAGAAGGGGTGGTCGGCTTGGTCATCGACAACGACGTCTACAACCGGGTGGGGGAGTCGTGGTGGGAGGAGGACAACCCGCTCAATCTGCTGCACGGAAGCCTGACGCCGGGACGATTCGCCTACTTCCGCAAGGTGCTCGGCGAGACGATCGGTCGTGACTATCGCGGCCTGCGTGCCCTCGACGTCGGTTCCGGTGGCGGGTTCCTCGCGGAGGAGTTCACCCGCATCGGTTTCCGCGTGACGGGCATCGATCCGTCAGCGGTGTCGATCGACACCGCGCGCCGTCACGCCACCGGCGCGGAACTGGACATCGAGTACCGCATCGGGTCGGGCGAGCGACTCCCCGTGCCGGACTCCACATTCGACGTCGTCTACTGCTGCGACGTCCTCGAGCACGTGTCGGATCTCGACCAGGTGATCGCCGAGACCTCCCGCGTGCTGAAACCCGGGGGCCTGTACCTGTTCGACACCATCAACCGCACGTTCGTCAGCAAGCTCGTCGCCATCAAGATCATGCAGGAATGGCGGATGACCCGGATGTTCGACACCCCGATCCACGACTGGTCGATGTGTATCCGTCCCGCGGAACTGACGGCGAGCATGGAACGCCGCAACCTGCGGCTCGGCGAGATCGTCGGGCTCGGGCCGCGGTCGAAGAATCCCCTCCGGCTCCTCGACCTCGCGCGGGCGGGCGGAACCCGGCTCAGCTACGGCGAGTTGAGCCGCCGCCTCGACTTCGGGCAGATCCGGAGCACGGCCATCTCCTACATGGGATACGCCGTCGCGAACGGCGAAAGCCCGCCGCGACAACGCGACGGGCTCCCGGACGGGCACGATCAGCTGTAGTCGTAGAAGCCCTTGCCGCTCTTCTTGCCGAGGTGCCCGGCATCCACCTTGCGCTTGAGCAGCGTCGGGGGAGCGTAGTGCGGCTCGGCGAACTCCGCGTACAGCGACTCCGCCGCGGCGAGCGTGATGTCGAGACCGACGGTGTCGATCAGCGTCAGCGGACCCATCGGGTACCCGCAGCCGCCCTTCATGGCCTCGTCGATGTCCTCGGCAGTGGCGTAACCCGACTCGAGCATCCGGACCGCCGACGTGAGGTATGGGATGAGCAGTGCGTTCACGATGAATCCCGCGCGGTCACCGGCCCGCACCGTCTTCTTGCGCAGCGTGTTCTTCGCGTAGTCGGTGACCGCGGTGACGGTCTCCTCCGACGTGACGAGGCTGACCACGATCTCCACCAGCGGCATCACCGGCACCGGGTTGAAGAAGTGGACACCCACGACCTGCCCGGGACGCTGCGTGGCGTTGGCCATCTTGATCAGCGGAATGGACGACGTGTTGGACGCGAGGATGCCGGACGGCTTCACGACCTTGTCGAGCTTCTGGAAGATGTCGACCTTGAGGGACTCGATCTCCGGCGCCGCCTCGATGACGAGGTCGCGGTCGGCGAAGTCGTCGATGTCGAGGGTCACCCGCACGCGGGCGAGCGCGGCGTCCGCGGCCTCCTGGTCGAGCTTGCCTGCCTTGACCCCGCGGGCGAGGGACTTCTCGATCCGGGCCTGAGCGGCCTCGGCGTACTCCGGCTTCGTCTCGAGGATGAGAACCGAGCTGCCGGCCTTGATGCATACCTCGGCGATGCCGGCACCCATGGTGCCGCCGCCGATCACGCCTACTAGTTCCACAAATTCTCCTCACGTAGCCGTGCGCCTTTTTGGTAGCGGCAGCTACCAAAAAGGCGCACGGGCGGCGTAGCCGCCTACTTCAACAGTGCACGCGACATCACGACGCGCTGGATCTGGTTCGTACCTTCGTAGATCTGTGTGATCTTCGCATCACGCATCATCCGCTCGACAGGGAAGTCCGTGGTGTAGCCGGCGCCGCCGAACAGCTGGACGGCGTCGGTGGTGACCTCCATGGCGACGTCGGAGGCGAAGCACTTGGCTGCCGCGGAGATGAATCCGAGGTTCTTCTCGCCGCGCTCGGCGCGTGCCGCGGAGGTGTAGACCATGAGGCGCGCGGCCTCGACCTTCATCGCCATGTCGGCGAGCATGAACTGCACGGCCTGGAAGTCGCTGATCGACTTGCCGAACTGCTTGCGGTCCTTGGTGTAGTCGAGGGCGGCGTCGAGGGCGCCCTGCGCGAGGCCGACTGCCTGCGCACCGATGGTGGGGCGGGTGTGGTCGAGGGTCTGCAGCGCCGTCTTGAAACCGGTGCCGGGCTCGCCGATGATGCGGTCGCCGGGGATCTTGCAGTTCTCGAAGTACAGCTCGGCGGTGGGCGAACCCTTGATGCCGAGCTTCTTCTCCTTCGGCCCGACGACGAATCCTTCGTCGTCCTTGTGGACCATGAACGCGGAGATGCCGTTGGCGCCCTTGTCGGCGTCGGTGACGGCCATGACGGTGTACCAGGTGGACTTGCCGCCGTTGGTGATCCAGCACTTCGACCCGTTGAGGATCCAGTCGTCGCCGTCGGCCTTGGCGCGGGTGCGCATGCTCGCGGCGTCCGAACCGGCTTCACGCTCGGACAGCGCGTACGACGCCATCGCCTCGCCGGCCGCGAGCTGCGGCAGGACCTGCTGCTTGAGTTCCTCGGAGCCGTTGAGGATCAGGCCCATGGTGCCGAGCTTGTTGACGGCGGGGATCAGGGAGGAGGAGCCGCAGACGCGGGCGACCTCTTCGATGACGATGCAGGTGGCGACGGAGTCGGCGCCCTGGCCGTCGTACTGCTCGGGGACGTGGATGGCGTTGAAGCCGGAGGTCACGAGGGCCTGCAGGGCCTCTTCGGGGAAGCGCGAATCTTCGTCGACTTCCTTCGCGTAGGGTGCGATCTCCTTCTCGGAGAGCGCGCGGATCGCGGACCGCAGTTCGTCGTGCTCTTCAGCGAGCTTGAACAGATCGAAGTCCGGATTTCCGGCCATGGGGGCGCTCCTTGTTGAGTCTCGACGGCACCGAGTCTGAGCGGCACTCCGTGCCAGGTTCATTTCCGTTCAGGTGGGCCGCAACGTTCTTGGTCGGCAAACTACTGCCACTACCGTGCAGTCAACCACGGCACTGAGTGCCAGTCAAGGGTGGGAGTCGTCACCCTCGGCCGCTCAACTCCGGCGCCGCGACAACTGGCTCCGAATGCGCCCGGTGATCTCCTCCACGGGAGTCCCCGGCGGGTACGAGACCACCAGCACGGCGTCCTCTTCCTGCGTGGATGCCCCCGGGGCGACGCCGAACGTCCGGCGCACGTCGAGGAGGGCCCGTTCCAGTTCCTCCGCGGTGGCGTCCGGGTCGCCCTTGATCATGTTCCGGAGCAGGAAGTTGTGGCACGCGGTGACAGCGGCCGTGAATCCGATCACCTTCAGGACCGGTTCGGTGGGCACGACACCGCGCAGATAGTCGACGAACAATCGTTCGTAGCGGACCCCGGTGACGATCTCCCGGTCGCGGAGCGCGGGAGATCGCTGCACCACCTGGTACCGGCGCAGCGACAGTTCCCGGTTCTCCCGGAACCTGTCGAAGACCAGGCGCGCCGTCCTGCAGACCGCCGCCCACGGATCGTCGGTTTCCTCGGACAGATAGGCCTCTGCCTGCTGCAACAGTGATTCGTGATCGGCGAAGATCACGTCCTCCTTGGAGCCGAACTGGCGGAAGAACGTCCGCCGGGACACCCCGGCGGCCGACGCGATCTGCTCGACGGTCGTCGCCTCGTACCCGTTCTCGGAGAACAGCCGGATGGCCTGCGCCACCACGTGGACGCGGAAGTCCGCAGGATCGATGCCGGGAGTGTCGACGCGCTCGGTCATGAGGCCCAGTATCCATCGGCGGCATTCGACCTGCAGTGCCCTGGACCCGGAACACCGCCCGGGCGGATACTCGAAACAGTGCGTCCGTCCTGGTAGGGCGGGGCGAGGTCGAGTTCTAGTGTGCCCTGGACAAGGTGAAGGACCCGTTCCGGGGGCGGGGGATCCGCGCCGCCCCGCGGACCTGCGCGTCCCGGGGCAGCGATCGGACGGTACCGCCCCGGGCGGCGGCGAACCGATTCCGTTGTCGGCGGCGCAGCGGGCCACGTGGTTCGCGCAGCAACTGGAACCGCGGGTCCCGATCTTCATCGCCCAGTACGTCGAGTTCCACGGTGCGCTGGACATGGACCTGCTACGGCAGGAGACGGTGGAGGCGGCCCGCGAATTCGAATCGCCGTTCCTCAAGGTCTACGACGTCGACGGCCGCCCGCTGCAGTACGTGGACCATCGGACGGACACGTCGATCGCATATGTCGACTTCCGCACCGAAGAGGATCCGGTGGCGGCGGCGCACGAATGGATGGAGCGTGACTACGTCACGCCGATCGACCTGAGCGTCGACCGGCTGGTGGAGACGTCGATCCTGCAGACCGGGGACGCGCACTTCCTGTGGTACAGCAGGATTCACCACGTCGCCCTCGACGGCTACGGAGCCATGACGATGCTGCGCCGCATCGCGCACCGGTATTCCGCGAAAGTCGCGGGCCGCGAACCGGATCCGAACCGGGCGGTCAGCCTGCGGCAGCTGTACGACATCGACAGCCGGTACCGTGCCTCGGACCGGTTCCTGACCGACCGGGAGTACTGGGCGGAGCGGGTCGCCGGGGTCGAGGGCACCACACTGGCGCGGACGGCGGGACACGTGTCCGCCGCCAGCACGGTGGAGAGCGCCGTCCTCTCCGACGACGTCGTGGCCGTTCTCGATTCCCGCGACAGTCCGTCGGCGGCCACCATCATCGCGGCCGCGGCGTGCTACCTGGCGCGACGCACCGGCAGAACCGATGTGCTGGTGACCATCCCGGTGTCGGCGCGCACGACGGCGGTGCTGCGCAATTCCGGCGGCATGCTCGTCAACGTCGCCCCGATGCCCGTCCGCGTCCGCGCCGAGGACACCGTCGCGGACCTGATCGAGCAGGTCCAGCGTGAACTCGTCGCGGCACTGCGGCACCAGCGGTGCAGTATCGACGACATCCGCCGCGACGCCGGCGACACCGCGTCGACGGCGCTGTACGGGCCGATGGTGAACGTCATGCTGTTCCGCCAGGAGGTGGCGCTGGGTTCGCTGGTCGGCGACTTCCACATCGTCACCTCGGGTCCGGTGGAGGACCTGCTGATCAACGTGTACCAGAGCGGCACGCCCACCAGGATCTTCGTCGACTTCCGCGCGAATCCCAGCCGCTACGAGCGCGGCGAACTGCGGGACCACCATCGGCAGTGCGTCGAACTGCTCGCGGAACTGGCCACCGCCGACCCGGCGTCGCGGGTGGGCGACATCCACGAGGAAAGCGCCCGCATCGGGGAACGGTTGCTGGGCGAGGCCCGGGAAGTCGAGTACTGGCGCCGGCGACTGGACGGGTTGCCCGACCTCCTGCCATTGCCCACCGACCGGCGCCGGCCCGCCAGACTGTCGCCGGAGAGCGACCGGGTCACCGTGGTGGTGCCTGCGGAGTTGCACCGCCGGGTGGTCGCGCTGGCCGAAGACGCAGACACCGCAGGCCGCTCGGTGTTCCTCACCGCCCTGTCGATCCTGCTCGGCCGGGTCACCGGAAGCAGTGACATCGCCGTCGGAACAGCAGTGGACGTGGGCGACCACACGGACACCGTGGTGGTGCGTTCGCGGTACGCGGGCGAGGTGTCGTGCCGCGACTACCTGGCCCACGTCCGGGACGTCGCCGCGGAGACGGTGTCGCACACCGGGGTTCCGTTCGACCGTCTGGTGCAGGAGCTCGGCGTGTCGGTGTCGGAGGCGTACGCGCCGATCGTCCAGGTGCTGCTCGACACCCGGCCCCCGGGCTCCCCGGATGCGGAGTTCCCCGGCCTCGACCTGTGCGTGTCCGTGACGGAGGCGGTCAGCAATTCGGGGGAACCTGCCGGTGCGACCGTCGAATTCGGTTTCGCCGCAGACCTGTTCGACGCGCGCACCATCCGGGTGGCCGCCGAACGGTACCTGCGCATCCTCGGTGCGATGACGGCCGGCCCGGACGTTCCGGTCGGTGACATCGAGATCCTGTCCGTCGCCGAACGTTCCGCGTTGACACCCGTCCGGGGCCTGCCCGCCCGGTCCGAGCGCACCCTGCCCGACCTGTTCGCCGACGCCGCGGCACTGGAACCGGCGGCGACGGCCCTCACCCGGCAGGGCGAGGAATTGTCCTACCGTGAGCTGGACCGGTGGTCGACGCAGGTCGCGCGGATCCTGATCGACCGGGGTGTGGGACCGGAATCGTTCGTCGCGCTGGCGCTGCCGCGGTCGTTCCGGTCGGTGGCCTCCGTCTGGGCGGTCGCGAAGACGGGGGCGGCGTTCGTTCCGGTGGACCCGAACTACCCGGCCGACCGGGTCGACTACATGCTGGCCGATTCGGGTGTGGTGCTCGGACTGACCGAGCAGTCGGTGCGCGGCCGCCTGCACGATTCGATTCCGTGGTGCGTGCTGGACGATCCGGACTTCCGAGCCGAGTGCGCCGCCCGCCCGGACAATCCGCTGACCGACTCCGACCGCACTCGGCCGCTGCACCTCGACAACGCCGCGTACCTGATCTACACGTCCGGTTCGACGGGGCAGCCGAAGGGCGTCACCGTCACCCACCGCGGGCTGGACAACTTCGCCGCCGATCAGCAGGAGCGGTTCGGCGCCACCAGAGCGTCTCGGACACTGCACTTCTCGACCCCCAGCTTCGACGCGTCCGTGTTCGAGTACCTGCAGGCCTTCGGGGTGGGCGCCACCATGGTGGTGGTGCCGCCGACCGCATACGGCGGCGCCGAACTGGCCGACCTGCTGCGATCGGAACGCGTCACGCACGGTTTCGTCACCACCGCGGCGCTGGGAACGATCCCGCCCGATTCGCTGGGCGACTTCCTCGACGTGGCCGTCGGCGGCGAGGCCTGCCCGCCCGACCTCGTGGCCCGGTGGTCGCCCGACCGCAGGCTGTACAACGCGTACGGCCCCACCGAGACCACGATCATGGCGAACATCAGCGCGCCGATGACCGCGGGTGACCCCATCACGCTGGGCGGGCCGATCCGGGGCGCGGAGGAAATGGTGCTCGACGCCCGGCTCCATCCGGTTCCCGTCGGGGTGCCGGGTGAGCTGTACATCGCCGGGTGCGGTGTGGCCCGCGGCTATCACCGGCGTCCCGGTCTCACGGCGGCGCGGTTCGTCGCCGACCCGTACGGCCGGGGCCGGATGTACCGCACCGGCGACGTGGTGCGGTGGCGGCCCGACCACACGCTCGAGTACCTGCGGCGCAGCGACTTCCAGGTGAAGGTGCGCGGATTCCGCATCGAGCTCGGCGAGATCGACGCGGTGCTGCAGACACACCCGGACGTGCGACTGGCCGTCACCATCGGCAGGCCGGGCCCGTCCGGGGACACGGTTCTGGTCTCGTACGTCGTCCCCGCCGCGGGCAGGCCGATCGAGACTTCGGAACTGCTACGGCAGGTGCGGAACCGGTTGCCGGCGTACATGGTTCCCTCGGTGGTCGTGGTGCTGGACGAGATCCCGCTGAACCCGGTCGGGAAGCTCGACCGCGCGGCGCTGCCGGAACCGCGGTTCCTGTCCGCGGCGGCCGAGTTCAAGGCTCCTGCCGACCCGGTCGAGGAGGCGATCGCCGAGGTGTTCACCGAGGTCCTCGGCGTCGAGCGGATCAGTGTCGACGACAGCTTCTTCGACCTCGGCGGCAACTCTCTGGTCGCGACGCGGGTGATCGCCCGGGTCAACGCGGCCCTCGGTTCGGACGTGGGGGTGCGGGCGCTGTTCGAGGCGCCCACCGTCGAACTGCTGGCAGCGCACGTCCGCCGGGCGGGCACGGAACTCGTGGACCGGCCACCCCTGACCGTCGGGGAGCGGCCCGAGCGCGTCCCGCTGTCGCTGGCGCAGCAGCGGATGTGGTTCATCAACCAGTTCGACACGTCGTCGGTGGCATACAACATCCCGATGGCCGTGCGGCTCATCGGACCCCTGGACGCAGACACGCTGCGGGCCGCGGTGGGGGACGTGATCGAGCGGCACGAGTCGCTGCGCACCAAGTATCCCGCGTCGGAGGACGGGCCGTACCAGGTGGTCGTCGACACCGCGGACGTCGTTCCCGACCTCACCCCGCAGGTCGACGGCGACGAGTCGCTGCACGACCGGATCGCGACCCTCCTCGATGGCGGGTTCGATGTGAGCGCGAAGGTCCCGCTGCGCGCGGCCCTGTTGTGGACCGGCCCGGACGAACACGTGCTCGTGATCGTGGTGCATCACATCGCGGCCGACGGGGCGTCGCTCGCGCCGCTGGCCCGCGACCTGATCGTCGCCTACTCGGCGCGCCGGTCCGGGACCCTGCCGAGCTGGGAGCCGCTGCCCGTGCAGTACGCCGACTTCAGCGTGTGGCAGCGCCGCCTGCTCGGCAGTGCCGAGGACCCGGACAGCCTCATGTCCCGGCAATTGCAGTACTGGCGCGAAGTGCTGGCCGACCTCCCGGAGGTCAGCGCGCTCCCGCTCGACCGGAACCGGCCGGTCACCCGCTCGCTCGCGGGGGCGACCGCGGCGTTCCCGATCGATGCCGGCCTGCACCGGAAACTGCTCCTCCTCGCACGCGAGCACAACGCGACGCTGTTCATGGTGATGCACGCGGCGCTCGCCGTGCTGCTGTCGCGGATGACCGGTTCGGGGGACGTCGCCATCGGCACCCCGATCGCGGGTCGCGGCGAGGCGGCGCTGGACGACCTGGTGGGGATGTTCGTCAACACACTGGTGCTGCGGACTCCGGTGGCATCGCGCGACGTGTTCATCGACGTGCTGGCGCGGGCCCGCGACACGGATCTGGGAGCGTTCGGGCACACGGACGTCCCCTTCGAGAGCGTCGTCGACGAGCTGGCCCCCGGCCGGTCGACGTCGCACTCGCCGCTGTTCCAGGTGCTGCTCGAATTCCAGAACACGGTGCGCGCCCACCTCGAGCTGCCGGGCCTCACCGTCGAAGCGGTCGACGTCGACCCGGGCGTCGCCAAATTCGACCTGCAGTTGTCGCTCGCCGAGCACCACGACGAGAACGGCGGCGCCGCGGGAATGTCCGCGGCCTTCCTGTATGCGACGGACGTGTTCGACCGGACGTCGGTGGACGGGTTCGGGGAACGCTTCGTCCGGGTGCTGCGGGCGGTGGTGGACGACCCGGTTGCGGTGGTGGGGGACATCCCGGTTCTCGGCGGCGCCGAGCGCGACCTGGTACTGGACCGGTGGAACCGGGAGGGCGTCACCGCCGAGGCGCAAACGGTGGTCGAGTTGTTCGCGCGGGTGGCCGCGGACACCCCCGACGCCACCGCGGTGGTGTGTGGTGACGAGACACTGACCTACGGCCAATTGGACGAGCAGGCGAACCGGTTGGCACGGTTGCTGATCGCCGAGGGGGTGGGCACCGAGTCGCTGGTCGCGGTGATGGTGGATCGCACACCGGCCCTCGTGGTGACGTTGCTGGCGGTGCTCGCGGCCGGCGGCGGGTACGTGCCGGTCGACACCAGCTATCCCGCCGAGCGGGTGGCGGCGATGTTCGAGGACGCGCAGCCCGTCTGCGTCGTGGTGAGCGCGGAATTCGCGTCGGCGGCACCGGCCGGACTTCCGGTGGTGGTGATCGACGATCCGGCGACGGATCGTGCGGTGGCGGGATTGTCCGGGCTGCCGGTCACCGACTCGGACCGGCTGCGACCGCTGTGGGGCGACGCCGTCGCGTACGTCATCTTCACGTCCGGATCGACCGGGCGGCCGAAGGGCGTCCAGGTGTCGCATCGGTGCGTCGTCGCGCTGCTGGCCAACACCCGGGACCTGTTCGGGTTCGACTCGTCCGACGTGTGGACGCTGTTCCACTCGTATGCGTTCGACTTCTCCGTCTGGGAACTGTGGGGTGCGCTCGTCCACGGCGGCAGGCTGGTGCTGGTCGACTACTTCACCGCACGCTCGCCGGACACGTTCCTCGAACTGCTCCGCCGGGAACGGGTGACGGTGCTGAACCAGACGCCGACGGCGTTCTATCAGCTGACGGAGGCGGATCGCGCGGCGAGCGCCGTCGAGGACGGCGACGCACCGCCACTGTCGTTGCGGCACGTGATCTTCGGTGGCGAAGCCCTCGATGTCGGGCAACTGGAGAAGTGGTACACCCGGCACGACGACCGCGCCCCCGTGCTGGTGAACATGTACGGCATCACCGAGACCACGGTGCACGTCAGTTTTCTCGCCCTCGACCGGGCGCTGGCGGCGTCCGTGCCCGGCTCGGTCATCGGCGGCGGACTCCCCGGACTGCGGGTCTACGTCCTCGACGACCGGTTGCATCCGGTGCCGCCCGGGGTGGTGGGCGAGCTGTACGTGTCCGGCGACCAGGTGACTCGCGGCTACATCGGACGGCAGGGTCTGACCGCGACGCGGTTCGTCGCCGACCCGTTCGACCACCGCCGGGCCGGGGCGCGCATGTACCGGTCGGGTGACGTCGTCAAGTGGGGTGCGGGCGGCCGGCTCGAGTATGTGGGGCGCAGCGATTTCCAGGTGCAGCTGCGCGGATTCCGGGTGGAACTCGGCGAGGTGGAGGCGGCCCTCGCCGCGTGCGCCGGGGTGGCGCAGGCGGTGGTCGTGGTGCGCGGCGACGAGCGGGACGGCGACCGGCTGGTGGGTTACGTGGTCCCCGAGGCGGGCGCCGACGTCGACGCGGCGGCGGTCCTCGACGCGGTCGGGGCGAGCGTGCCGTCGTACATGGTGCCTGCCGCGGTGGTGGTGATCGACGCCCTGCCCCTGACCGTCAACGGCAAGCTCGACCGGAAGTCGCTGCCGGACGCCGACTTCGGCACGGCGACGGTGGGATTCGTGGCCCCGCGCAACCCGGTGGAGGAGATCGTCGCCGCGGTGTTCGCCGACCTCCTCGGCATCGTCCGGGTGGGGGCGAACGACAGTTTCTTCGCGCTCGGCGGGAACTCGCTGACCGCCACCAGGCTGGTCGCCCGCATCAACGCGGCGGTCGGCGACCGCCTGGGTGTTCGGGACGTGTTCGACGCCCCGACCGTCGCCGGCCTCGCCGCCCGCGCCGAGGCCGGGAAATCCCGGGCGGACTCCCGGCCCGCGCCCGCCCCACGGGATCCGTGGCGGGAGGTCCCGGTCTCGCTGGCGCAGCAGCGGATGTGGTTCGCCAACCAATTCGACACGGCCAGTGCGGCATACAACGTCGCGATCGCGCTCCGCCTCACCGGCGCCCTCGACGTGGCCGCGTTGCAGGCGGCCGTCACCGACGTCGTCGAGCGCCACGAGTCCCTCCGCACCGTCTTCCCGCTCACCGACAGCGGACCGCGGCAGGTGATCCTCCCACCGGAGTCCGTGGCGCCCGATCTCACACCGCAGGCCGTGGCGCCGTCGGACGTCGACGCGGAACTCCACCGCCTGCTCTCCGCGGGATTCGACGTGACGACGGAAGTGCCGCTGCGGGCAAGGCTGTTCGCGGCAGGCGAGCACGAGCACGTGCTGGCCGTGGTGGTGCATCACATCGCGGCGGACGGCTTCTCGATGGTCCCGCTCGCCCGCGACGTCCTGTCGGCGTACACGGCCCGCGCCCACGGCGTGGCACCCGACTGGACCCCGCTGCCCGTGCAGTACGCCGATTACACACTCTGGCAACGGGACCGGCTCGGCGACGAACACGAGGAGGAGTCGCCGCTGGCCCGCCAACTCCACTACTGGACCGCGACGCTCGCCGACATCCCGGACGTGCTGGAGCTGCCCACGGACCGGCCCCGCCCGGCCGCCCGCACCCTCGGTGCGGGCCGCGTCGAGTTCGGCATCGGCCCCGACCTCCATCAGGGTGTCGTGCAGGTCGCGCGCAGGCACGGGTCGACCGTGTTCATGGCGCTGCACGCCGCACTGGCGGTCCTGCTGTCGCGGCTGAGCGCGTCGGACGACGTCGCCGTGGGCACACCGATCGCGGGCCGCGGCGAGGCCGAACTCGACGACCTGGTCGGGATGTTCGTGAACACCCTCGTGCTCCGCACTCATGTCGACGGCGCCCGCACGTTCGCCGAACTGCTCGCGCAGGTCCGCGAGACCGATCTCGGGGCGTTCACGCACGCGGACGTGCCGTTCGAACGCGTCGTGGAGAGCCTGCGCCCCTCCCGGTCGACGGAGTACTCACCGCTGTTCCAGGTGATGCTCGAATTCCAGAACACCGAGCGCCCCGAGTTGGAGCTGCCGGGTCTCCACGTCGAACCCGTCGACCTCGCGTTCGACACGATCAACTTCGACCTCCAGCTGACCCTGCGGGAGAACGTCGACGCCGAGGGTCGTCCCGCGGGGATCAGTGCGGCGCTGGGATACGCCACCGACATCTTCGACGAGGACACGGTGGCCGCGTTCGCCGAGCGCCTGGTCCGGATCCTGGGCGCCGTCACCGACTCGCCGGACGCCCCGGTCGGCGACGTCGACGTCCTCGGCGCCGGCGAGCGGGCCGCGCTGACGCCGGTGAGCGGGGGACCCGGCGTGCCGGCGCGGACGCTGCCGCAGTTGCTGACGGCCGCCACCGTGGACCCGGATGCCGCGGCACTGGTCGTCGACGGACACCGGGTGTCGTACCGGGACCTCGACGAACGGTCGGACCGGCTCGCCCGGCTCCTGATCGGGCGGGGCATCGGCCCGGAACAGGTGGTGGCGCTGGCCTTGCCGCGGTCCATCGAATCCGTGCTGGCCATCTGGTCGGTGGCGAAGGCCGGGGCCGCGTTCCTGCCGGTCGACCCGAACCATCCGGCCGAGCGCATCGAGTACATGCTTGGCGATTCGGGCGCCGTCGCGGGTCTCACCACGGCCGCGGTGCGGTCCGCCCTGCCCGCGTCGATCCCGTGGCTGGTGATCGGTGACCCCGGCACCGACGCCGAGCTGTCCCTGTTCCCGGCGGCGCCGGTGACCGACACCGATCGCGCGTCCGCGTTGCACGTCGACCACCCCGCGTACGTGATCTACACGTCGGGATCGACCGGCAGGCCGAAGGGTGTCGTGACCACACACCGCGGTCTGGCGAATTTCGCTGCGGCGGAGCAGGACACGTTCGGCACCACCGCGGAGTCCCGGGCCCTGCACTTCGCGTCGCCGAGCTTCGACGCGTCGGTGCTCGAACTGATGCTGGCGACCGGGCCGGGCGCGACGATGGTGATCGCGTCCCCGTCCGTCTACGGCGGCGAAGACCTGGCGGACCTGCTGCGGCGCGAGCGGGTCACGCACTGTTTCGTCACGCCGGCGGCGCTCGCGTCGGTCGATCCCGCCGGCCTCGAGAGCGTGCGGTGCGTGGTGACCGGCGGCGAGGCCTGCCCGCCGGAACTGGTGGCGCGCTGGGCGCCGGGCCGGACCATGTTCGACGCGTACGGTCCGACCGAGGCGACGGTCGTGTCGAGCATCAGCGCGCCGCTGGCGCCGGGCGAACCGGTCACGATCGGCGCGCCGACACTCGGGTTCACCGAGACCGTCCTCGACGCGCGACTGCATCCGGTACCGGCAGGCGTGGCCGGGGAGTTGTACCTCGCGGGCCCCGCGCTCGCACGCGGTTATCACGGCAGGCACGCCCTCACCGCAGAACGGTTCGTGGCCAACCCGTTCGGGCCGCCGGGCAGCCGCATGTACCGGACCGGCGACCTCGTGCGCTGGACGGCGGACGGGCAACTCGACTACCTCGGGCGCACCGACTTCCAGGTGAAGATCCGCGGATTCCGCATCGAACTCGGCGAGGTGGAGTCGGCGCTGCTCGCCCACGCGGACGTGGCGGCGGCGGTCGCGGACGTGCGCCGCGACGGGCACTCCGGCCGGCGGCTGATCGGGTACGTCGTCCCCGAACCCGGCGCGGCCGTCGATCCGGGCGAGGTCCTGCAGTTCGCGGGCACCCGGCTCGCGTCGTACATGGTGCCCGCCGCCGTTCTGGTGATCGCGGCGCTCCCGGTGACGGTGCACGGCAAGATCGACCGGAAGGCGCTGCCGGAACCGGACTTCGGTGTCACCGTCACCGACAGCCGGCCGCCGCGCACCGAGACGGAAGCGCTGCTCGCCGGCCTGTTCCGGGATGTGCTGGGACTCGCCTCGGTGGGCGTGGACGATTCGTTCTTCGCGCTGGGCGGCGACAGCATCATGTCGATCCAACTGGTGGCCCGCGCCAAGGCCGCGGGACTGATCCTCTCCCCGCGGGACGTGTTCGAGCGCCGGTCCGTCGCCGGTCTCGCCGAGGTGGCCCACCACGAACGCGCCGATGCCGTGGTGCTGGAGGAACTTCCCGGCGGCGGAGTCGGCCCGGTGCCGCTGACCCCCGTCGTCGCGTGGATGCTCGACCGCAGCGGCGGCAGGCTGGAGCGGTTCTCGCAGTCGGTGCCGGTCACCGCGCCACGCGGCCTCACCCGCGAGGATCTCGCCGCCGCCGTCGACGCCGTGCTGGACCGTCACGACATGCTCCGCGCGCGACTCGCCGCCGACGACGCGGGGCAGTGGGCGATGACGGTGCTGCCGACCGGGTCGGTGCGGGCCGACGCGCTGATCCACCGCGTGCCCGTGCCGTCGTTCGACGCCGGCGACTTCGCGGCGGTCGCGAGAGCGGAACTGAACGCGGCGGCGGACCGGCTGGACCCGGCCGCGGCCAGCATGGTGCAGGTGCTCTGGTTCGACGGCCCGGACGGGCAGGGGCGCCTGCTGCTGGTCGCGCATCATCTCGTCGTCGACGGCGTGTCCTGGCGGATCCTGATCGCGGATCTCGCGGCCGCCCACACCCGCGTCGCCGAGGGTCTGCCCGCGGCGCTGCCGGCGGTCGGGACGTCGATGCGGCGATGGTCGCACGGGCTCACCGATGCCGCGCGGTCCCGGCACGCGGAAGGTGCACTGTGGCAGTCGATCCTGGACGGACCCGATCCGATTCTCGGCTCCCGGCCGCTGGATCCGGACGTCGACGTGGAAGCCACGACGGGCCGCGTCGTCGTGGACGTGCCGACCGGCGTCACCGATGCACTCCTCACCACACTGCCTTCCGCGTTCCACGGCGCCGTCGGCGACGGCCTGCTCACCGCGCTCGCACTGGCGATGATCCGGTGGCGGCGGCACCGCGGAATCGACACTGCCGACGTGCTGATCAACCTCGAGGGCCACGGCCGCGAGGACCACGTCGTGCCGGGCGCCGACCTGTCCCGCACCGTCGGATGGTTCACCACACTGTTCCCGGCGCGACTCGACCTCACCGGCATCGACGTCGTCGCCGCACTCGCCGCCGCCGACGCCGCCGGGGCCGCGATCAAGGCGATCAAGGAACAACTGCTCGCCATCCCCGATCACGGCATCGGGTACGGCATGCTGCGGTACCTGGACCCCGGCGGCTCCGCGGAACTGCGCCGATTCCGGCCGCCGCAGCTGAGTTTCAACTACCTCGGCCGGGTGGCGACGAGCGCCGGCGACGTGCCCTGGCTCCCGGTCGCGGACAGCGGGGACCTCGGCGGAACCCAGAACCACGACATGCCCGCCGCCTGGGTCGTCGATATCAACGCCGCGACCACCGTCCGGGACGGGGCGCCGGTGCTGACGGCGACGTGGTCGTACCCCACCGGTGTGCTGGCCGCCGAGGATGTGGAAGACCTGTCCGCACTGTGGGTGCGGGCGCTCAGGGCACTCGCCGAGCACGCGGGCAGGCCGGGCGCGGGCGGGCTGACCCCCTCCGACCTCGACCTGGTGTCCGTCGGGCAGGCCGATATCGACCGGCTCGAGCGCACCTACCCGGACCTCGCCGACATCTGGCCGCTGTCCCCGCTGCAGGCGGGTCTGCTGTTCCACGCCCAGTTGTCCGAGCATCGCCTCGACGCCTATCAGGTGCAGTTGGTCCTCGACCTGCGCGGCACCGTCGACCCGGCGAGGCTACGCCGGGCCGCTCAGGGCCTGCTGGATCGGCACGCGAATCTTCGTGTGGCGTTCGCCGACACCGGCAACGGACCGGTGCAGGTGGTACTCGATTCGGCGATCGCGCCGTGGAGCGACGTCGATCTCTCAGACCTCGACGACTCGGCGTTCCTCGCCGTCGACCGCGCCGTCCCGTTCGAGATGGCCGAGGCGCCGTTGCTCCGATTCACGTTGCTGCGCACCGCACCCGACCGGTACCGGCTGGTGCTCACCCACCACCACATCCTGCTCGACGGCTGGTCGACGCCGCTGGTGATCAAGGACCTGCTCGTCCTGTACGCGACGGATGGCGATACGAGCGCCCTGCCCCGCGTCACGCCCTACCGCGACTACCTGCAATGGATCGGCAGGCAGGACCACGAGAGGTCCACGGCCGCCTGGGTGTCCGCTCTCGCCGGCGCGGACGAGCCGACGTTCGTGGCACCCGCGGCGCGCGGCGAACAGTCCTTCGCCGAACCCGAGGACGTGCGCCTCGAGGTGGGCGAGGAGAAGACCCGCGCGTTGGAGTCCCTCGCACGCGAGCGCGGACTGACGATGAACACCCTCGTCCAGGTGGCGTGGGGGCTGGTGCTGACCACGCTCGGCACCCGGGAGGACGTGACGTTCGGTGCCACCGTGTCCGGCCGACCACCGGCGGTCGCGGGCATCGAGTCGATGGTCGGGCTGTTCATCAACACGGTGCCCGTCCGGCTGCGCCTGCGCCGGGAGGAGACGCTCGCCGAACTGCTGCAGCGTTTCCAGCGCGAACAATCGGCCTTGCTCGATCACCACTACCTGGGACTCACCGAGATCCAGCGCGCCGTCGGGGAGGGAGCCGCGTTCGACACGCTGACCGTGTTCGAGTCGTACCCGGTCGATCGCATGGGGCTGTCGGAAGACACCGACATCGCCGGCATGCACGTCGCCGGGATCGAGGGCATCGACTCCACCCACTATCCGTTCACCCTGATGGCGCACGTCGACACCGCACTGCACCTGCGACTGCGGTACCAGCCGAACGTCTTCGGCAGCGAGTTCGCGGAGTCGGTGGCGGCCCGCGTCGCACGGGTCGTGCAGATCCTGCTGTCCGACATCGACACCCCGCTCGCGCACCTGACCCTGCTGTCGGAGGCCGAACTCCGGGAGTACACCGCGGTCTGCGGCGCCCCCGCCGGGCCGCCGAGGACACTGCCCGAGATCCTCACGACGTCGGCCGGGCACCGGCCGGACGCGTCCGCGTTCGTCTTCGACGGGCTCGAGACGAGCTACCGCGAACTCGACGAGCGGTCGAGCGCGCTGGCCCGCGTGCTCATCGAACGGGGTGCCGGGCCGGAGACGTTCGTGGCGCTCGGGCTGCCCCGGTCACCGGAATCGGTGCCTGCGGTGTGGGCGGTCGCCAAGACCGGAGCCGCGTTCGTGCCCGTCGACCCGACCTATCCCGCCGACCGCATCGAGAACATGCTGGCCGATTCCGGTGCGGCACTGGGGGTCACGACGTCTGCACACCGGCACCGGATGCCCGACACCGTGCCGTGGCTGGTGCTGGACGATCCGGCCTTCGAGCGCACCTGGTCCGCCGCCTCTTCCGCCCGAATCACCGACCTGGACCGCCGGTCGGTGCTCGACGTCGACCACGCCGCCTACGCGATCTACACGTCCGGGTCCACCGGCAGGCCGAAGGGCGTCGTCGTCACCCACCGCGGTCTGGCGAACCTGCTCACCGAGCAGACCGAGCACTACACCGTGTCGCCCGACTCTCGCTGCCTGCACATCTGCTCACCCAGTTTCGACGTGGCGATCCTCGAACTCGTCCAGTCGTGCGCGGCGGGCGCGACGCTCGTGATCGCGCCCCCCGACGTCTACGGCGGCGCGGAACTCGCGGACCTGCTGCGCCGCGAACGGGTCACCCACGCCTGCATCACCCCGGCCGTCCTGGCCACCGTGGAGCGCGACGGCATCGAGCACCTCGAGGCGCTTGTCGTGGCGGGCGACGCCGTCGGCGACGAACTGGTGGCCACGTGGGGCGCGGACCGGGCGATGTTCAACGGTTACGGCCCCACCGAGGCGACCGTCCTCACGACGTTCAGCACGCCGATGACACCGGGAGAACCGGTCACGATCGGGAGCCCCGTCCGCGGCATCGCACTGTCCGTCCTCGACGCCCGGTTGCAGCCCGTCCCGGCCGGGGTGCCCGGCGAGTTGTACATCGCGGGACCGGCTCTGGCCCGCGGCTACCACCGGCGCCCGTCGCTCACCGCAGAGCGGTTCGTCGCCAACCCCTACGGCCGCGGCCGGATGTACCGCACGGGCGACGTCGTGCGGTGGCGTCGCGACCACACCCTCGAGTACCTCGGGCGCAGCGACTTCCAGGTGAAGATCCGCGGTCAGCGCGTGGAACTGGGGGAGATCGACTCCGTTCTCGCCACCCACCCGCACCTCGACTTCGCCGCGACCCTCGGCAGGCCGGGCCCGCTGGGAGACACGGCACTCGTGTCGTACGTCCTGCCGCACGACGGCGAGGAGGTGGCGGCACCGGACGTGCTCGCGTTCGCGGGCCGCATCCTGCCGAAGTACATGGTGCCCGCGGCCGTGGTGGTGCTCGACGAGATCCCGCTGACCCCCGTCGGCAAACTCGACCGGAAGGCGCTGCCGGCACCGGAATTCGTCACGGCGACCCTCGGTTACCGGGCGCCCACCACTCCGGTCGAGGAGGCCGTCGCGGACGTGTTCGCCGAGGTGCTCGGCGCTCCGCGCGTCGGTGCGGACGACAGCTTCTTCGACCTCGGCGGCGACTCGCTCAGCGCCACCCGGGCCGTCGCGCGCATCAACTCCGCCCTCGATGCCGGGATCGGGGTGGCCGCACTGTTCGACGCGCCCGTGGTGGCCGATCTGGCGGTCCGGATCGACTCGGCCGCGTCGACGAGGACGCCGTCGGTGGCGCTCGCCGCCGGGCCGCGACCCGACCGGATACCGCTGTCGCTGGCGCAGCAGCGGATGTGGTTCGTCAACCAGTTCGACACGTCCTCGCCCGCCTACAACATCCCGATCGCCCTGCGGCTGACCGGCGCCCTCGACCGCGCCGCCCTGCACGCGGCGGTCGGCGACGTCGTGGAGCGGCAGGAAGCGCTGCGCACGGTGTTCCCCGGGTCGGTCGACGGACCGCACCAGGTGATCGTCGATCCCGGGCGGGCCACCCCCGGCCTCGACCCGGTGCCCGTGTCCGGTGACCGTGCACTGCAGGACGCCGTCGCGGCACTGGTCGGCACGGGTTTCGACGTGAGCGACGAGATTCCGTTCCGGGCCCGGCTGTTCGCACTGGAACCCGAGCAGCACGTCCTCGCCATCGTCGTGCACCACATCGCCGCCGACGGGTTCTCGATGATGCCGCTGGCCCGCGACGTCATGCTCGCGTACACCGCCCGGACCGTGGGGGAGACACCCGGCTGGACGCCGCTGGCGGTGCAGTACGCCGACTACAGTGTGTGGCAGCGGGACGTCCTCGGCGGGGTGGACGATCCGGGCTCGGTGATGTCTCGCCAACTGGGCTACTGGACGGACACGCTGTCCGGTGCGCCCGAGTTGTTGCAGCTCCCGGTCGACCGGCCTCGACCCGCGCAGCGGTCGTACCGCGGGGACGTCGTCGAGTTCGACGTGCCCGCGCGACTGCACCGGGCGCTGAACACGATCGCGGCCCAGCACAATTCGACGCTGTTCATGGCCGTGCACGCGGCGTTCGCCGTGCTGCTGTCCCGGCTGTCGGGCACCGGCGACGTCACGATGGGAACGCCGGTCGCCGGTCGCGGGCAGGCGGCACTCGACGACGTGGTCGGCATGTTCGTCAACACCCTCGTCCTGCGGACCGTGGTGGACCCGCGGGCGTCGTTCGGTGAGGTCCTGACCGCGGTCCGGGCCGCGGATCTCGGCGCGTTCGAGCATGCGGACATCCCGTTCGAGCGGCTCGTCGACCACCTCGCCCCCGAGCGGTCCACGTCGCACGCCCCGCTGTTCCAGGTGCTCATCGAGTTCCGGAATGCGGAGGGCACCCACCTCGAGTTGCCGGGACTCACCGTGGATTCGCTCGACGTGGACCTTCGGGTCGCGAAATTCGACCTCGAACTGAGCGTCGCCGAACAGGTCGACGAGGACGGCGCACCCGCCGGACTCGCCGCCGGCCTGCGGTTCGCGACGGACGTGCTCGACCGCGACACGGTGACCCGGTTCGCGGAACGGTTCCTGCGGGTGCTCGACTCGATCGCCGCGGCCGGGGCGCTCCCGGTGGGGGACATCGACATCCTGGACCCGGCGGAGTGGGAGTCGGTGCTGCCCGCGTTCGCCGAACCGGTCGGAGCGCACGCGACGCTGGTGGAGCTCTTCGAGCGGGCCGCGGAGCGGTCCCGCGACGCGACGGCCGTCGTCTGCGAGGGCGCGTCGCTCACCTACGAAGAGCTGGACACCCGGTCGAATCGCCTGGCGCGGTTGCTGATCGCGCGCGGCGCGGGCCCGGAGACCCTGGTGGCCGTCGCCGCCGCGCGGTCGGTGGACCTGGTGGTGGCGCTGCTCGCGGTGGTGAAATCGGGGGCCGGCTATGTGCCCGTCGACGTCTCGTACCCGGAAGAGCGGCTCGCGTACGTGTTCGCCGACGCCCGGCCGGTGTGTGTGCTGACCACCGAGGCCGAATTCGGTGCGGTCCGGCCGAGCGGGATCCCGGCCGTCATCGTCGACGGCGCGGAGACGGCGGCCGAACTGGACCGCATGTCGCCGCTGCCGGTGACCGATGGTGACCGGAGCGGACCCCTGCACCCCGACTCGGTGGCGTATGTCATCTACACCTCCGGCTCGACGGGAAAGCCGAAAGGCGTTCAGGTGTCGCACCGCAACGTCGCCGGCCTGTTCGCGCACACGCAGCCGCTGTTCGGTTTCGCCGCCTCCGACGTGTGGACCATGTTCCACTCGGCGGCGTTCGACTTCTCCGTCTGGGAGTTGTGGGGTGCGCTGCTCCACGGCGGCAGGTTGGTGGTGGTCGACTACTTCACCACCCGCTCACCCGACGCGTTCCTGCGACTGCTGCGGGACGAGAACGTCACCGTCCTGAATCAGACCCCCACGGCCTTCTACCAACTCGCCGAGGCGGACCGGGTGGCCGGCGGCACCGAACTGGCGCTGCGCGTGGTGGTGTTCGGCGGCGAGGCCCTCGACCTGGGGCAGCTCACCCGCTGGTACGCGCGACACGGAGACACCGTCCCGGCGCTGGTGAACATGTACGGCATCACCGAAACCACCGTGCACGTCAGCCATCTGCCGCTGGACGAGGAACTCGCCGCGTCCGCGTCGGCGTCCGTGATCGGCCGGGCCCTGCCCGGACTGCGCGTGCACGTGCTCGACTCCCGTCTGCACCCGGTTCCGCCGGGTGTGGTCGGGGAACTCTATGTGTCCGGCGCGCAGGTGTCCCGCGGGTACCTGGGCCGGTTCACGCTCACGTCGACCCGGTTCGTGGCCGACCCGTACACCCCCGGATCCCGGATGTACCGGTCCGGCGACCTCGGCCGGTGGAACCGAGACGGTCAGTTGGACTATCTGGGCCGCAACGACTTCCAGGTTCAGATCAAGGGGTTCCGCATCGAACTGGGCGAGGTGGAGTCGGCGCTCCTCGCCTGCGACGGTGTGGCGCAGTCGGTGGTGCTGGCTCGGAACGAGCGCCTGGTGGGCTACGTGGTGCCCGAGGCGGGCCGGGTGCTGGACCCCGCCGGGATCGTCGACACGGTCGGGGGCCGGTTGGCGGCGCACATGGTGCCCGCCGCCGTGGTGGTGCTCGACGCCCTGCCGCTCACCGTGAACGGCAAACTCGACCGCCGGGCGCTGCCCGAACCGGACTACGGCCGGCAGGTGTCGCTCGGCCGCGCACCGGCGACGGAGACGGAACGGATCCTCGCCGGCCTGTTCGCCGAGGTCCTCGGCCTCGCCACGGTGGGTGTCGACGATTCGTTCTTCGCGGTCGGCGGCGACTCGATCATGTCGATCCAGCTGGTCACCCGGGCGAAGGCGTCCGGGGTGGTGATCACCCCGCGGGACGTGTTCGAACGCAAGACGGTTGCCGCACTCGCGGAGGTCGCCACGTCGGGGGAGGAGACGATCACCCTCGAGGAGTTGCCCGGCGGCGGCGTCGGCGAGTTCCCGCTGACCCCGATCGTGCGCTGGATGCTGGGCCGGGACGGCGATTTCCGGCGGTACTCGCAGGCCGCGCTGTTCACGACGCCCGCCGAACTGGACGAGACCACGCTGACGGCGGCGATGCAGGCCGTCCTGGACCGGCACGACATGCTGCGTGCCCGCCTGTACCGCAGCGACCGCTGGATCATGGCGACCGCGCCACCGGGATGGGTGCGGGCGACCGAGGTGGTGCGCACGGTGCCGCTCGGTGCCGCGGACTCGTTCACCGACGCCGCGTCCCGCGAACTGGACGCCGCCGCGGGCCGCCTCGACCCGGAGTCGGGTGTGATGGTGCAGGCGGTGTGGTTCGCGAGCACCGCGGAAGCCGAGCCGGGACGCTTGCTGATCGTCGCCCATCACGTGGTGGTCGACGGGGTGTCGTGGCGCATCCTCGTCCCCGATCTCGCCCTCGCCTGCGCCCGCGTGCTGTCCGGTGAGGCGCCCGCCCTGCCCGACACCGGTACGTCGATGCGCACCTGGGCGCACGCCCTCACCGACGTCGCGCAGGAACCTTCCCGCACAGCCGAACTCGGCCTGTGGCGGCGGATGCTCGACACCCCCGACCCGCCGCTGGGGTCGCGGCCGCTGACCCCAGCCGACGTCCAGACCTCCGACGTCGAGGTCCAGCTTCCCGTCGCCGTCACCGAGACCTTGCTGACTTCGCTCCCGCAGGCGTTCCACGGGAACGTGGCGGACGGGTTGCTGACGGCGCTGGCGCTGGCGCTCGTCCGGTGGCGCCGCGACCGCGGGATCGAGTCGTCCGCCGCGCTCGTGAACCTGGAAGGGCACGGTCGTGAGGAACACGTGGTCCCGGGCGCCGATCTGGCGCGCACGGTCGGCTGGTTCACCACGATCTTCCCGGTGGGCCTCGACCTGGGCGGCGTGGACGTGGGGGACGCGTTCGCGGCGGGTCCGGCCGCCGGCGACGCGGTCAAGGCGGTGAAGGAGCGGCTGCACTCGATCCCCGACCACGGCATCGGGTTCGGGCTTCTCCGGTACCTCGACGAAGACACGGCCCGGGAATTGTCGGCGCAGGCGAGTCCGCAGGTGAGCTTCAACTACCTCGGCAGACTCGGCGCGGGCACCGCCCCGGGCGGCGACTGGATGCCACTCTCCGACGCGGGACTCGCCGCCGCCGCGCACTCCGGGCTGCCCGCGGCGGCCGTCGTCGACGTGAACGCCAGAACCACCGACACCGCCGCCGGTCCGGTGCTCACGGCGACGTGGTCGTTCCCCGTCGGGGTGATCGCGGCGGCGGACGTCGGCGAACTCGCGCGACTGTGGGTGCGGGCGCTGGAGGCCCTGTCCGAGCACGCCCGGTCGGGTGGCGGCGGCTTCACCCCGTCCGACCTGAACCTCGTCCGACTCGGCCAGAGCGCGATCGACGACCTCGAACGCCGGTACCCGGCGATGACCGACGTCTGGCCGTTGTCGCCGTTGCAGGCGGGCATGCTGTTCCACGCCGAACTGGCCGTCGAGTCGGTGGACGCCTACCTCGTCCAGCTGATTCTCGACCTTGCCGGTGACGTCGATGCGGCACGGTTGCGCCGGGCGGCAGGGGCGCTCCTCGACCGTCACCCGAATCTGCGCAGCACGTTCTGCCACGATGCCGACGGCGGGGCCGTGCAGGTCGTCTCGGGCCGGGTCACCGTGCCCTGGCGGGAGATCGACCTGAGCGGCCTGGACGGGGACGCGGCGGAGGCCGAGATCGAGCGGCTGCTGGCCGCCGACCGGACCACCCCCTTCGACATGGCCACCGCTCCGCTGATCCGGTTCCTGCTGGTGTGGACGGGGGGCGGCCGCTGCCGACTGGTGTCGACGAACCACCACATCCTGCTCGACGGCTGGTCGATGCCGCTGATGATCCGGGAACTGCTCACGCTGTACGCCACGGACGCCGACCCCTCGCCGCTGCCCCGCGTGCGGGACTACCGCGACTACCTGGCGTGGATGAGTGGGCGCGACACGGGCATGTCCGCGCGGGCCTGGGCGCACGCCCTGAACGGGGTCGAGGAACCGACGCTGCTGATCCCCGCGGACCGGGGGCGGCAACTGTCGACCGTGTCGCGGGAGTGGGTGTTCGACCTCGACGAGGACCGGACCGACCGGTTGCGCGAATCCGCGCGCACCCGCGGGCTCACGCTCAACAGCATCCTGCAGACGGCGTGGGGCATCGTGCTGGGAATGCTCACCGGACGCGACGACGTCGTGTTCGGTGCCACCGTGTCCGGCAGGCCGCCGGAACTCGCGGGCATCGAGACGATGGTCGGGCTGTTCATCAACACCGTGCCGGTGCGGGTCACGCTGCGCCCCGACGAGACGCTCGGCGCGTTGCTGGAGCGGGTGCAGGCCGAGCAGGCGGCGATGCTCGATCACCACTACACGGGTCTCGCCGAGATCCGGGACGCCGCGGGCCCCGGCGCCGGATTCGACACCCTCACGGTGTTCGAGTCGTATCCGGTGGACCGGGCCGGGCTGTCGGAGGACACCGACATCGCCGGGCTCCGAGTGACCGGCGTCGACGCCCGCGACGCCGCCCACTACCCACTGAGTCTCGTCGCGTCCGCGGCGGCGAGCCTGCACCTGAAGTTCGAGTACATCCCAGACCTGTTCGCCCCCGGCGAGGTCGAGGACATCGCCGACCGGGTGGTGCGGGTGCTCGACGCCTGTGCCGGACCCGACGTTCCGCTGGCCCGGTTGTCGCTGCTCACCGAGCGGGAACGCGAGGAACTGGTGCCGGTCCGGGGTGGCCCGGCAGGTTCCGTGCGCACTCTCGCGCAGATCTTCACCGACGCCGCGGCGGTCGACCCGGAAGCGGTCGCCCTGTCGTCCGGCGACGTCGAGGTGTCGTACCGGGAGCTGGACGAGCGGTCCACCCGGCTCGCGCGTGCCCTGATCGGTCGCGGTCTCGGCCCGGAAATGTCGGTGGCCGTGGGTGTTCCGCGTTCGATCGAATCGGTGCTGTGCATGTGGGCGGTGGCCAAGGCCGGGGCCGTGTTCGTGCCCGTCGACCCGAACTATCCCGATGAACGCATCGCGCACATGCTCACCGACTCGGAATGCGCTCTCGGGCTGACGACGTCCGAGCATCGCGCCCGGCTGCCCGGGAGCACGCGCTGGCTCGTCCTCGACGACCCCGCGTTCGACGCCGAGTGCGCCGCCGGTTCCACGGCGCCGGTTGGCGACCGCGACCGCACGGCACCGGTCACGCTCGACTCCGCCGCCTACGTCGTCTACACGTCGGGCTCCACCGGAATGCCGAAGGGCGTCACCGTGACGCACCGCGGCCTGGACAACTTCGCCAAAGACCAACTCGTCCGCTTCGGGGCGGACTCGGAGTCCCGGACGCTGCACTTCTCGACCCCGAGCTTCGACGGCTCCGTGTTCGAATACCTGCAGGCGTTCGGCGCCGCCGCGACGATGGTGATCGCGCCGCCCACCGTGTTCGGCGGCGACGAACTCGCCCAGCTGATCCGCGACCGGCGGGTCACGCACGCGTTCGTCACCACCGCGGCGCTCGCATCCCTCGACCCCGCCGGGCTGGATCTGTTCGCTGACGTCGTGGTCGGCGGCGAGGCCTGCCCACCCGAACTCGTGTCCCGGTGGGCGCCGGGACGCCGGTTGTACAACGGGTACGGGCCGACCGAGACCACGGTCATGTCCAACATCAGCGATCCCCTGACCGCGGGGGAGCGCATCACCATCGGCGGACCGATCCGCGGTGTCACGGAACTGGTGCTGAATTCGCGGTTGCAGCCGGTTCCGGCCGGGGTTCCCGGGGAGTTGTACCTTGCAGGTGCGGGACTGGCGCGCGGCTACCACCGCCGTCCCGGGCTCACCGCGGCACGGTTCGTGGCCGACCCGTGCCGTCCCGGCGAGCGGATGTACCGCACCGGCGACGTCGTCCGGTGGACCGCCGGGCACACCATCGAATACCTGGGCCGCAGCGACTTCCAAGTGAAGGTCCGCGGATTCCGCATCGAACTCGGCGAGATCGACACGACGCTCGCGGCGGTCCCCGGCGTCCGGTTCGCGGTCACCGTCGCCTACCGCGGCCCCGCCGGCGACACCCTGCTGGCGTCCTACGTCGTGCCCGCCCCCGGGCACACCCTCGACACCGTCGACCTCACCCGCGGTCTCGCGAGCAGGCTGCCCGCCCACATGGTGCCCTCGTCGATCATGGTTCTGGACGAAATCCCGCTGAACGCCGTCGGCAAGTTCGACCGCAAGGCCCTGCCCACCCCCGAATTCGACGTCGGCGCCGCCGAATACCGGGCACCCGCCGACCCGGTGCAGGAGACGGTGGCCGACGTCTTCGCGGAGGTACTCGGACTGGACCGGGTCAGCGCGGACGCCGGATTCTTCGACCTCGGCGGCAACTCGCTGAGCGCCACCCGCGCCGTGGCGCGCCTGCGCGCAGCGCTCGGCACGGACATCGGGGTGCGGGCCCTGTTCGAGGCGCCCACGGTGGAGACGCTCGCCGCGCGCATCGAGCATGCGGGAGCGGGTCCGTCCGGCCGTCCCGCCCTGACCGCCGGGGACCGCCCGGGCCGCATCCCGCTGTCGTACGCCCAGCAGCGCATGTGGTTCATCAACCAGTTCGACACGAGTTCGCCCGCCTACAACATTCCGATGGTGGTGCGGCTCACCGGCGACCTCGAAGTGGACGCGCTGAGGCTGGCGGTCACGGACGTCGTGACCAGGCACGAGTCGCTGCGCACCCGATTCCCGCTCCGTGACGGCGAACCGGTGCAGGAGATCCTCCCGCCGCCGGCGCCGATGCCCCCGCCGACCGCGGTCGCGGACGACAGCCGGCTCCGGGAGGAACTCACCCGGCTGGTGTCGGCCGGCTTCGACGTCGCCGCCGCCGTCCCGCTGCGAATCGCCCTGTTCACGCTCGACCCGACCACACGGGTCCTCGCCGTCGTGGTGCACCACATCTCGGCCGACGGCTTCTCGATGGCCCCGCTGGTGCGGGATGTGATGGTGGCGTACGAATCCCGCGCCCACGGTCGCGCTCCCGCGTGGACACCGCTACCGGTTCAGTACGCCGACTACACGCTGTGGCAGCGCAGACTTCTCGGTTCGGAGGACGACCCCGGGTCGCTGATCTCGCGGCAACTGTCCTACTGGGAGTCGGCGCTGGCCGGGCTGCCCGAACTCCTCGAACTGCCCATCGACCGCCGGCGTCCCGCGCAGCAGACGTTCCACGGCGACCGGGTGGGCTTCACGATCGAGGCGGGGCTGCACGAGCGGATCCGGGCGGCGGCTCGCGAGCACCGGTCCACCGAGTTCATGATCGTGCACGCCGCACTCGCCGTCCTGCTCGGGCGGCTCGGCGGCACGAGCGACGTGGCGATCGGCACCCCGATCGCCGGCCGCGGAGAGGCGGCGCTCGACGACCTCGTCGGCATGTTCGTCGGCACACTGGCCCTGCGCACCACGATCGAGGCAGGGCAGCCGTTCCGCGACCTGCTCGCGCAGGTCCGCGACGCCGATCTCGGTGCGTTCGCACACGCCGACCTGCCCTTCGAACGGGTGGTGGACGCCGTCGGCCCGGTGCGCTCGACCGCCCACTCGCCGCTCTTCCAGGTGTCCCTCGAATTCCAGAACACCGAGAGTCCCGCGCTGCGGTTGCCCGGGCTGAGCGTCGAGGGACTCGATCCCGACCTCGCGGTCGTGAAGGTGGACCTCGAGGTCATCCTCGACGAGCGGTTCGACACCGACGGCGCCCCGGCGGGCATGACGGGGGCGATCGACTACGCGACCGACCTGTTCGACGCCGACACGGTTCAGGGTTTCGCGGAACGGTTCGTGCGCATCCTCGACTCCGTCACCGCCGAACCCGGCATCCCGGTCGGCGACATCGAGATCCTCGGCACCGACGAGGTCGCGGCGCTCACCCCGGCGCGCGGAGCACCCGACGCGCCCAACGTCCTGCTGCCGGACCTGCTGACGGCAGCGGTCCGACTCGACCCGGACGCCGACGCGCTGTCGTACCGGACCCGCGCGATCACGTACCGCGAACTCGACGAGACGTCGAACCGGCTGGCGCGCCGGCTGATCGAGGCCGGGGCGGGACCGGGAACCACTGTCGCGCTGAGCCTCTCGAGGTCGATCGAATCGGTGCTGTCGGTGTGGGCCGTCGCCCGGACGGGCGCCGCGTTCCTGCCCGTCGACCCCGGGTATCCGCCCGACCGGATCGAGCACATGCTCACCGACTCGGGTGCGGTGTCGGGCGTGACCGTCCGGGAACACCGCGATCGGCTGCCCACCGCCGTGACCTGGATCGTGCTCGACGACGTCCGGGACGCCGACCGGATCAGGACGCAGTCACCGGACCCGGTCACCGACGCGGACCGGACAGCACCGCTCCACGAATCGCATCCCGCGTATCTCATCTACACCTCCGGATCCACGGGCGTCCCCAAGGGCGTGGCCGTCACGCACCGCGGCCTGGCAAACCTCGCCGCGGAGGAACGGGACCGCCTCGCCGTCACCCGAGGCTCGCGGGTGCTGCACTTCGCGTCGCCGAGTTTCGACGCGTCCGTCTTCGAACTCGTCATGGCGTTCTGCGCGGGTGCGACGCTGGTGATCGCACCGCCCACGATCTACGGCGGCACCGAACTGGCCGCGCTGCTGAGCGAAGAGCGGGTGTCCCACGGATTCGTCACCCCGACCGCACTGGCGTCGATGGACCCGCTCGGCTTCGAGTCGCTGCGGACGCTGGTCGTGGCCGGTGAGGCCTGCCCACCCGAACTCGTCGCCCGGTGGGCGCCCGGCCGCCGCATGTTCAACGCCTACGGGCCGACCGAGACGACGATCATGTCGAACATCAGCGACGCGCTGGTGCCGGGCGACCCGATCACACTCGGCGCACCCACCCGCGGCGTCGCGGAGGTGGTGCTCGATTCCCGGCTGCGCCCGGTGCCGGTCGGTGTGGTCGGTGAGCTGTACGTCTCGGGCCGCGCCCTGGCCTCCGGGTATCACCGCCGGTCCGGTCTGACGGCGTCCCGTTTCGTGGCCGCCCCCTGGGGCGCCCCCGGCGACCGGATGTACCGCACGGGTGACGTGGTGCGGTGGCGCCGCGACGGCACCCTCGAATACGTCGGGCGCAGCGACTTCCAGATGAAGATCCGCGGGTTCCGTATCGAGCCCGGCGAGATCGACGCCGTCCTCACCGCCCACCCCGACGTCGGGTTCGCCGTCACGATCGGCCGGGCCGGGCCGGCCGGGGAACCGCTTCTCGTCTCCTATGTCCGGCCGGTCGGCGGCGCGGACGTCGACACCGCGGAACTGTCCCGCCTCGTCGGTGAACGGCTGCCGTCCCACATGGTGCCCGCCGCGATCGTCGTGCTCGACCGGATCCCGTTGACGCCGGTCGGCAAGCTGGATCGCGCCGCGCTGCCCGCTCCCGAGTTCCTCTCGGGCACCCGCTTCCGGCCGCCCGCCACCGACCTCGAGGCGGCGATCGTGGACGTGTTCGCCGAGGTCCTCGGTCTCGACCGGGTGGGGGCCGACGACAACTTCTTCGAGAGGAGCGGCAACTCCCTGCTCGCCACGAAGGCGGTCGCCGCGCTGCAGGAGCGACTCGACCGGAAGATCCCGTTGCAGTGGATGTTCCTCGATCCCACACCGTCCGGCCTCGCCCGCAGGATCGCACTGCCGTCGGCCGAGGGCGCAGTGACGGAGGCGCTGGCGGTGGTGATTCCGCTGCGCACCGAGGGCACCGGACGACCGCTGTTCTGCGTTCACCCGGGAATCGGGCTGTCCTGGGGATACGCGGGCCTCGTCCGCTATCTGCCCGCCGACCGCCGCGCGTACGGTCTGCAATTGCCCACGATCAGCGGGGACGGCGAGTACCGGTCGATCGAGCAACTCGCGCACCGGTACGTCGAGGAAATGAAGGCCATTCAGCCGGAGGGGCCGTACGACCTGCTCGGCTGGTCGCTGGGCGGGGTCATCGCCCACGCGATGGCCGTCGAACTCCAGCGGGCAGGCGACGACGTCGCGACCCTCGCCGTCATGGACAGCTATCCCGACAACGGCGAGGACCCGCTGTTCGGGAAACTCGACATGCGGGATCTGCTCCGCGGGCTGGGCCTCGTCGTCGCGACCGACGGCGAACTCACGAACGAACGCGCAGCGCAACTGCTCAACGAATCGTGGGGTAGCGACTCCGGACTGCGCGGAGAGCACCTCGAGCGGATCAACGCCGGATACGAGAATTCGCGGGAACTCGTCCACCGGTTCGAACCGCAGGTCTACGACGGCGACCTGCTGATCTTCCCCGCGACCGGCGACGACGACGGCACCACCCGCGCCCGGTCGGCGGAGGAGTGGCGGCCGCTGGTGACCGGCCGGATCGCGGAGTATCCGGTGGACTGCGGGCACAACGACATGATCGAGCCGCAGTCCCTCGCCGTCATCGGTCCGGTGCTGTCGAGGTATCTCGACACCGATCGCATCCCGCGCCGCGACGACCGAATCGGCTGAACGCGGCCACGCCGCTGTGCAACGATGGGTTCTGTGCGCCCTGTGGACGGCGAACGATCGACCTGGGGGACGGCGAAGAACTACCGCCTCCCGCATTCGCGAGTCAGGATCCGGACGCACTCACGACGTCAACGGTCGGGGATACCTTACGGGGAGGAACCACCGTGAAGCCCCCAGACACGCGGAAGACCGCCACGCGGAAGCCGGCTACACAGAATTCGGACGCGGACGCATTCCCGCTGTCCGCGGCGCAGCGTGCCACGTGGTTCGCGCAGCAACTCGACCCGGCGGTGCCGATCTCGGTAGCGCACTACGTGGAGTTGCGCGGCGACCTCGACATCGATCTGTTGCGACGCGAGACCATCGCGGTGGCCCGCGAGTTCCAGTCGCCGTTCCTCAGGGTCATCGAGGTCGACGGCACGCCGATGCAGTACGTGGACCCCACCACCGACACGTCCATCGAGTTCGTCGACTTTCGCGGCGACGACGACCCGGTCGCCGCCGCGCGCGAATGGATGGACCGGGACTACCAGGCCCCACTCGACCTCGAAGCCGATCGGCTGTTCGAGACGTCGATCCTGTGCGTGGGTGAGGCGCATTACCTGTGGTACAGCCGCATTCACCACGTCGCACTCGACGGCTACGGTGCCATGACGCTGATCAACCGCATCGCGCACCGGTATTCGGCCGCGGTCGCCGGCCGTGAACCGGATCCGAGCCGGGCCGCGACGCTGCGCGCACTGTACGACGTCGACGCCCTCTACCGGGCGTCCGATCGTTTCGTGGCCGATCGGGAGTACTGGGCCAAGCGAGTCGAGGGAATCGGCGGGTCGACTCTGGCCGACGCGCCCGCACCCGCGCTCGCCAGGAGCAAGGTCGAGAGCGCGCTGCTGTCCGAGGCGGCCGCGTCCGGCATCCAGAGTTCCGACAGCCAGGCCACCGCCGCGGCAGCCGTCACGATCATCGCCGCCTTCGCCTGCTACCTGTCGCGCGCCACCGCGAAAACCGAAGTACTCGTGAACGTTCCGATGTCCGGCCGGACCACGTCGCTGCTGCGCAATTCCGGCGGCATGACGGTCAGCGTCGCACCGCTGGCGATCACCGTCGACGAGGGCGGGGCGGTCGCGGACCTAGTGTCGCAGGTCAGGCGAGAGCTGATGGGCGCGTTGCGTCATCAGCGGTGCAGTGTCGAGGACATCCGCCGCGACGTCGGCGCGGGCGGTGTCGCGGAACTGCACGGACCCATGGTCAACGTCATGCTGTTCCACCAGGACGTGGTGCTCGGCCCCCTGGTCGGCGAGTACCACATCGTCACGTCGGGCCCGGTGGAAGACCTCCTGGTCAACGTGTACCCGAGTGGGACGCCTGCGGAGATCTTCGTCGACTTCCGGGCCAACCCGAATCGGTACGAGGATGCGGCGCTGCGACGGCACCACCGGCACTTCGTCGAACTGCTGGAAGAGTTCGTCTCGGCGGATCCGCAGGCCCGGCTCGCGACCGTTCACGAGGTGACCGCCCGCGAAGGTGAGCGGCGACGCCGCGAGGCGCACCACCTCGCGTACTGGACCGATCGGTTGTCGGGGATGCCCGAGGTGCTGCACTTGCCGTCCGATCGGGCCCGGCCGCCCGCGCAGTCCGGGAACACCGACCGCGTCGACGTCCCGATCGGGGCCCAGACTCACCGCGGAGTGCGGGCGCTGGCCGAAAAACACGACACCACCACGTTCAGCGTGCTGCACGCGGCCGCGGCAGTGCTGCTGAGCCGGCTCTCCGGCGCCCCGGAGGTCGCGGTCGGAACGACGGCCACAGTGGACCGGGGGCAGAACCTCGTCGTGCTCCGGACCCGCGCCGAACCGGACGCGACCTTCACGCAGCACCTCCGTCACGTTCGCGACGTCGACCGGGAGGCGTTCGCGCACCGCGACGCCCCGTTCGAGCAGGTGGTCCGGGCGCTCGCGGTCCGCGATTCGCCCGCGTTCTCACCGATCGTCCAGGTGCTGTTCGAGTGCGGCGACGCGGCCGGAACCCCCGGGATCGAACGATTCGACCTCCGGGTCACCGCGGCGGAGACCGTCGACGCCGACGGCATCCCGGCCGGCATCACCGTGACCCTCGGGTTCGCCACCGACCTGTTCGACCCCGGCACGGTTCGCCGACTCGGCGAACGATTCCGCCGAATCCTGGAGGCGGTCACCGGCGACCCCGATCGCGTCGTCGGCGACATCGGCATCCTGTCCGACACCGAACGCGCCACCCTCGTGCCGGTACCCGGCGCCCCCGGACAGCCGGGGCGCACGCTACCCGAATTGTTCTCGGCGGCAGCCGAAGCCAACCCCACCGGTATCGCGCTCTCGTATCTCGGAATCGACGTGACGTACCGGGAATTGGACGAGCGCTCCAACCAACTGGCGCGCGTCCTGATCGAGCGCGGCATCGGGCCGGAGAACGTCGTGGCACTGGGCATGACCCGCTCGATCGAGTCGGTGCTGTCGATGCTGGCGGTCGCAAAGGCCGGGGCCGCGTTCCTGCCCGCCGACCCGAACTACCCGGCCGAGCGGATCGAGCACATGCTCGACGACTCGGGTGCCGCACTGGGTGTGACCGTGTCGGCCGTGCGGTCCCGGCTCCCCGGATCGGTGCCGTGGCTGGTGCTCGACGACGACGCGTTCCGGTCGCACTGTGCGAGTCGGCGTTTGTCCGCCGTCACCGACGCCGACCGGGTTCGGCCGCTCCGCCCGGAGAATCCGGCGTACGTGATCTACACGTCCGGTTCGACCGGCAGGCCCAAGGGGGTCGTGGTCACCCACAGCGGCCTGGACAACTTTGCAGCCGAGCAACTCACCCGATCCGGTGCGACGCAATCCTCCCGGATTCTGCATTTCTCCACACCGAGTTTCGACGCGTCCGTCTCGGAGTACCTGCACGTGTTCGCCGCCGCGGCGACCATGGTGATCGTGCCGCCCACGATCTACGGCGGCCAGGAACTGTCCCGGTTCCTGCAGTCGGAGAACGTCACTCACGGATTCGTCACCACCGCAGCGCTCGGCACGATCGAGCCGGACGGACTCTCCGACTTCCGGGACGTCGTGTTCGGTGGCGAAGCGTGCTCCCCGGAACTGGTGCAGCGGTGGGCGCCCGGCCGCCGACTGTCGAATGCGTACGGGCCCACCGAGGCCACCGTCATGTCGAACATCAGCGTGCCGCTGTCCCCGGACGGCGCAGTCACGCTGGGTGGCCCGCTCCGCGGATTCCGCGAGGTCGTCCTTGACGAGCGGCTGATGCCGGTGCCTGCCGGCGTGGCCGGGGAGTTGTACATCGCCGGTGACGGCCTCGCCCGCGGGTACCACGGCCGGTCGGCGCTCACGGCGGAACGCTTCGTGGCCGACCCGTTCGGCGGCCCCGGCGACCGGATGTACCGCACCGGGGACGTGGTGCGGTGGCGACCCGACCACACACTGGAGTACCTGGGCCGCAGTGATTTCCAGGTGAAGGTGCGCGGCTTCCGCATCGAACTCGGCGAGATCGACACGGTCCTCCACACCCATCCGTGGGTGCGGACCGCGGTGACGATGCAGCGCACGGCACCGTCCGGCGACCCGATGCTCGTGTCGTACGTGCTGCCCGCCGCCGGGCAGCCCCTCACCGTGACCGAGTTGACGGACCACGCCGCACGGCAACTGCCGACGTACATGGTGCCTGCGGCGATCGTGATACTGGACGAGTTGCCGCTGACACCGGTGGGGAAACTCGATCGAGCCGCATTGCCCGCGCCGGAATTCCTGTCCACCACCGCCGAATTCCGAGCTCCTGCCACCGCGGAGGAGCAGGCCGTCGCGCGGGTGTTCGCGGACGTCCTGGGTGTGGAGCGAATCGGTCTCGACGACAGCTTCTTCGACCTCGGCGGAAATTCGCTCGCCGCGACGAGGGTCGTCGCACGTGTGAATGCCGCACTCGGCGTCGAACTCGTGGTGCGGACCCTGTTCGAGGCGCCGACCGTGGAGGCGTTGGCCGAACGCATCGGGAGTGCGCACGCGAGGCCTTCGGGCCGCCCGGACCTCGTCGCGCAGCAGCGCCCCGACCGGATCCCGCTCTCACTTGCCCAGCAGCGGCTGTGGTTCGTCAACCAGTACGACACCTCCTCGCCCGCCTACAACATCCCGATGGCGCTGCGCCTCAAAGGAACCCTCGACGTGGCGGCACTCCGGGCCGCGGTCGGAGACATCCTCGAACGACACGAATCGTTGCGCACCGTATATCCGGCGTCCGTCGACGGACCGCATCAGGTGATCCTGCCACTGGGCGCGATGATTCCGAATCTGGAGCCCAGCACCGTCGAGGACGAGGCGGCCTTGCGCGCCCGACTGGCCGAGTTGACCGCGCAGGGATTCGACGTGAGCACCGACGTGCCCGTCCGCGGCGCCCTGTTCCGGACCGACCGGGACGACCACGTTCTCATGCTCGTGGTGCACCACATTGCGGCGGACGGAGCGTCGCTGGCACCGCTCGCCCGCGACCTAATGGTCGCGTACTCGGCGCGGGCGCAGCAACAGTCGCCGGACTGGCGGCCACTGCCGGTGCAGTACGCCGACTACAGCCTCTGGCAGAGGGCCGCCCTCGGCAGCGAAGACGATCCCGGCAGCGTGATGTCGGAGCAAGTGGACTACTGGAAGCAGACGCTGTCCGGCCTCCCCGACGCGATCGACCTGCCCCTGGACCGACCGAGACCCGCCGACAGGGCGCTCCGCGGCGGGGTCGTCCGGTTCACGGTGCCCGCGGACGACCACCGGGCGCTTCTCGCCCTCGCGCGGCAACACGATTCCACGATGTTCATGGTGATGCACGCGGCGCTCGCGGTGCTGACCGCGCGGCTGAGCGGGACCGGAGACGTCGCGATCGGGACGCCGATCGCCGGTCGCGGCGAGGAAGCACTCGACGACGTCGTGGGGATGCTCGTCAACACCCTGGTCCTGCGGACAGCCGTCGACCCCGCCGCGACGTTCGCCGACGTGCTGTCCCGGGTGCGGGAGGCGGATCTAGCGGCGTTCGGACACGCGGACGTGCCCTTCGAGAGCGTGGTGGACGCGGTCGCACCGACCCGCTCGACCGCGTACTCTCCGCTGTTCCAGATCTTGCTGGAGTTCCAGAACACCACCCCGGTCCACGTGACCCTGCCCGGACTGACGGTGGAAACCGTCGACGTCGAACCCGGTGTCTCCAAGTTCGATCTGCAGTTGACGCTCACCGAGCAGTACGACGCGACGGGGCCGGCAGCGGGCATCGCCGCATCGTTCACGTTTGCCTCCGACGTGTTCGACCGGGCGACGGTGGTGGGATTCGGGGAGCGGTTCGTCCGGGTCCTGGGGGCGTTCGCGCGGGGTGCGGATTCTGCGGTGGGGGATGTGGAGGTTCTGGGGGCGGGTGAGCGGGGGTTGGTGGTCGGGTCGTGGAATGCGACGTCGCACGCGGTGCCGAGTTCGACGTTGGTGGAGTTGTTCGAGGCGCAGGTGGTGCGGTCTCCGGATGCGCCGGCGGTGGTGTTCGAGGGTGTGGTGTTGTCGTATGGGGAGTTTGCGGCGCGGGTGCATCGGTTGGCGCGGTGGTTGATCGGGGTGGGGGTGGGGCCGGAGTCGTCGGTGGGTGTGGCGGTGCGGCGGTCGGTGGACATGGTGGTGGGGATGTATGCGG
>NZ_WXYH01000233.1:0-1365 GCF_009872365.1 Rhodococcus sp. T7
TGAATCGCCCCGGGTTCTACGGAGGCTCGGCTATCTGGTTCCGGCCTCAGCGAGGACCGGTGTCTCACGGTAGTCGGCCGCCGTGTGATTCGACCAGTAGGCGGTCTCGTACTCTGCGGGTGGGACGTGGTCGATCTCGCCGTGCAAGCGGCGGTGATTGAACCAGTCGATGTACTCGGCGACCGCCCACTCGACGTCTCCAAGGCCTCGCCAGCCCCCGTGCGGGCGCATCACGGGATTGCGAATGCACTCGGCCTTGAACAACGAGTTGAACGCCTCCGCCATCGCGTTGTCATACGAATCTCCCTTGGAACCAACAGAAGACACTGCGTCACACTCGTCGAGGCGCTCGGTGTATCGCACCGCTCGATACTGCACGCCGCGGTCGCTATGGTGAATCAATCCGGCGACGTCCTGGCCGACCCGTCGGCGAGCCCACAACCCCATATCCAAGGCGTCGAGGGCCAGGTCGGTACGCATCGACGTCGAAACCTGCCAACCGACGATCATCCGGGAGAACACGTCGAGGATGAACGCGGCGTACACCCACCCCGAATGAGTGCGAATGTAGGTCAGGTCCGCCACCCACAACGTGTTGGGCGCGTCGGCGACGAACTGCCGCTGGACCCGATCCGCCGGCCGCGGAGTCTCGGCCCCGTCAGCGTGCGTGGTCTTCCGCCCTTTCAACCGTAATATTCCCCGTAACCCATCGGCTTTCATCAATCGTTCCACGGTGCACCGGGCCACTGACATCCCTTCTCGTTTCAGACTGGCGTGCACTTTGCGGGCCCCGTACACCCCGAGATTGTCGGCATGAACACCCCGGATCCGGGACAGAACCTCGCGGTCACGCACCGCACGTGCCGATTCGGTTCGCTGGGGGCTCAGGTGAGCTCGGACCGTGGACGGAGCGATCTGGGCGGCCGTACCGCGCAAGACCGCGCAGATCGGATCGACTCCGTGTTCGTCGCGGTGAGCAGCGACGAACTCCACGATCAGCGCTGTGGGCGGTCGATCTCCGCCGCAAAGAAAGCCGAGGCCTGCTTGAGGATCGTGTTCGCCCGCCGCAGCTCGCGATTCTCCCGTTCCAACTGGGCAATCCGTTCGGCATCACTGGTAGTGGTGCCCGGGCGCACGCCGCCGTCGACCTCGGCCTGCTTGACCCAGGTCCTGAGCGCCTCGGGATGCACACCGAGCTGATCGGCGATCCGCTTGAGCGCTCCCGGCCGCGTCGCCGGATCCTGGCGGGCCTCGACCGCCATCCTCGTTGCTCGTTCCTTCAGCTCAACGCTGTACTTCCGTGGTGCTGCCATGCTCTCCATCCTTCACAGGTTTGAGAGCCTCCGACAGACCCGGGGCGATTCA
>NZ_WXYH01000234.1:0-1361 GCF_009872365.1 Rhodococcus sp. T7
CCAACTACATCGCCCGAAGCCTGCTCGAGACCGGCGGCTTCAGACCCCAACTCCTACACCCCCGATTGGGATGAGCCCAAAAAGGTTCTGCCCCGTGATTCCTCGCGCTTGCGCAGGCTGACGGCGCGCATGGCGAACGACTCGCGCTCGCGCGCGTAGCGAGGACGAAGGGCACCACGCGGCGGCGGACAATCGTCGTATCGAATGAACCGTAGCTGGGGGAAGGGGACAGCCGTGTCCGAGTATCCATCGACCGAACAACGCTTCGCGGGCGGCACCTCGATGGCGGCGGCAGTCATCATGGTCACCGTCGGCATCATCCAGTTCTTCCAGGGCATCGCCGCCGTCGCCGAGAACGAAGTGTTCGTTGCCGGGCTGGACTACGTCTGCAAGTTCGACCTCACCACCTGGGGCTGGATCCACATCGTCCTCGACGCGCTCGTCGCGATCGTCGGCCTCGCCCTGTTCACCGGCGCCGGATGGGCTCGGGTATCGGCGATCATCGTTGCCGCGATCTCGATTCTGGCGAACTTCCTGTGGCTGCCGTATTACCCGGTGTGGTCGCTGGTGATCATCGCACTCGACATCGTCGTCATCTGGGCCGTCTCGACCTGGAATCCGGAAACGGTCTCGGGGAACATTGCGTAGCGGCACGCCCCGCTTCTCACCCTTACCGGCCGGGATTCGTCCTGGATCCGACGCACCTAATGGTCGGGGTGCGATCGCCGGACGGACGGCATGCCGTCAGACCCGAGCGTTCATCAGACCCCGAACAGCTGCAGAGCACGGCCCGGCGGAGTGCACGATGACGCGGATGACGATTCCCAGCAGCCGCCCTGACCGGTGGGCGTCGATGTGCCACCTGGCCGGGAAAACCACCGAGACGACCACCAACGCCCGCGTCCATGCCGACCTTCCGCTCACTGAGCGTGTATCCGACACTCACCGAGCAGATCGAGGCTCGCGGGTTCCCTGCGAGGAACCTGCTCCTCCCAGTAGGTACCCGATCGGTGTTGCGGAAACTGCGAACTACTCATGCGTCGACGACCCTTCGACCCCGCGGAGCGCATCTAGTCCCCACGAGATCACGCCCGATGGCGACCCGTGGTGCCCTGCAGCGACGCGCCCTGACCTTCTTTCCGTTGTAGTGGATCGACCCCACCGATTACCTGGGGCGAGGACTTATGGGGCTGTTCGCTTTTCGTCGCACTGCCCCACGTGACTGCCCGCATCCCGGGCACTCAACCGCCGGAACCGGCGCTGTGAAGGGGCGGCACGATTCTGCTGAGCGCACCTGACGGAAACGGACCGCGGTTGCCCCTCAGCTCGTGTTGCTCCGGAATTGGTGGGCGGTGAGCAGC
>NZ_WXYH01000235.1:0-1358 GCF_009872365.1 Rhodococcus sp. T7
CTCAACACTTCGGCGTGCCGGACGAATCGACCCTCGACCGTCCGCCCCGGAGATTGACCATTTCCCGCAGACACCCGCCACCCGGACGCCCCATTACACCGCGGACGAAAACCTGAAGACCCAGCTCAGCGGGGAACCGATCAGGAACGCCGCCCACTGCCAAGGAGCCGAACCATGCCACTGTTCGTCGTCGACTACACCTACTCAGCCGATACCGCCTCAGGCCGCGACACACACCGCTCCGCGCACCGCGCCTGGCTTGCCGGTCTCGTCGACGACCAGACCGTCATCGCCTGCGGCCCGTACGCCGACGACAGCGGGGCCTTCATCCTCGTCGAGTCCGACACATCCGAAGCGGTAGCACGACTCTTCGCCCTCGACCCCTTCGTCGTCCACGAACTCGTACCCGAGCATCGAATCGTCCACTGGACACCGGTTATGGGTCGTCTCTGCGCTCGAGACGACGATCTGCCATCCGAGTCATCCGTCGGCGCGCCGTGAGGAACTCGGCGATATCGGTTGCCCTGCGCACCGAATCCCTACAGGTTCAGCATGGGATATGACCGAGAATCCGGGAACCCGAGCGGGTTTGGCCGTCGTGGCGAGACCACCGACCGCCTTCTCCAGTTGCTCGAGCGTCATCGTGACGATCACCGTGGCGGGAAGACCGCGGTGCCTGCCCAGCACTCCCGACTCGAGCAGCGCCCGGAACACCGCACTGAACGCGTCGTGGTTGCGCTGCGCGCCGGTGCCCGGCCTGCTCCACGTCCTCCGGGGTTCCCGTTCGCGCCAACCTGGCCAGCACGGCCTCGGCGTCGGCGACCGCGTCGTTGCCGACGGCGTGCGGAATCTTGCGCATCACCTTCGCGATCGCCCGCGCATGATCCGTTCCGATGTCGCCGTCGCGCTGTGCCGCAGCGGTTTCCGGAAACACCGGTGCCATCGGATCGCCGGCCAGGGTGTGCCACACCCCCAGTTCGCGGGCGGCGGTGACTCGGGCGGACGCATCCGCCCCCGAGATCCTGAGCACGTCGATCAGGAACTTCCTCGGCGACGTGTACCCGAGACTCACCGAGACCGAGCGTTCGACGCTTTCCACGACCAACCGGTGCGAGACCGCCTCCGCGCGGCGCAGCGACCGCTCCAGCCCGCGCATCATCTCGACGACATCACCATCCGACAACCACGCCAACCCGGCTTCGAGCAACCCGTCGACGGCGGCAGCGAGCATCGACAGATGCTCCGCCACCCGGCTCCCCACCGACCCCCCAGTCGAACTCATGTGCCCCTCCTTACGTTTGTGTGGGCAGTTTTACCTCGATTCCGCCGAGATTGAGATAGATCATCGCCGTGAGTGA
>NZ_WXYH01000236.1:0-1353 GCF_009872365.1 Rhodococcus sp. T7
CGGTGGTCCCGGTGGTCCCGGTGGTGCTGTCGGTGGGCTTGTCGTTGCGGGAGCGCGCTAGCGCGTCCAGGCCGAGATAGCGACGCCCTTCGATCCACTCGTCGTGCTGCTCGGCCAGGACCGCCCCGACGAGCCGGATCAGGGCGGTGCGATCAGGGAAGATCCCGACCACATCGGTCCGTCTGCGGATTTCTTTGTTGAGGCGTTCCTGCGGATTGTTGCTCCAGATCTGCTTCCAGATTTGCTTGGGAAATGCGGTGAATGCCAACAGGTCCGACCGTGCGGCGTCGAGGTGGTCGGCGACCTTCGGCAGCTTCTCCGATAAGGCATCGATGATCCGATCATATTGGGCATGAACGGAATCCGCGTCGGGTTGGTCGTAGACCGAGTGCAGCAGCGTCTTCACCCAAGGCCACGATGCCTTCGGGGTCACCGCCATCAGGTTCGTCGAGTAATGGGTTCGGCACCGCTGCCACGAGGCGCCCGGCAGGGTCGCGCCGATGGCCGCGACCAGCCCGGCGTGAGCGTCGGAGGTCACCAACCCGACCCCGCTCAAACCGCGGGCGACCAGGGAGCGGAAGAACGCGAGCCAGCCGGCGCCGTCCTCGGACGAGGTCACATCCACGCCTAGAATCTCGCGGTAACCGTCGGCGTTGACGCCGACCGCGACCAACGTGTGCACGTTGACCACCCGTCCGTTCTCTCTCACCTTGAGCACGAGGGCATCGGCGGCGACGAACGTGTACGGTCCGGCATCGAGCGGCCGGCTGCGGAACGCTTCGACCTGCGCGTCGAGGTCTTTGGCCATCACCGACACCTGCGACTTCGACAACGAGGTGATGCCCAACGTTTCGACGAGCCGGTCCATCCGGCGGGTCGAGACTCCGAGCAGGTAGCAGGTCGCCACCACCGAGGTCAGGGCCTTCTCCGCCCGCTTGCGGCGTTCAAGCAACCAGTCGGGGAAGTACGAGCCGGACCGCAGCTTGGGGATCGCCACGTCGAGTGTGCCGACGCGTGTGTCGAAGTCGCGGTGTCGGTAGCCGTTACGGGAGTTGGTGCGCTCGTCGGAGCGTTGTCCGTAGCCGGCGCCGCACAGCGCGTCCGATTCGGCGCCCATCAGGGTATGGATGAACATCGTCAGCAACTCGCGCAGCAGGTCGGGACTCGCACCGGTGAGGCGGTCGGTCAAGATCTGCTGCAGGTCGATATCGTGGGCAGTGGTCATCGCGTGCTCTTTCGTCGAGTGGAGTTGGTAGCTCTCCCGAAGAATCACGCGATGACCGCCTATCTTCTGGTTACGACACGCCGGTACTTCCGATCCCCAGCTCGTACACCATCTTCATGGACGCAACC
>NZ_WXYH01000237.1:0-1340 GCF_009872365.1 Rhodococcus sp. T7
GGGCTCTGGAAGGTGTTGCCCCGCACGTCGTCGAGGGTCCACATCTTCTTCGGGTCGTCCAGATCGAGGTGCGGCTGACCGACCAGGGTCTTGCCGTCGTCGCGGACGTAACCGAGATCGGAGACGATGTCGGCGAGGTCCTTGCCGTGGTGCAGGGTCTCCCATTCACGGAACCCGGTGAGCCGTCCCATGTTCGGAGTGGCCTTCCCCTGGTATTCCTCACGAAATGCGACGGCGTCGGTCCAGTAGCAGGTTTCCGAGCAGTAGGTCCGCCACTGGTTGTCCACCTTCTCGACGACCATGTCTTCGCGGATGAGGGCCGGCACCATGCAGGTCCAGCACCGGTGCGGGTACTGGTACCCGACCTCTTCGAACGCGATCGGCTTGTTGCGACCGGGGTAGGCGAGCCGGTTGTACTCCTCCCACCACTTGCCGTACTTCGAGTACCAGCCCGGGTACTTGTGCTCGAACCATTCGAAGTCCTTGTCGGTCATGGCATCGATACGCCAGTAGTTGACCGGCCAACCGGTGGCGAAGAACCGGGCCACCTCGTGGACGTAGCCCTTGTCGGTGATGCGCTTCCACGCCTCTTCGACCAGGTCGTGCGGAATCGTCAGGCCGTACTTCTCGAGCGGGATGAGGTAGCTGCGGTAGTAGTCGTCGTAGATCCAGCGACGCCACATCTCGGCGTAGCTCTCCCTATCCTTGCGGCGGTCCTTGGTGCCGTATTCGATGAAGGTACCGATTGCGGCGTCGACGACGCAGTGGTTGTTCCACCATGCGTACCGCAGGTCGCGTTCGAGCAGTGGGCGATTTCGCTCGTCGGCGAGGGCCATCAGCAGGATCGAGTAGCCGTTGGAGATGTGCCGCGACTCGTCGGACTGCACCGAGTGGAAAACGGTCGGCAGCAGGTAGTCGCCGTTGGCGGCGGCTTCGTCGGGCATGGCGACGAACAGCGTGTTCGTGAACGCGGTCTCGGCGACCACGGTCAGGTAGATGTTGGCCGAGGTGATCGCGTCACCGGTGATGAATCCTTCGCCGAACTGCCGGCCGATGGTACCCGCGTAGTTGTTCGCGAACGCCTTCTCCGTCATGTCGAACCCGGCCGGGTCGATGTAGTTGTTCATGTACAGCTTCTTGAGGTTCATCTGGATCGTCGAGTGACGAACCTCGTCGATCATCTGCACCGCGAGACCGTTGTGGATTTCCGGGTTGGGCACGGCGTCGATGGCCATCGGCATCGCCCGGGCGGCCGAGATCTCGGGGAACGGAATGATCGACAGGAACAGCTTCTGCCATTCGAGCCACCGCTGCTGCACCTGGCGGAACATGTTGCCGCG
>NZ_WXYH01000238.1:0-1330 GCF_009872365.1 Rhodococcus sp. T7
GCGTTTGTGGTGTTGGGGGAGTTGCCGCTGAATGCGTCGGGCAAGTTGGATCGGAAGGCGTTGCCGGCGCCGGTGTTTCTCAGTGGCTCGGCGTTCCGGGCTCCGATTACGGAGGCCGAGAAGGTTATCGCAGGCCTGTTCGCCGAGGTGCTGGGGGTCGAGAAGGTCGGTGTGGATGATTCGTTCTTCGCTGTGGGTGGAGACTCGATTGTCGCGATTCAGTTGGTGTCGCGGGCGAGGGCTCGAGGCATTGCATTCACACCACGGGATGTGTTCGAGCGTAAGACTGTTGCAAGCTTGGCTGAGATTGCTCAGTTGACTGCAGGTCTCGAGGCGGTGGTGCTCGAGGAGTTGGCCGGTGGCGGTGTGGGGTCGATGCCGTTGACGCCGATCGGGCATTCGATGATCGAACGCGGGGGCGGTTTCGGCCGGTTCACGCAGACAATGACACTGAGCTTGCCGCTGAGCATCAGCCGGTCCACCCTGGTCGACTCGATCGCGGCGGTCGTTGATCAACATGATGCGCTGAGGAGTCGACTGTCCCGTGATGAGTTCGGGCAGTATTGCATTGTCGCAGAACCGCGCGGCGCAGTCGACGTTGATTCGCTGATTCGACGCGTTCCGGTGACGTCGAGTATCGCCGATGCCGAACTCACGGACCTTTCGTCAGTGGAACTTGATGCAGCGTTGGATCGGTTGGATCCGGCTTCGGGCGTGGTGCTGCAGTTCGTCTGGTTCGACTTCTCTTCGACGGCAGGGGAAGCTGCTCGGGCTGGAGTATTGATGATCGTCGCGCATCACTTGGTCGTTGACGGGGTGTCGTGGCGGATCATGATCCCGGACTTCGCAATCGCATGGTCTCAGATTGACGCAGGGCAATCGCCGAGCTTGGCGCCCGTGGGAACCTCGATGCGTCGGTGGGCACACGCATTGTTAGAGGAGGCACAGTCCGAGGTACGAGCGGCGGAGTTGCCGTTGTGGCAGTCCGTGCTCGAGGGATCGGATCCGATGCTCGGCTCGCGTGCCTTCGATCCAGCCGTTGATGTAGGCCCGACGGTCGAGCAGGTTCGGGTGGACCTACCGGCTGACGTAACCGATAGCTTGTTGACTACGGTGCCGCGCCTGTTCGGGGGTGGGGTCAATGACGGACTTCTCGCGGCGCTTGCTCTCGCTCTCGCTCAGTGGCGTCGCGAACGCGGTATCGACGAGACGTCTGCGCTCGTACAGCTCGAGGGTCACGGCCGTGAGGAGGAGGTGATTGCGGGGGCGGATCTGTCGCGGACGGTCGGGTGGTTCACCAGTGCGTTCCCGGTGCGGTTGGATATCGGTG